>JBMOFP010000144.1:0-15176 GCA_049318805.1 Bradymonadia bacterium
CGCCATGACGACTGACCCAGCATTCGAAAGTCCGAGGCGCGCTCGGCGTTGCGCGCGGCCTCGATGAACGCGTGCAGCGCCCCGGGGCGGTCGCCGAGCCGGAGGTACAGCTCTCCGACCGCGCGATGGCACGCGGCGAGGCCGCTGGCGTCGTCGTCTCGCGCGTAGGCCTCGGCCGCGGCGCTGAAGCGCGCTCGCGCCAGGTCGGCGTGACCGCTGGCCAGGGCTGAGCGCCCGTGGGCAAACAACGTGCGTGCCCGGGCGGTGGCCTCGCCCCCGGGCGGCAGGATCTCGAGCGCGTCATTGAGGAGCTTCTCGGCGGCCGCCCAACGGCCCGCGGCCAGCTCCGACTCCCCTCGCAGATGCAGGGCCGAGGCCAACGCCACACGGTCTCCGGCGATGCGGGCCGAGTTCTCGATGCGCTCCGCGAGCCGAGCCGCGCGCTCGTGGTCGCCGGCGTCGAGGCCGAGCTCGGCGAGCGCGTACCAGACCCGCGTGAGCGTCGCGGTGCCCGCAGCCGTGTCACCGCCGCCCTCGTCGAGAAGACGCTCCGCCTCCTGCAAGTGTGCAAGCGCGGCGGTGCCGAGCCCCTGACGACGCGCATCGCGGGCGGCGCGCAGGTACGCCTCGGCAGCGCGCGAGAAGACACCCGCGGCGCGCCAGTGGCGCCCGATGGGCGCGGCGTAGGGGCCAGGCCGGTCGCCGTGCCAGCTCTCGAGGGTCTCGGCGACGCGCGCGTGGGCGCCCGGCCCGTCCGGTCGGCCTTCCAGCTCCTCGACCAGCGCCTCGCGCAGGAGTTCGTTCTGGAACGCGTAGGCGTCCGGGCCCTCCTCGGCCAGGATGCCGAGTCGAACGAGGGCCTCGAGCCCCATGTCGAGCCGCACCGCGTCCATGCCGAAACGACGCGACAGGTTCTCCGCGAGGCCGAAAGGAAAGGTCCCGCCGAGCAGCGCGAGCCGCTCCGCGAGCTCGGTGTGCTCCGGATCGGTGTTGCGCAACGCCGCGAAGACCCTCGACCGCATCAACTCCACGGGGCCTCGCGGCAGCATGGGGGGCGGCTGCGCGAGCCTCAGGGTCGGGCCCACGGCGACGAGCCCGCCGGTCTCCACGAGATAACGCACGCTCTCGAGCAGCAGCATCGGGTTCCCGCGCGCGGCGGCCGTCACGAAGGCAACGGCCGCATCGTCCAGGGGGGCCGCGCTCGCGACCAACGCGGCCGCCGACCGCTCGTCCAGGCGAGGCACCTCGCGCATCTCGATGGACTCGTGATGTCGCTGAAGAAACGCCATCATCGCGTCCCGCGCGGGCGTGCTCGCCAGCGGCGCGTCCGTGCGTCGGGTCGCCACCACGAGGATGGGCGCCGGCTCGGCGGCGAGGCTTCGAACGATACCGTCGAAGAGCACAAAACCGTCCGCGTCGGCGTGCTGCACGTCGTCCAGGCGAATGTAGAGTGGCCTTCGACGGGCCAGCGCGCGCGCGACCTGGTCGATGCCGCGGGCGGCCGCGGCGGGCGAGCCCGCGCGCCCGGGAGTAGGCCAAAGCCACGCATGCAGCGGTCTCGCGTCCAGCGCAGCGGGGACGCCGAGGTCGTTCAGAGCGAGTCGCAGCGCATCGAAAGACGTGCCCTCGGCCGGACGCGCCGGCAACGAGAGCGCGGCGCGGACGATCTCTCGAAGGCCCCCGTCGGTCGTCCCGACCCGAAACCGCCCGCTGAGGGCGTGCATCCACCCGCCCTCGTCCAGCGTCCTCGCGAGCCACGTCGCGAGCCGGCTCGCGCCCGAACCCACGGTCCCGTCCAGGATCACGATGTGTGGGCGGCCGGCCCGACACGTGTCGACGGAGCGCTCCCAAAGCCAACGCTGGAGCGCCTCGCGACCGACCACAGGGACCTCGTCGGCCACGCGCCGCACCGCGTCCGGGCCTCTCGAGACCTGGGGTTCGGCAAGGGTCGAGACCGAGACGTCCGTTTGGGAACGCTCGAAGACCGGCGGCGGGTACACCGGCCCGAAGGCCTGCGCGTGGGTGACCGTGTCGTCGTCCCCGAACCCTTCGCGCTCATCCCCGCCGAACGGGTCGAGGGACTGCAACAGGGCGAGCGCGCGACGAAAGGCCGCGGCGGACGACTCCCGGCGCGTCGGTTCCTTCTCCAGAAGCGTCGCGACGAGCGCGCCGAGGCCCTGCGGCGCCGAGACCTCGGACAGCGGCTCGAACGGCGGCAAGGGGGTCGTCAGGTGGGCCACGACGGTCGCTGTCCCCGAGCCCCCGTCGAACGGTGGCTGCCCACACACGGCCTCCCAAAGCATCACGCCGACCGAATACAGGTCCGCTGCCGGGCCGAGCTCGAGCTCCCCGGTCGCTTGCTCGGGGCTCATGTAGATGGGGGTGCCGAAGACCTCGCGCGCCGTCCCCGTCAGTTGGTCGTCGCTGTCGTCTTCGACGCGTGCGAAGCCGAAGTCCAGCAGCTTCATGACCTCGGCCCCGGCGGAGTCGAAGGTCACCACGACGTTCTGCGGCTTCAGGTCCCGATGGACCACGCCGCGCGCGTGCGCGAAGGCGAGCGCCTGAAGGATCTGGTCGAAGAGGGGCGCCAGGCACGACCAAAGGCGATGCTCGGCGACGTACCGCTCGAAGGGCACCCCAGCGACGCGTTCCATCACGAGGAACGGCGACCCATCGTTGAGCTCACCCAGGTCGTACAGGCGAACGATGTTCGGGTGCTCGAGGCGGGCGACTGCGCGGGCCTCGCGCCGCAGTCGGCGACGCAGGCGCGCGTCCAGCGCGTACTCCGGTCGGAGCACCTTGAGGGCCACCTCGCGGCCGGTCAGTGTGTCGAGCGCGGCGTGCACCGTGCCGGTACCGCCCCGGCCCAGCATCTCCCGGACTCGGTAGCGACCTGCGAACTGGGAGCCAACGAGGGTCATCGGGGGTTCATCGTACCGAGCAGGGCGCGTTTGCGCTCGATGCGGTCGGCCTCGGGTGCGTGCCCGAGCGCTCGGAGGATCGCCCCCGACCGCTCGAGGAGCAAGAGCGCGCGTGTGCGACGCCCGAGGTACGTATCGACCTCCGCGACCCCTTCCAGGGCACGCGCATAGTCCGGATCCAGCACGGAGCGCTGAGTGTCGATGGCCCACGCCGCGGTCAACTCGGCGTCGCAGCGCACCTCGTCCCCTTGCTCAGCGGCGACCCAAGCCAGGGCGGCGAGGATGGCGGCGAGTCGGTCCGAGTCGGCGGTGCCGCTCGAAGTCAGGCTCTGGCGGGCCAGCGTGAGGTGGCGCTCGGCCACATCGAATCGTCGTTGGCCCGCGGCGCCGAGGCCGAGCTCGGCGCGTGCGGCGGCCAGGCGCGCGCGGTCGCCCGCTTGCTCGAAAGCCTGCGCCGCGTGGTCGAAGTTGGCCTCGGCGTCCGGCCAGAGGCCCCGGTCTCGAAAGAGCCGCGCGAGGCTCAGGCTCGCGCGTGCGACCGACGCGTCGTCACGCAGGCTCGAGCCCAAGCGGCGTGAGCCGTCGAAGTAGGACGCCGCGACGTCGAACTGACCGAGCAGGCGGTGGGTCTCGCCGAGGAGCCATTGGGTGAAAACGAGGCCGGGCTGGTCGCCACGCGCCGCGTAGCCCTGGCGGGCCCGCTCGAGCCGGTCCCGTGCGGTCGGAAGGTCATTGCGCCGTAGGGCCAACTCACCCTGGCCACGCCACGCTCGGGCGACGCCGAGGGGGTCACCGGCGTGCTCCATCGCCGCGCGGGCGAGCTCGAACGCATGAAATGCCTCGTCCAGTCGACCGAGGACACGTTCGACCACGGCCGTGCCCAACAGCGCGCGGGCGTACCCCTGCGCGTCCCCCGCCCGCTCGAAGGCGACCCTGGCCTGCGCATAGCCGCGCGCCGCGTCTTGAGACTGCCCAGAGCGACGGAGCAGATCACTGATCAGCAGTAGCGCCCGGCCCTCGAGCGCGCTCTCGCCGCCCTGCTTCGCCCAGTTGTACACCCGGGTTGCCAGGGCGCGGGCGCGAGCGACCTCGGCTCGCGTCAACTCGAGCTCTCCGAGGTCCAGCCAACCGTGGGCGCGGACGAGCTCGACCTCATGACCCACTTGGCCGTCGAGCAGCGTGTCGCCGCGTTCCAAGAGCCCGCAGGCCTCGGCGGCGTGTCCACGGTCGCGGAGGTGACGCGCGGCCACGCCATACCAGCGCGCCGCCTCGATGGGGAGGCCTCCGGCCGCGTAGTGCTGAGCGATGTCGGCCGCGAGCGGACCCGGCGACGAGCGCGTGTGTTGCGCCAGGGTCTCCGCGGCGACCCGGTGCAGTGCGCGCCAGTCGTCGCGCGCATCGAGCCGGGTCTGCAACGCCGTGCGGAGGATCCCGTGCACGAAGTGCAGGCGGTCCGCATCCGACGCCCGTGACTCTCCGAAGATCCCCGCTTGCACCAGGGCTTCGACCGCTCGCTCCACGCGGGGGCTGCTCCCGACCGCGCGCCCGAGGAAAGGCATCAGGAGGTCGTACTCGAAGGACTCTCCCAGGAGCGTTGCGGCTTCGAGAACTCGGGCCGTGGTCTCCGGATCGTCCAGGGCTCTGAGCGTGAGATCGGTCCGGGCCAGGAGGGTGTCGGCGATGGCCTGCGGCCACTGGGCCGGCGTCGCGGTTCGACCGACCCGGACCTCGCCCCCCGCCACCTCGAGCTCCCCGGTTTGCAACAGATACAGCACCAGCTCCCGGGCGAAAAACGGATTGCCGCGCGTCCGACGCGCGAGCGCCTCCGCCAGGGACGCCTCGAGTCGGCCGATGGGCGCGACGATCTCCGCGACGGCGCCGGGTCCCAGGGGGGAGAGCCCGATCGCATCGACCGTAGGTGACCCGACTGCGCTCAGGGACTGCACGAGGGTCGCGACCTCGGATCGAGTCGCACGCCCGCGTTCGTCGGCGTCGTAGCCGGCAACGACCAGAAGTGGGACGGGCAGACGGAGCGCCGCTCGCGCGAGCCAGCTCAGGAACCCCGAGGTCTCCGGTCCGATCTGCTCGAGGGAGTCGATGGCGAGCAACATCGGGCGGTCGCGACCCGCGATGAGCATGACCTCGAGGACTCGGGCATACGCCGAGTCCGCACGGTCGCGAAGGCCTTCGTCCCCGTCCCTTGCGCCCCCAGTCCACCAGGTCGCCAGCGCGGTCGAGAGCGTCTGGACCTGCGCGGCGTCGGGCGGCGGGGACGGCGAGGCGCATCGGGCGAACCGTGTCAGGCGCTCGAGAATGCGCGCTTCGGCCTGCACACGTTCGTTGGGGAGGCCATCGAAGAGGGCGGCGACGACGGCCCGCAGGTCCTCGGCGCCCGATGCGTCGTGGCCCGCTCCACTCGAAATCTGGAGCATCCACCCGCCCTCGGCGAGCTGGTCCCTGAGCCACTGCACGACTCGGCGGCGGCCCATGCCGGGTGCGCCATGCACAAACGCGAAGCGGGTGACGGCGTCCGCGCAGACCTCGCTCGCCCTGGCCCAGAGCCAGAGGAGCTGGTCGTCACGACCGACCAGCGCCGCCTCGGCCGGTGCCGCCGCGAGCACGGCGTCCAGGGCGTCGCGGCCCTGCCCGACCCCCGGGCGACCCCCCGCGGCGACCTGCTGCGCCCCGAGTCCGGGGGGGCGGACGCCTGGGGTCTGGAGCGGCAAGATGGTCGCGTCCGAGAGCGGGGCCGCCTCGAAGGGCGTGATGCCGAAGAGGTGACCGGGGACCGGCATCGCCGCCAGTGTCGCGTCGAAGGCGTCGTCGCCGCCTTCCGCGTCGTCGTCCAGGGGCGCGGACTCACGACGGAACGGAGACAGCGCGCGCCGCAGCTCGGCCGCGCTGTTCGGTCGTTGAACCGGGTCCTTCTCCAGACAGCGCATCACGACGGCGTCGAGCCCGAGCGGAACGCTGAGACCGACGCGCGGCACCAGCGGCGGGACAGGCTCCATGACGTGCTTGAGCGCCACGGCCATCCCATGTGCCCCCGTGAAGGGGGGGGCACCGGACAGGAATTCGAAGAGCACGATGCCCACGGCGTAGAGGTCCGTGGCGGGACCGACCGAGCCCTTCGCCGAGGCCTGCTCGGGCGCCATGTAGAGAGGCGTCCCGAAGGCGTCGCCCTGAATCTGCGTCAGCCGCGTGTCCTGGTCGTCCTCGACCCGCGCGAAACCGAAGTCCAGCAGCTTGGCGGACGGGTGCCGCGGGTCCGCGAAGTTCACGAGCAGGTTCTCGGGCTTCACGTCCCGATGGACGACCCCACGTGCGTGGGCGTAGGCCAGGGCGGCCAGCATCTGGTCGACGATCGTGAGCAGCGCGTCGAGGTGCAAGCCCTGCTCGCGATGCTCGGAAAGGGGTTGCCCATCGAGCAACTCCATGACGAGAAAGGCGATGCCGTCCTGGTCCTCACCGTAGTCGAGCAACCGAACGATGTTGGGATGACTCAGGCGGGCGACCGCACGCGCCTCCCGCATGAATCGTCGCCGAATCCGAGCGTCGCGGGCGAACTCGGGTCGGAGGCACTTCAGCGCGACCGTGATACCGGCCTCGGCGTCCCAGGCGCGATACACCCGTCCGATCCCGCCCTCGCCGAGCAAATCGTCGAGGCGATAGCGCCCAGAGACCACATGACCCGTTTGCATCGTTCCGAGACTAACAGGACACCGCGGAAGGGTCATCCTGCCGATCAGGCGATCCCGGGAGAGGCCTCGGACGCGCGTCCGCCGGGCGCATGGCTCGAGACGAACTTGACGAGGCCATCGAGGCTCCGGATCTCCCGGTAATCCTCCATACGTGCCTCCAAGCCGAACTCTCTTTGCAGGAAGAACACCAGATCGACCAGATCCAGGCTGTCCATCATCAGAGTGCCGCGCAGGGTCGCCTGGGGCACGAGCAGGCTCGGCTCGCGTGCGAAGTCGACACGCAAGATGCGCAGGACCCGCTCGTAAACGTCCGTGTCGTGGGTGTGCATGGCGACCTCCGCGACGCGCTCGCCTGCAAGCCTCGGGCCGTGCTATCTGGCCACCAAACGCGCCACAGGAGCACGACGTGCGGCAGAACCTCGACATGCTGGAGAAGCGCACCTACTTCGTCGACTCCGGGACGGGGTGGCGAATCGCCCTCCACCGGTACCGCCGACGCAGTGCCTTGCGCCCCGGCGCGGACCCGGTCGTGATCGTCCCGGGCTTCGCGATGAACAGCTACATCCTCGGCTATCACCCGACGGGCCGACCGCTTGCGCCCTACCTCGCCGACCGGGGCTACGAGGTCTTCTGCCTCGACCTGCGGGGCCAGGGTGCGGCCCACACGACGACGGGGCATCGCGCCTTCGGCATGTCGGACGTGGCCCTGACCGATCTGGACGCCGCTGTGTCGGCGATTCCCGGTCTCGCGACCGCGGGAGCCCCGCGGGGACTGACGGTCGTCGGGTGCAGCCTCGGCGCCACCTATATGTTCATGCACGCCGCGTGGCGGCCGAGGCCCGAGGTCGCCCGGCTCGTCAACCTCGGCGGGCCTCTGCGGTGGGACACCGTCCACCCGATCGTGTCCGCGCTGGCGCGCGCCCCGGCCGGCGCCCTGTCCATCCGGGGCACCCGAACGATCGCGCGCGCGGCCCTACCGTTGCTGGCCAAGATTCCGGGCCTGCTCGACCTCTACCTGAACCCGGCGCTGTGTGACATCAGCCGCCCGGAGTCGCTGGTCAACACCGTCGACGATCCCGTGCCGCGCATCAATGCCGAGATCGCGCGGTGGGTGCGGTCGCGCGACCTCGTCCTGGACGGCCGCAATCTCAGTGAAGACGCGCGCGGGATCAGGTTGCCCCTCCTGACGATCATCGCCAACGCCGACGGGATTGTGCCTCCGGAGACCGTCCGCTCCGGTGACCGATTGGTGGGTACACCGGCCAGCGGGCGGAGCGTCGTCGTCGCCGGCGACGGCTCGGCTCGGATGGCCCACGCCGACCTCTTCATCAGCGAGCGCGCCGAGTCGGACGTCTTCCGTCCGCTCGCGGACTGGCTCGACCAGGAACTCCGCGCCGGCCACGTGTGAGAAAACGCACGGCCCGGATGGGCCTTGTGTTCCGGCCACTTCGGGCGCAAGACCCGCTCGAAAATCCGGGCACGTACCTTGCTTCGCGACAAACCGAGGCCCGTGCGTCAACCGACGCACGGGGTCCAGAAATTCCATCGTCGAGTGCCGAGCCGAACGAGAGGCAACAGGGAATGATGAACATGCGACGATCGTGGCTTGCCGCCGCCCTTCCAGGGGTCGTCCTGCTGCCCGCGTGCAGCGAAGAGGTCAAGGACATCAACCGGGTCCAGCCGGGCTACATCGAGAAGAGCGCGCTGGACGGCGAGTGGTACTACCGGCAGACGGTGGTCGATGTGCCGCCCGACCTCCAGATCGGGTTCGTGGGCCTCGAGGGCAAGCTCGAGAAGGTCCGCTTCGAACTCTACGAGGGCGACATCCTGATCCGGCGCACCCACGAGGCGATCGAGGGGCTGGACGAGACGGATACGATGCCCGGCGCGGTTTTCGCGGGCGACGTCGTCGGAGCGATGCAGACCGACCGGTTCGACATCGTTCGCGACTACAACGGTTCATCGGGCTCGCAGAGCAACGTACTCAACGAGAACACCTCCGATCGCCCGTGGTGGGAGCAGAAGTACCTGCGTCCTGACTGGGGCTCACTCTCGGGATGGGGCCCCGTCGACTTCTCCGGGCTCTTCGAGGCCTTCTCGGCGAACAGCTACTTCGTGCCCGAGTACGAGCGCGACAACCCCGACCATCTCCAGGTGGACGTCGAGGATGGCGTCATCAGCTTCGTCACGTCCTACCTGGTCTCGGACGGCGGCGAGACGTGCTTCTTCGAGTTCGGCGCATTCCGCTCGACGACCAACACACGGAACCCGTGCGGCAGCGGCGAGATCAAGGTGCGGCACTCCTTCGTGCGCATCAATCCCGAAGACGAGGCGCAGTTCGAGCCGCGCCGTCACTTCGACCGCGAGGTCCTGCGCGACGACGACGGCCGCGTGATGTCCTACGTGACCGTGTCGGTCCCGGACGGCCAGGGCGGCGCGGAGTACATCGACATCGAGTGCACCGACGAAACGCTCGCGCAGCTTGCGCCGCGGTACACCGCGGCCGACTGCCAGCCGGTCGCCGCACCGGGCATGAATCGCTTCGGATTCTTCCGGACGGAGCGTTTTGCGAACGACCGTCGCGTGGCCAGCGGCCACGACGAGCTGCGCAACTTCTACGCCAACCAGCACAAGGTCTGGGAGCAGTACTACGAGTGGGACCTCGAGTCCGATGGCCGGACCATCAAGCGCGACGCGGCCGGCAAGCCGCTCGTGAAGAAGGATTCGAAGGGCCAGCCCGTACGGATCCCCGTGTCGGCGCGCAAGGTGCGGCCCATCGTTTATTACCTGAACGTCGGGTTCCCCGAGGACCTCAAGGAGACGGCTGCGAAGATCTCCCAGGACTGGGATGAGGTCTTCACCAACGCGCTCGCGTCGGCGAAGGGCATCTCGGCGGACGCGCTCCGTGCGGAGATTGCCAGCACCGATCCGAACGGTGAGAACACGGTCTATCGCATCAAGGACAACGACTGCCGCAAGAGCGTCATCGAAGCCTATCTGAAGCGCGTGCCGCAGCTCCAGGACGTGGTCGACGGCCTGACGGACGAGCTCGGCATTCTGCCGGGCAACCTGGCCCGGGTCTGCGCCGCCCTCGAGAGCGAGAGCCGTGATCGGGGTCTCGAGCGCTTCCGTTGGCAGCAGATTGGCGATGCCAAGTACAGCTTCGTGTACTGGGTCAACGAGAACCAGCCTTCGGGGCCGCTGGGCTTCGGCCCGTCGGGTCCCGACGCGCAGACGGGCCGCATCCTGAGCGGCAACGCCTACGTCTACGGGGCCGCGATCGACAGCTACGCGCGGGCGTCCATGGACATGGTGCGCTTCATCAACGGCGACCTCGCCGACGACTACAGCGACCTCTATCTCCCGATCACCTCGGGCAAGACCATCTCCGACTGGGCAGAGCTGCGGAACAAGTCTCGCGCGGACGAGCCCGTCGAGGTGACCCAGGAGCTCCGGTCTGAGCTGAAGCGCCGGTTCTCTCCGTACACCCAGGCCAATCCGGAGCACACCCGCTTCGAAGCGGGCGAGATCGACCTGTCGCGGGTCACGAAGGACATGGCCGACCGCGCCCGGGTCAAGTCCCCCAACGATCCGTTTTTCGCCGGCGACGAGCGGGGTGATGTACGCGCCGTTCTCAAGCAGCGACTCCTCGACGACCCGGTCCTGCGCGAGCGCATGGTCCCCAAGGCGACCGTCCTCTTGCTCGAGCGTGTCTTTGGTTGGAGCGCCGCGGACCACCCGGGCGAAGAGATGCCCGCCGAGATGCTCGAGGTCCTCGTCGACCTCACGGTCAATCCGCGCGCCATCTCCGAACACATGCGCAAGCGCTCCCAGTTCTACATGGAGCGCAACATCACGATGCCCGAGTTCATCGACGACGCGGTCTACGGTCGCGCGCTGTCGCTGAAGGATCGGGACCCGCAGGAGGTCTATCGGCTGCTCCGAGAAGAGATCTTCCGCGGCGTCATGTTGCACGAGATTGGCCACACCGTCGGTATGACCCACAACTTCCGCGCTTCGGCCGACGCACTGAACTACTTCGACGACTTCTGGGACATTCAGGAGCGCTTCGACACGGATGAGGAGCGGGATGCCGAGCTGCAGCCCGAGTATCGCTACACCTCGATCATGGACTACGGCGCGCGGTTCAACACGGACTTCCAGGGCCTGGGCAAGTACGACCAGGCGGCCATCAAGTTCGCATACGGCGGCATGGTCGAGCGATTCGAGGATGACGTGCCCGTGCCCGGCCGACTCGACATGCACCTCGAGTTCGATGACTTCTCCAAGATCCCGGAGCTGCTCGGCGGCGACCCCGCGAACCTCACGCGCCGCGAGGACGTGCCTGCCGACCAGGCGCTCGAGGACCTTCGCCGCGGCATCCGCGAGAACGGTCAGCTCTACGCCGAGAACCCGACGCGCACCGCCAAGGACTACTGGATCGACCGGAGCGTGCCCTACTTCTACTGCTTCGATTACTACAACGGCGTCGAGCCTCGCTGCCGCACCTGGGACGAAGGCCCCAGCTACGAAGAGACGGTGAAGTCGGCGATTCAGCGTTTCTGGAATTTCTACTTCTTCTCGAACTTCCGGCGCGGTCGCGACGAGAGCGAGTTCATCAACGGCTTCTTCGGACGCATCGACCGCCTCGCCCCTTACCTCGAGTACCCCTTCCCCGCGTACTCGTTCCTGCAGCAGTACACCAACCGGGACGGCGAGACGCTCGACGTGGCGGAGGACCTCCTGCGCGCGGCGATGATGGGTTCGGACTTCATCCTCCAGGTCATCGGAACACCCACGCCGGGGCCCACGTGTCGTCTCCAGCTCACCGGTGGGCTGAACCCCGAGTTCAAGTTCCTGCCGGCCGACACCTTCCTCGACTTCAACGGCTTCCGGGATTGCCAGGCGGACAACCGGTTCTACGAGGTCCCTCAGGGCGTCGGGCGCAATCAGTTCCTGTCGTTGTCCGATGACTACAACACCAAGATCGAGTTCATCGGCACCTTCTACGAGAAGCAGCAGCTCCTCATTTCGCTCATGCTGCCCGGCTTCAACTACTCCCAGATCCCGGGCTCGTTCCTCGCCTCGCTCGAGGGACCTCACCCAGTCGGGTTCGGCTACTACGACGTCTTCTCCGAGGGCATGGTCAGCCTCGTGAACAGCGTCTTCAATGGATCCTTCGGCTACCTGCGCTGGGCGAGCCTGGGAGAGAACGCCGGCTTCGGCGATGCGTTCGCCTCCCGCCCGTTCCACACGCGGATCGTCGAAAACGAGGCGGGCGAGCGTGAGCTGCGGTACCCGCGATTCTTCGACTTCGCGGCCGTGAATCCGAACCTTCCGCCGCCCGAATCGGCCGGGTTCGGAAACACGAGTTCCACGGAAATCTGGACCTACCTGCCTTACGACCTGGGCACCAACGCCTTCTTCTTCGCGGCCCAGCTCGCCAGCCGCGGCGTCGACGACCGGCTCGATTTCTACCAGTACCTCGCGATCGATGCCGTCGGCAGCGGCAACGAGCGGGTCGTCGACCCTCGCAATGCCAACGCCGACGTCGTCGAGTTCGAGAACCCCAAGACGGGCGAGCTCTTCCGCGCGTTCCAGACCGAGGACGGCCGCTCCATGTCGGTCGAGCTCTTGCGGCGCGCCGCCGATGCGGCCGCCCTGTGGGTCGATACGAAGGAGAGATACGACGAGGACGACAACCCGAGCGACGCGCTGATCGAGGAGTTCCGAGAAGCGGACGAGGTCCTCGAGTTCTACGTGGGCGCAATCCAGGACTTCCGCTTCCTGCGGTCCCTCATGGATGTGGGGAAGTGAAAATGAACACGAAACGACTGCAGGGATCGAACGCCATGACCCGCGCGCTGCTCTTCATCACCCTCGTGCTCGGCCTGACCCAGGGCTGCGCGGAGCCGGTGGAGGACATCAACACCATTCACACCCAGTACCTGCCCAAGACGATGTTCGAGGGCACCTGGTACTACCGCCAGATGGTGGTCGGCTCCGACCCCACCGTGAGCTGGGGCGCCATGATTGGCTTCGAGACCGACACCGAGAAGGTGGTCTGGGAGGTCCGCGAGAATCTGCTGCTCGCCTACCGGTCCCATGAGGGTTTCGAGGGCATCGACGAGGACGACACCCAGCCGGGCGCGCGCTATCGGGGCGAGCCGATCGCGGCGTTCGACATCAACGGGCACTACGACATCGAGCGCGGCTACAACGCGCAGACCGGGGAGCAGAGCAACCGGATCTCGACGAACACGTCGGACCGCCCCTGGTTCGAGCGCGACTACATCACCATCAACTTCAAGAGCGAGGTCGGTAGCCCGGCGGATTCGACCTTCGGCTACTACTTCAGCTTCGTGGACCAGCTCAGCGACGGCCGTTGGGACGACGCGTATCGGTACTCGCCCGACCAGCCGATCTTCGAGCGCGACTACATGGAGTTCACGAACGTCCGGGAGATCCTCGACGACTTCTCCTGCTGGTACCTCTACGGCGAGTCCGGCGCCTGCTCCGGCGGCACGGTCAAGCTGCGGCACTCCTTCCGTCGCGTCGACGAAAACGCCCAGAAGCAGTACGACCCGCGCCCGTACGACGACGTCCTGCCCGTCAACGACGGTGACAGCCTCGAAGGCGTGCGCACGACGCTGCTCCCCTACCCGCTGCCGCGTCTCGTCGGTGGACGGAATCCGGAGCTGGCCTGTGAGGCGGACGACGAATGCCCGCAGTACCCGAACGACGGCCTGTCCTCGAGCTGCATCCAGGGCTTCTGCCGTTCCTTCATCTTCGGTCGCACCAACGCGGACGCGCGCACCTATCGCGACGCCAACGGGTGGGCCGAGGCGTCCTCGGAGTGTGAGACCTCGACGGACTGCGTCTTCGGTCTCGGCTGCGTAGAGGGCCAGTGCAGTGAGTGTTTCGGCAACGGCGACTGCGCGGACGGTGAGGTGTGTATCCGTGGCCTGGACGAGGGCCGCACCCGTGACTTCCGCGTCAATGGCGGCGAGTGTTCGCTGCCGTACGTCGAGATGGAGTGCAACAGCGAGCTGTACACCGCCCTCGACAACCTCTTTGCGCCCGGCTACTTCGACGACATCAACTGCAGCGAGTCCTCCATCGAGCAGCTCGACCGCTTCGGGTTCTTCCGGGCCGAGCGTCCGGGCTACAACCGTGAGACGGGCACGAATCGGGACGAGGACCGCAACTTCCTCGCCAACATTCACGACATCTGGCAGCAGAGCTTCGAGACCGCGTCGGACGGTACGCCCGACCAGTCCAAGCCCATTCCGATCAAGGACCGGCAGCCCAAGCCCATCGTCTACCACCTGTCGGTCGGGTTCCCCGAGGACCTCACGGCGGCCAACGTCCAGGTCATGAAGGACTGGAACGCGGCCATGATGAGTGTGGTCAAGGCGGCGACGGGACGCAGCGACGCCACCATCGCCGACCAGCTGACGAAGTACGGCGAGCAGCAGCCCGGAGACCACCTCTTTCTCGAGGGGGACGACGTCCAGCACGGCGGCATGTACCAGCTCCGCGAGAACAACTGCTCGTTCCGCGGCCTGGACGCCTACCTGAAGCGGCACCCCGAGTACTTCGGCCTCGTCGAGGGGGCCGCGCAGGCCAACGAGCGCAATCCGGCGGCCGAGTTCGCGACGACGGGCCGTAAGTACACCGCGTCGCTGTCCACCGAGCTGAAGGCCGTGCTGCTGCCGGGCGCGATGCAGCGCATCTGCGCTTCCCTCACCCGTGCCACGCTGGACGACGGCGTTCGGAACGACGCCGGCGACCTCGATCCGTTCCGGTGGCAGAAGCTCGGTGACCTTCGGTACAGCTTCCTGGCCTGGATCCACGACAAGCAGCCTGACGGCCCCCTCGGTTACGGTCCTTCGTCCTCGGACGGTGAGACGGGCCAGGTCATCGTCGCCAACGCGAACATCTATGGCGCCTCCCTCGACAGCTACGCCCGCGCGGCGGTCGACTGGGTACGGGCCTTCAACGGCGACCTCTCGACCGGAGAGCTGATCGACGGCGTGAACGCGCGAAACTGGCTCAAGGCCAGCCGCAGCGTCGCCGACCAGCGGATGGGTTTGAAGAAGGGCGACGTCGACGCGAGCAAGCTCAATGGCTTGAAGACGGCGACGGCTCGAGACGGTGTCCTTTCGCCCATTGAGTTCAACGTGAAGAAGCTGGCGACCGCGGCGACGGACTTCCGCGAGTCGGCTCGCCAGGTCAGCACACGCGCGCAGGTCTCGACCCCGGGTCAGGCGCGCATGGAGCGCATCATGGCGGACCCCATCGCGTCGCAGATGCTCGTGCCCGAGGAGATTCGTACCTTCGTCGATGCAACGCATCGTCATCGCCCCGACGAAGACGCGGAGCACTCACGGGACGAGGCCGCGAAGGACTACGTGGGCAACCTTCGGCGCTTCCACACGCGGGCCGACGAGCGGCAGCGCATGCTCGACCATGCGCGCGTGGACACGTTCGACATGGTCGACAACGCCATCATCGGCAAAGCGCTCGAGCTGAAGGGCCGCGATCCCGAGGA
>JBMOFP010000145.1:0-15081 GCA_049318805.1 Bradymonadia bacterium
CGCTGTTCATGCAGTGATTGCAGCCCCGCCCCTTGAAGTAGCGGCCGCTCGCGATGACCTCGGGGCGAATGCCGTGCTCCGCGAGGCCCAGGGTGTCTGCCTCTGTGGGCGCCTTGCACTGCGGGCAGACCCGCCGGATCAGCCGCTGGGCGACGACCGCCCGCAGGCACCCGGCGACGAGGAACATCTCGACCTCCATGTCGTCCAGGCGGGTCAGGGTCTCGACCGCGCTGTTCGTGTGGAGGGTCGAGAAGACCAGATGGCCCGTCATCGAGGCCTCCATCGCGGTCTTCGCGACCTCGCGGTCCCGAATCTCGCCCAGGAAGATGATGTCGGGGTCCTGGCGCAGAATCGCCCGGAGGCCGTCCATGAACGACACCCCGCCGCGGCGGTGAATCTGGACGTGGTTGATGCCCGGGATGCTGGCCTCGACGGGGTCTTCGAGCGTGACGACGTTCGTCTCCGGCCGGTTGATCTTGTTGAGGCACGCGTGGACGGTCGTCGTTTTTCCCGAATCCGTGGGCCCGGTCACGAGCACGAGCCCCTGCGGCTGGTTGATGGTCTGCTTGAGCCGTTCGAGCAGACCCGGGTCGATGCCCAGGCGCTCGAGATCGGCGAGGTGTGTCTCCTTTTTCATCAAGCGAATCACACACTTCTCGCCGTACACGGTCGGGAGCGTGTTCACGCGGTAGTGGAGCACCTCGCCCGTGTACTCGAGCCCGATATGCCCGTCCTGCGGCACTCGGACTTTCGAGATGTCCATGCCGGAGAGGATCTTCACACGGCTGATCAGGGGGCGATGCAGACGCAGAGGCGGGTTCAGGATCGTGTGCAGGATGCCGTCGATCCGCATGCGAATCCGGAACGACTCCTCGTAGGGTTCGATGTGGATGTCGCTCGCGCTTCGCCGCACGGCCTCGATCAGCAAGAAGTTCACGAGCGCCACGATGGGTTGGCTCTCGCTCTCGACCTTGAGCCGGTAGACCTCGCCGCCTTCCTCCTCGTCCGACTCCTTCGGCTTGCGTTCGTCGGGCGGCGCGGCCTTCAGCGCCTTCTCGTACAGGCCGCCGTTCTGGATGACCTCCTCGAGGAGCGCGTGCGTCGAGTAGTGCTTCTCGATCACACGTCGGATGGCCATCTCGGTTGCGAGGATCGCGCGGATGTCGCGCATGCCCGTGATGAACCGCACCTCGTCCTGGAGGCGCAGGTTGTTGGGTGTGGCGCATGCGATGGTGAGCACCTGCCCCTCACGCCGGACAGGCACGACCTCGAATCGTTTCACGAACTCGTCGGGCAGCAACTTGATGATCTCGGGGTCGACCTCGAGGTCCTTGGCCGTCGCGGCCGCGACGCCGAGCTGCCCCGACAGGGCGAGCGTGAGCTCGGCCTCGGTGACTTACCCGGCCCGCACGAGCGCGCTGCCGAGCCGCTCTCCTGTGCGCTGCTGGAGGCGAACGGCCTCCTCGAGCTGACTCTGCGTGATTCGGCCGGACTGAATGAGCAGGTCGCCCAGTCGGACGTGCGGTTTGGCGGTCGAGACGGTGGACATGTCCCCGTCATCGGTACACCCGGCGCCCGGGCTTGACTGCCTCGGCCGGGAAAGCGAACGCCCCTTAGTCGGTCAGAGCGGGAGCGCCAGCTGCTCTCCGACGATCCGCTTGCGCCAGGAGAGCAGGGTCTGGGCGCGCCGGC
Source organism: Bradymonadia bacterium (assembly GCA_049318805.1). GTDB lineage: Bacteria > Myxococcota_A > Bradymonadia > UBA7976 > UBA1532 > CANLBD01. The sequence continues at coordinate 1,693 of JBMOFP010000145.1, forward strand.
GGGCGGTGATCTGCGAGAGCTCCGCGACCTCGAGGATACGCCCGGCGAGGCCGTCGACCGTGGGCGAGTCGTGGGCGAGGAGCTGTGCGGCGATCGCCTTCACGACGGCCGACCGCTCGACGGCGCTCCGCATCTGAATGCGCTCGGCAGGTTCGCCCGGCGCGGTCGCGAGGAGCTTGTGCGCGTGTGAGGTGACCGTCAGCTCGCCGTTCTTGCCCTCGACCCAACCGAGCACGCGTCCGGCCTGGACATGGTAGGCCACGTGGCGAGACGAGAGACCGGTCCGTTTGCCGATCCCGGGGTGCGCCTTCTCGCCGGCATCGATGGCGGCGACCACGTCGCGGATCCGGTCGAGGCTGTTGGCCTGGGGGATGTCGAGGGCGTTCATTCGTCGTCCGTGAGGTAGGTGTAGGCCGAGAGGCTGTCTTCGTAGTGGCGGATGAGCATGCGCACCTGGGGCAAGGTGATGTGACCGCTCCGCAGCGCGCGCTCCGCCTGCCGACGCACGCTCTCCACCATGGCTTCAGGGTTGTACTGCACGTAGTGGAGCACCTCGCTGATGCTGTCCCCCTTGACCACGTGGGCCACGTGGTAGCCCTCGCGACCGAGCTGGACGTGCACCGCGTTGGTGTCGCCGAAGAGGTTGTGCAGGTCGCCCAGGATTTCCTGGTACGCGCCGTTCAGAAAGATGCCGAGGTAGTACGGCTGCGCGGGGTCCCACTTGTGCAGCTCGAGGACGTGTTTGATGTCTTGCACGTCGATGAACTTGTCGATGCAGCCGTCGCTGTCGCAGGTGAGGTCGGCCAGCGTCGCGCGCTTGCGCGGCATCTCGTCGAGCCGATGGATGGGCATCACCGGGAAGAGCTGGTCGATGGCCCAGCTGTCCGGGGCGGACTGGAAGACCGAGAAGTTGCAATAGTAGATCGCCGCGACCACACGCTCGAGGTCCTGCAGCTCCTCCGGCACCTGCTTCATGCCGCGCACCAGGTCGAGCAGGCGGCCGCAGCACGCCCAGAACAGGCGCTCGACCTCGGCCCGCTCCCGCAACGTGAGGTAGCCGAGCTTGAAGAGGGTGAACGCCTCCTCCTTGGCCTGGCTCGCGTCGTGCCAGGTCTCCTGCACGTTCGACACGGTCGCGCCCATGCAGGCGTCGTACAGGTCACGCAACACCTTGTTGCTGCCGGGCGGGGGCGCGACGGGGTCCCGGATCGGGAACTCGCTGACACCCACGACCTCGAAGATGAGCACCGATTGGTGAGCGACGACCGCACGACCGCTCTCACTGACGATCGTCGGCGCCGGCACGCCCGCGTCCTTGCACGCCTCGCCGATCGAGTGCACGACGTCGTACGCGTACTCTTGGATGTCGTAGTTCCGGGAGGCGTGGAAGTCGGTCTTCGAGCCGTCGTAGTCCACGGCCAGACCGCCGCCGACGTCCATGTACTTCATCGGCGCGCCCATCCGGGCGAGCTCGACGAAGATGTGAGTGGCCTCACGCATCGCCGTCTTGATCGGCCGAATGCTCGAGATCTGGCTGCCGATGTGGAAGTGCAGCAGCTGGAGACAATCGAGCATGCCGCGCTCTTGAAGGCGGTCGACGACCTCGACGATCTCCGTCGCGGTCAGTCCGAACTTCGCGCGGTCGCCCGCCGAGTCGGCCCAACGGCCGACGCCCTTGGCGGACAGCTTGCTTCGGACGCCGAGCATGGGGCGAATCCCCAGTTTTTCCGAGGCCTTGAACGCGATGTCGAGCTCTTCCAAGCGCTCGAGCACGATGACGACCTTCTTGTCGAAGCCCTTCGCCAGGATCGCGGTCTCGATGTACTGCTCGTCCTTGTAGCCGTTGCAGATGATCAGCCCGCCCGGGTCCTGGCTCGCGGCGAGCGCGATGAGGAGTTCCGGCTTCGAGCCCGCCTCGAGGCCGTAGTTCCATGGGCGCCCGAACTCGACGATCTCCTCGACGACATGGCGCTGCTGGTTGACCTTGACCGGGTAAACACCCTGGTAGATCCCGGGGTAGTCGTACTCGACGATGGCCTTCGAGAACGCCTCGTTCAGCCGGCGAATCCGGTCGGCGAGGATGTCCGAGAAACGAATGAGCAGCGGCATCGCGAGGCCGCGCTCCTTCAGGTCGTGGACCAGCTCGTACAGGTCGATCTGCCGGTCCAACCGGGGGTCGGGACGAACCTCGACGTGTCCCTGAGCGTTGACGGAGAAGTAGGGTTCGCCCCATCCGTCGATCTGGTACAGCGCCGCGCTCCGAGCGGGAGACCAACCCTCCCCCGACGTCGACGGACCCTCGGAACCGACATTCTGCGCCATGAACACTCCCTTCCGGGGACGGTGCGGCCGTCCGAAAGGCCCCGGAAACTACTTGATCCGGGATCGAATCGAAAGTCCCGGCTCAGCGGTTCGGGAGACGCCGGCGGGGCAACCGCCGTCCGAAGGCGACGACGACCACGAGGAGCGTCGACGCGACGAGCGGCAGGCCCCCCGGTCGAGCCGGGGTGACGGTGCAGCCCGACGACGACGCACCCGGCGCTGCGGCCGCGGGTCGTCCGGACGGCGAGGCGTCGTCCGAGTGCCCCGCGTCCGGGGGCAACGGGCGGACGGACGAGGCGTCGGGGGCCGTCACGCCCGCGTCCAGGGAGACCAGCCCGCTCTCGGCGCCGAAGTGGAGCCACTGCGAGGTGCAGGGCACGTCGAGCATCGGCGCGTCCAGGCACGAAGTGTCGATGCCGACGAGGGACTCCAACGCGAAGTACGGGCGCGTGGTGGGCTCCGCGGCGGGCCCTTCGAGGCGGCTCAGCGCGCGCGCTTCGCAGACGACCACCCCGTCGCCGACGGTGTCGAGGCAGGTCCACGGACGCTCTCCCTGGTCTTCGAAGGCCACCTCGCCGCGGCCGATACGGCTGTGCCAGCGACCGTCGACGAGCGCGACGAAACCGTCCGCGTACGCGACCGGCCCGTGGAGCCGGGTTTCCCCCCGGAGCACCTCGACGAAGCTGCGTCCATCATCTCGAGTCTCTAGAGCGACGACGCCGTCGTCGATGCCTGCCCCGATGATCCAATGACCCGCCTCGGTCGGGTCGTGCCACCGAACGCCGAGGAACTGCGGCGCCCACGCCTCCAGGGGCAGAGCTCGGCCGGACTCCGGCGTGTCTCCGTAGAGGGTCGGCGAAGGGCGCGACGAGAGCACGCGCAGCGCGCCGTCCGCGCCGCGCCACGCCGTGTCGAAGCGCACGCCCGGAAACGACGTGCGCGCCGTCAGCGTGACGCCACCGGGGGCGTCCTCGTCGGGCTCGAAGTGCCAGAGCCGCGATCCATCGGGGTCCCGCGTCACGATTGTCACGGTCGGCCCCGAGATGGCCGCCATCGTGGTCTGGCCGCGCCATGCCGGCACCTCGACGAGCGTCAGCTGGCAGCCGTCCGCCGTGCCGGCGAAGACTGCCTCGGAGCCCGCCAGAACGAGCCGACGCGCGTCCAGGACCGCGACGGGCGGGGCCGCCTCGTCCGCGCCCCAAGCCGCGGGACACAGGTAACGGAATCGGTCCGGGGTCTCACGCCCCGGCCACCGGGATGCGAGCCCGAGGCTCAGACGGACCACGCCGCCGGTGGCGTCGACAGGGTGTTCGACGCCGAGGGCCGAGGCCGCCGGCCCGTGGGCCTGAGCGCCTGTCGCCGCGGCGAGCGTGTACGCACCCAGCGCACACACCCAGCGCCGGCTCAGCGCTCGATGCCGCACGCGCTCAGTCCGGCGTCACACGCACCCGCCTCGATGGCGGCGTCCATACAGACCGAAAGCGCGGCGTACTCCGCCGGGCAGTCCCGGACGAGGCAGTCGCTGATGGCGCCGTTGGTCGTGACCGCCTCGACGACACAGTTGCGAATGCACCCGCCCGCGGGCGCCAGCGTCTCCCCGCAGCGCGTCCGCGCGCAGCCGCCCTCACCGAAGACCTGGGGCATGATGCATTGGGCGCAGGCCGCGTCCGACTGACCGCACGTGAGCGCGCACTCGAGGCCGTTCGGATCCTCGCACCCCATGCGGCACGCATCGAAGCCTCCGCACGTCGCACCCGCACCGCCGTAGGGCTCCAGCGTGGTGATGAACGAGAGACACATCTCGTCCGTCGTGCCTTCACCCCAGGTCACCCGACGGGGCTCCAGGCGCTCACCGTTCACGACCGCTTGATTCTCCGGTGAGTTGTCGTAGACGCAGCGGAGTCGGTAGGTGTCGCCCGGCTGAACGATCTCGTGGGCATCCGGCCCGAAGGCATACTGCTGCTGCCAATTGAAGTCCCACTTCGGAATGTCGACGAGGCAGGTGCTCTCGCCGTTCGCGCGGACGAGGTCGAGCCGAATCGACTCCCCCAGCACATGCATGTGCGCGCCGACGCCGATCAGCGTCACCGGCTCTCGGGAGCGCTCCACGAAGTCCCGCGCCTGCACGACCTCGGCCTCCCCCGCGGGAATGTCGATGCCGAGGTGCGCGAGCGGTCGAGACCGGATGGAGAACGACGGCTGCTCGTCCGTGGTCTGAAGGTGAAGCTCCGTCTCATCCGGGACGGCCGGTGAGTTCAGCGTATTGTAGTGCAGCTGCATGACGAGCCGTGCCCCGGCGGGGATCACCTGTGCGGTGCCGGGCTCGGACCGCTGGGGTTGCATGCCGGGCACCCACGCGGCCATGGGCCCCAGGCCACCCACACCCGGGCCGCCGTAGCAGCTGTACCCGGGACCCTCGTCCTCGGCCTCGAGCGCTTCCAGGGTGCCCAGCTGCTCGGGCGGCACGACATACACGAGCACGTGGTGAACGATCGGTACCTGGTCGGGCATCACCTGCGTCCCCACGACCCAGGTCTCCTCATCGAAGACGGCGTCGAGCGCGAAGCAACGATAGTCGTCGGGCCGCGCCGGATCGGGGGTGTAGGGCTCACCCACGCGACCGACCACGTCCGGCTCGAGCCCGATGGTCTGCGCCTGAGGCAAGACGGGCTCGCCTTCGCCGCGCGCCAGGCCGCCGTCGACCCACGCGCGGAAGAGCGCCTTCTCCGCGTCGGGCATGAGGCGCTCACTCGGATAGTGGCGGCAGTCGGGGGACGCTTGCCACGGCGGCATGCGACCCCCTTCGATGGCGTTCAAGCTCGTGGGGGCCATGTCCCGCGCCGCCTCGAACGTGTCGAGGGCGAAGGGACCGGCGCCTCCGGCGACATGACACGACGCACATCGAGCCTGGATGATCGGGGCGATGTCCTGGGCCCACGTCGGCCCGCCGGGGGGTGAATCGCCGCCGGTCGATGGTGTGCCGCCACCACTCGGTTCAGGCGTTCCCCCCGAAGAGGCTCCGCCCGACGCCCCCGAGTCCTCGGATTCGGTCTGCGTCGACTTCGACCCCTCGCAGCCGAAAGCCATGACGGTCGACAGCGCGAGCAAAGGGAAAACACGTACGGCCATCACTCTCTCCTCGGCGGGGATTCTCTGAGCGGAACCCACGGGTTGCCCCGAGGTTGCGGTGCCGACGGACTTTCTTCAAGGCGCTCACGGGGTTTGCATCGGCCGCGTTCCCCGTGGACCCTGTCCCTCGATGGTCTGGTCTCGATGCGCTCGAGTCGCCGCCGTCGGCGTGACCCTGGGCGTGGGGGTCACGTCGGCGAAAGCCGTGGAGATCGACGCCTCGGCGCGCACCAGCGGCCGGGTCGAACGCGGGCGCGTGGTCGTCTCCGACCTCCCTTCGGCGAGCGGCGACTTCGAAACGACGCGACTGGACGACGAGCGTTTGCTGTTCGGACTGGCGCTGAACGCAGCGTGGGCGGAGCTCGGTCTGTGGCGCCTGGAGCTCGGCCTGGACTCGGGCGAGCTCGAGGTGGCCTCGGACGGTGCGATCACCAGCAACGAACGAAGCTTCGCCGACGAGGCCGCGGCCACCTGGCTGCTGCGGACGGCCTGGCTGTCGGTGACCCCGAGCTTGGACGAGGCCGATACGACACGACTGCGACTGGGCAGCGGACGGCGTCTACAGACCCTCGGTGAGGGGCTCATCCTCGACGACGTGACCACCGGCTCGGAGGTCGGCGTAGACACCGGCCCCTGGAGCCTCGCCGTGGCGTACTTCCTGGTCGGCCCCGACTTCGACGCCGAGTTCGAGCCCGTCTGGACGGTCACCGTGGAGCGCGCGCTGGGCTTTCTTCGGCACGCCAGCGCCTTCTTCGCTGACTACGACGGCGAGGTCTTCGACGACACGTGGCGACGCACCGCGCCCGTCCTGGACACGGACCTCGGCGACGACTCGAGCCGCGGCGCCCTGTCGATCCGCCGACGCGCTCGGGTGGCGTGGTGGGGCGGACACCTGACCTGGACGGGCGGACCCTGGACCTTCGTGGGCACGGTCGCTCTCGACTCCGGCACGTTGGAGACCACGACTCGGTGGGTCCTCGAGACGCCGGCGACCCGCCGACGACCCGCGCGGGTCCTGACCCGCGAGAAGACCGTACGCCGGACGCTCCTGGGCGGCGCCTCGGACCTCTCGGTCCGCCGGCGCCTCGCGGACACCTGGTTCGGCACGTTCTTTGTCCACGCCCAGTCGGGCACCGACCCCGACGATACGGACGCGTGGAACGCGTGGGTCGCGCTCCAGCCCTGGTACCGGCGCCCTTCGGTCTTCTTCGACTCGGGACTCTCGGCCTCGTTCAGAAACCGCCGCGGTGTGTCGGGGGGGATCGGCGGGGCTGGACTCCTCGCCCCTGGGGTCGAGTTCCTCTTCGCCCCCGACGAGGCCATGGAGGTCGAGCTCTCCGTCGCCCACCTGCATGCCCTCCAGGACTCGCCGATCGGGCGCTCGCGACTCTACGGCCACGAGGCGAGCCTTCGGTTCGACCGGGCGCTCCTCGTCGGGCCCACGGAGGTCGAGCTCGGCGCGGAGGCCGGCGTACTTCGGCAGGGCGACTTCTTTCCAGAGCCCGGGTGGACCTGGCGTCTTGGGCTCAACGCGGTGGTCTACGCGCAACCTTGACGTCGATCGTGTGTTCGAGCAGACGAGACCCATGGCTTTTCCCTTCCCTCTCGTCGTCCTCCTGCTCGCCGAGCCGGCGCCGCGCCCGCCCGCGCCCTCGGACGCCGAGGTCATCGAGAACCTGGACCTGCTCATGGAGCTCGAGCTCGCCGAATCCCTGGAGGTCTTCGCCCCGGCCGACGACGCCCCGGACGACGACGCCCTTCCTGCCCCCGCCGACGGGGCGTCTTCCCCCCCCTCGGGAGTCCCGGAATGAACCTCGACGACGACGCCACGCTGATGTGTCGAGTTCGAGACGGGGACGACGACGCGTTCACGCTCCTCTTCTCTCGATGGAAGCGGCCACTCGTCCGGTTCACCGTGCGCTTCGTCGGTGAGCCGGCGAAGGGCGAGGAGCTCGCCCAGGACGTCTTTCTGAAGGTGTACAGAGCGCGTGAGCGTTACGAACCACGCGAACGTTTCGCGGCCTACCTCTTTCGAGTCGCGACCAACCACTGCCTCAACGAGGTCCGGCGCGGCGAGTACCGACAGCCCCGGGTCGGTGTGGACGACCTGGCCCACGAGCCGGTGGACGACCGCAACCCGGCGGCCGACGACATGCTCCACGGCGCGCGCCTGCAAGAGGTCGTCCGCGCCGCCGTGTGCAAGCTGCCCCCGAACCAGCGGGCAGCGCTCCTGCTGCTGCGGGATGAAGGTCTCGGCTACGAGGAGATCGCCGACGCGCTCGAGACCTCGGTCTCCGCGGTCAAGTCCCTGCTCAATCGCGCGCGGAGAGCGTTGTTGGCCGAGCTGGCCCCCCACCTCGAGCAGCCCACCGAGGCCACCCCATGAACGACGACCTGCTCAATCGAACGACCGCGGATCTGCGCCGCCCGCCCCCGGAGGAGCTCGAGCGCCGACTGATGGTGCTCCTCGGGGCCGACCAGCCGGTCCCAGGGCCCGGCTTTGACGAGCGGCTCCTCGACCGCCTGGAGGCCCAGCGCCTGGTAGAACGGGTGACTCGCGAGGAAGCGGCGGCGCCGGACGTCCTGGAGCCGCGCCTCGACGCCCTGCTCGACCTGGACGCCCCGCAGCCCTCGGCCACGTTCGACGAGTCCTTCTCGTTTCGCTTCCGCCGGCTTCGGGCCGAGGACAACGAGTCTCGGGTCCCACCGGCCGACCTGCTGCGTGTCCCCGCGCTGCCCAACCGCGACCACGGCTTCAGCACCCTGCCGAGGCTGGGCCGTCCGCCGTTCACGAATCGACACGCGTTCCTGGTCGGGCTCGGCGCCGTGGCCGCGCTCTTTGTGCTGTACCTGTTGAAGGACGACACGGTCGTCGACCCACCGGACGACCAGCTGCAGATGGTGGCCCACCTCGACCTGCTGGAGAGCCTCGACGAGGTCGAGCACCTCGATGTCCTCAGCACGTCGAGCTCGCGGGCCGCGGACCCGAACGTCCTCGTCGTCGCGCGCCTCGACCCCGTCGTGCTCGAGGCCGCCGACGACGAAGAGCTCTTCGACCTGGTGGCGCACCTCGATGAGCTGGAGGCGATGCCATGAGAATCCGCCTGACGTACGTACTCCTGCTGCTGACGTGCCTGGCGCCGTTGGGCGCGCGCGCCGAAAACGAGCCGGCGCCGACCCCCGCGGCCGAGCGGGCCGCTCGATGGGAGAAACTCTCGGAGGAGGAACGCGACGCGCTTCGGGAAAAGCTGCGTCGTTTCAAGGAGTTGCCTGCAGATACCCAGAGCGAACTCCGAGCCCGCTGGCAGCGTTTCAACGCCCTGCCAAAGGGCGAGCGGGAGCAGATCCGCTCACGCTGGAAGACCTACCGCGACCTGCCCCCTCGGGAGCGCCGGGCGCTGCGTGAGACCTTCGAGCGGTATCGCGACCTGCCGCCGGAGGAGCGCAAACGCCTGCGGAAGCTCATGCGGCGCCTCATGGAGTTGCCGCCCGAAGAGCGTGCCCGGTTCATCCAGAACCTCTCCCACTGGCGCGACCTGAGCCCGGAGCAGCGGCGGAACCTGCGAGAGCGTCAGCGGGAGCGGCGCCGCCCGCGCTGAACGCGTTGGTTCAGACCGACGCGGCCGTGGTCGGTTTCGGTCGTGTCGCCCGAAGGAAGAAGTACGCGGCGACGACGCTCACCAGCGACGCGCACGCGAGCGCGACGAACGCCGCGTTCCAGCCGAGGCGCTGAATCAGGGACGCGACGCCGAGGCTGCCGAAGAGCGGCCCGAGCAAGTATCCGATGCCGTCCACGAGGCCCGCCGCGACCGCCGCCGTGCGTCTCCCCCCGACGTCGATGCTGCCCGCCCCACCCAGCAGGCTGTAGGGTCCGAGCAGGCCGAAGCCGCAGATGGCCATGAGAATCCGCGCGTCGGCGGGCGTGATGTCGTCCATGGTCGCAAAACAGATGAGACCGCCGGTGAGCACGAGGAGCAGCGTGATGCAGATGGGCGCGCGCTGCCCGGCGTGCATCCTGTCGCTGACGACCCCGGCGAGCAGCGTCGCCACCGCGCCCGCGGTCGGGAAGATCGCCGAGTCCCACATCGAGCCCGCGAGGTCGACCCCGAGGTGCTTGAAGTACGCCGCCGACCAATCCTGGAACGCGAGGCGAATGGCCGTGAGCAGGATGCTCATCACACACAGCATGATGAAGCCCGGGCTCTTCAGGAGACGCTTGAGGTCCTCCTTGCGGAAGCCGCCCTCGTCACGCGCCTCGCCGGCCTCCTCGGCGTTCAGCGCGGGTTCGCCGATGCTCTCGGGGGATGGCTTGAGTGTGTAGACGGAGACCATCGCGACGACGAGTGTGATGGCGGCCGGCACCAGGAAGACCGCGGAGAGGCCGCCACCCTCCTTCACGATGGTCGCCGCGAGCCCACGACCGGCGATGTCGCCGACGAGGTAGCTGAGGCTGATCATGGACATCGCCGTGCCGACCTCGGTGCGCCGATACCACTGCGCCGAGACCTGCACCATGCCGACCCAGCCCCCGGCCTGGAGGAACCGGTTCAGCGACCACAAGCCGACGAGCGCGCCCAGGCTCCCGAAGAGTCCGCACGCCCCGGAGAACACGGCGGCGCCGAAGATACCGAGCAGAAACATGACCCGACCGCCGAATCGGTCGGCGAGGAAGCCGTGCGTGAACTTCCCGACCGCATAGGCCCAGGTCGAGACGGCGCTGATCAACCCGAAGGACTCGCGGTCGATCTGCAGCGTCTCCATGACGAGCTCCGACGCGGCGCTCAGGTTCGCCCGGCAGAGGTAGTACGCGACGTAGCCCAGCAGGAGCGTCCAGAACACCGTCCAACGCCACCTGCGGAATCGGGCGCTTCGTTGCTCCATCGTGTGTGCTCCTCCCTGGGGACCGGGTCTCAGCCGTGGGCCCCGGCTTCCGCCGGAGAGAACTCGAAGGTGAGCTGCCGCTCGGCGCTCGGCTCGACGAGGTGTGACGCCTGCAGACCGACGAGGCGCACGGCACGGTTGTCGTCGGCGAGGACCTCGCGCAGGAGCGCCTCGCCCACGGTGGCGAAGTGCGCCGCCTCACTCGACGGTGCGACGAAGCTGCGCGCCCGCGTTCGGGTCACGAAGTCCTCGAAGCGAACCTTGAGCGTCAGCGTGCGCGCCCAACGTCCGCTCCGCTCCAGGGCTTCGGCCACCTCGACCGCCTGGCGCAGGATGAGCGGCCCGAGCACCTCGAGGGCGCGCGTGTCCTGGGCCAACGTGGTCTCTGCGCCCCGGCTGCGCGGCTCCCGGTGCGCGACGACCGGGCGTTCGTCCACGCCGAAGGCCTGACGCCGCAGGTCCGCCCCCCAGCGGCCGACCACGCTGGACAACGTCTCGACGGGGCACTCGCGGAGATCGAGGACCGTGCGAAGACCCGCGGCCTCGAGCCGACTCGCCGTCACCGGGCCCACGCCCCAGAGGCGGTCCACGGTCATGGGCGCCAGGAAGTCGAGGACCCGCTCCGGGGGCACGACACAGAGTCCATCGGGCTTGTCGTGGGCGCTCGCGAGCTTCGCGATGAGCTTGTTCGGACCGACGCCCGCGGACGCCGGGAGACCCGTGACCTCGCGCACACGGCGCTTGAGGTGCTGGGCGACCCGGCCGGCGAGGCGTTCGCCCAGCCGATTCTCGGAGACGTCGAGGTAGGCCTCGTCCAGCGCGAGGGGCTCGATGCGGTCGGTGACCTCGCGGAAGAGCGCGTGGAGCTGACGGCTCACCGCACTGTATTTTTCCAGGTCGGGCCGGACGAAGACGAGGTCGGGACACAGTCGCCGCGCCTGGGCGCAAGGCATCGCCGAGCGCACGCCGAACGCCCGCGCTTCGTAGGACGCGGCGCAGACGACGCTGCGGCTCTCCGGTGAGCCGCCCACCGCCACGGGACGCCCGCGCAGCTCTGGGCGGTCGCGCTGCTCCACCGAAGCATAGAAGGCGTCCATGTCCAGGTGCACGATGCGCCGGACCGTGGAGGACACGCCCGCTTCAGCGCCCAAAGTACCAGGCGCTCTCGAGACCCACGGTGAAGACTGTGAAGCGGACTGGATTGTCCGCGGTCTCCGGCGCGAGGTACGCGTGCAGCGCCGGTCCGAAAACGAAGCCCTCGTCGTCCCGACCGAAGAGGTCGAGTTCCCAATGGGCGCCGAGCTCGAAGAGGGCGCCGCCGCCGCTGCCTTCGGGCTGCGCGTCGTCGTCCGGATCGTCGGGTGTGAGCGAGCCGCCCCCGACCCCGGTCCCGAGCAGGAGTACAAGCCCCTCACCTGCGAAGCTCGGCCTCCACGTGCCCTGGAGCACGAACCCACCGATCCCCGCCGCGAAGTCCTCACCGGTGCCCCCGACGCCGCCGATCTCGAGCCCGAGCGTGAAGTCCTCGAGGACCTCCTCGCCGAAGCGAAACCAGCCACCGCTGCCGAAGTACGAGGGCGTGTCGCGCCCGTCGGCATCCACGGAGCGCCCGATCACGAAGCCCGGCCCCGCGCCGACAAAGAAGCCCCGGGGGCCGCGCAAATCCTCGTCGGCACGCGCGTGGGACACCACACCCGCGCTCACGACCACGAAGCACGTCCCGAGGGTTGCGCGGTGAAGCATCGACGAGACTCCGGAGCCGATGTGTCGTGGAGCGCAGTCTGCCCGCGCTGATCCCGGTCCGCAACCGGCGAGTGCGCGTGGCACGCTTCCTGCGTTGCCTTGGACGCGATTGTCGCCGACCGGTCACCCGGACGGCACGCCCCGCTTCGAACTGGCGACCATGGCCGACCTTGAGGTCGGCGCCGCCCGAGTCCCGCCCGGAGTTCCGCCCCGCGCACCGTGAGGATCTTCCGTGAGCCAATCGACCTCCCCGACCCCCGTTCGCACGCCGGCTCCCGCTCCTCAGCGGCTCGGCATCCTCCTGCAGGGCATGGGCGCCGTCGCCAGCACCGTCGTCGCCGGCTGCATCGCCGTGCGCCAGGGCCTCGGGCAGCCGGTCGGCTCACTCACGCAGCTGGGCCACATCCGCCTCGGCAAGCGCACGGACGCCCGCAACCCGTTGATCCGCGACTTCGTGCCCCTCGCCCCCCTGGACGGCCTCGTCTTCGGTGGCTGGGACATCTTCGGCGGCGACCTCTTCGAGGCCTGCACGGACGCCGCGGTGCTGGAACCCGCGCTGCTGGCGAAGCTCGAAGGCTCGCTCCGTGAGATTCGGCCCATGCCCGGCGCCTTCGACCCGAACTACGTCAAGCGCCTGAACGGCACACACATCAAGACGGGCACGCGCCGGGACTGGGCGAACGCCCTGCGCCAGGACATCCAGGACTTCAAGGCGAAGCACGGTCTGGAGCGTTGCGTGCTCGTGAACTGCTCGTCGACCGAGGTCTACATCGAGCAGGGCCCCGTGCATCAGTCCATCGAGGCGTTCGAGCGCGGGTTGGATGAAGACGACTCCACGATCAGCCCGGCGATGGTGTACGCGTACTCCGCCATCATGGAGGGTGTGCCGTACGCCAACGGCACGCCGAGCCTGGCGGCCGACATCCCCGCGCTCGTCGATCTCGCGAACCAGAAGGGCGTGCCGGTCTCCGGTAAGGACTTCAAGACCGGTCAGACCATGGTCAAGACCGTGCTCGCGCCGATGTTCAAGGCCCGCATGCTCGGGGTCCGCGGCTGGTTCAGCACGAACATCCTCGGCAACCGGGACGGCGAGGTGCTCGAGGATCCGGAGTCCTTCAAGTCGAAGGAGAAGACGAAGCTCGGGGTGCTGGACACGATCCTGCAGCCCGAGACCTACCCGGACCTCTACGGCAACCTCTACCACGCGGTCCGGATCAACTATTACCCGCCGCGCGGCGACTCCAAAGAGGGCTGGGACAACATCGACATCTTCGGGTGGCTCGGCTACCCGATGCAGATCAAGGTCGACTTCCT
>JBMOFP010000146.1:0-14920 GCA_049318805.1 Bradymonadia bacterium
TGACCCTTTACTCCTGGACTCCAGGGAGGCCCCATGTCCTCGTCATCGAACGCCGTACTTGCCGGTCGTGCCCTCAACGTCGCCGTGGTCGGCGCCACCGGCGCGGTGGGCACCGAGATGCTTTCCGTTCTGGCGCAGCGGCGCTTCCCCGTAGGTCGCCTGCGGCCCCTGGCCTCGGAGCGCTCCGCGGGTACCACGGTCGAGTACGACGGTGAGACCGTGCGCGTCGAGCGGCTCGACGAAGGCGCGTTCGAGGGCATCGACCTCGCGCTTTTCTCGGCCGGCTCCAGCGTGAGCGAGCGATTCGCGCCGCTCGCCGTCGCCGCCGGGGCGATCGTCGTCGACAATACGAGCTTCTTTCGGATGCGGGACGATGTGCCGCTGGTCGTCCCCGAGGTGAACGCGGCGGCCCTCGACGGGCACGCGGGCATCATCGCGGTGCCCAACTGCTCGACCATCCAGGCCGTCGTCGCGCTCGCTCCGCTGCACGCCCGCTTCGGACTCCGACGCGTCACCTATTGCACCTACCAGTCGGCCTCGGGGGCCGGCGCCCAGGCGATGGACGAACTCAAGGAGCAGGCCGTGGCCTTGCTCAACTTCCGGGACCCGCCCGTGAGCCGTTTCCCGAGGCGGCTGGCCTTCGACTGCTTGCCCCAAATCGACAAGTTCCTGGACGACGGCTCGACGCGCGAAGAGCGCAAGATGGTCGATGAGACACGAAAGATCCTGAACCTGCCCGCCCTCCGTGTCTCGGCGACCTGCGTGCGTGTGCCGGTCTTCGTCGGCCATGCGGTGGCGGTGCACGCCGAGTTCGAGCGCCCGGTGACCGCCACCGACGCCTTGGCGGCGCTCGAGGGCGCCCCTGGGATCATCCTTCACGCCGACGCGGCGAGCTACCCGACCGCCGCCGACGCGGCCGGTGGGGACGAAGTGCACGTCGGGCGGGTCCGCGTCGACAGCGGCGCAGAGAACGGCCTCGCCCTCTGGGTCGTCGCCGACAATCTGAGGAAGGGCGCCGCGACCAACGCCGTGCAGATCGCCGAGGCGCTGATCGAGCTCGGGCGACTCCCGCGCACGCGCCACTGACAAATTGGCAAGCAGCCCGCCGAGGGGGCTGACAACGTGTCGCGTTACGCGGGTCCAACGCGGCTCGCGCGGCGGGCTTTCAGCCGGGTACGAATCTTGCGAAGATGGCGCGCCGAGAGGTCCCATGTTGCCCGTGAATCGCAAATCCCCTGTCCATCTCCTCTCCGCGGGGCTCGTGCTCGCGGCGCTCGGTCCCCTGAGCGCGCACGCCCAGGATGCCTCGACCGGCGGCGGCGCGGACCGCTTCAAGGTCACGTTTGCCGACGACGCCGGTGACCGGCTCGCGCAGCTCGGCCACGCCGAGTGTGTGGCCGGGGTTCTGGACGAGCAGACCAAGCTCGAGGTCCAGATCTTCGACGCGAGCAACGGCGACGTCGACTACTACGGAGTCGTTCTCGTTCAGCGGGACGGCGGCGAGGGCTGCAACGACGACGACGCCCAGCGATGCGCCGACAGCTTCGACACGACCGAGCCCGAACGCTGCGGCTGCGTGGGTCGGAGCGAGCTGGGCGACGGCACGTTCACCCTGTCCGGACGCCTCGGGCGTCTGCTCTTTGGCCAGAGCTGGTCCAGTGACGGCACGGTCGGCTGCATCTCGCCGGCCGAGGACTCCACCTGGGAGTTCGTGCCCGCCTACGTGCCGCTGGACAGCAACAAGTCCGCGCGGTTCAAGCAGGGCGGGCTGGACGCCGGCACACTCGAAGACGACGCCGCGACCGCCGTCGACGTCGACATCACGCTCGGCGCGTCGGTGCTGAGTGTCCGCATCGACGAGCGGGAGCCGCCCGCGGCGGGCGCGCTTTTCATCACGACCGCGGACCGCGCGCTCTCTGTGTCGGTCTCTGACGAGGACGTGCCGGCCGAAGGTAAGCTCTACGCGTGTGCGCGGCAGTACGACGCCGACGGCTCCGAACCGTCCGTGCCGGGCATCGAGGCGAACGGACTCTTCTACAGCACGAACCTCGGTGATCCGACGGGCGTCGAGTTTGAGGATATTTGCCAGCGTTCCACGAAGAACGGCGACTCGGTTCGGCTCGAGGGGGTGCGACCGGGCGCCTCGTACGCGGTCTTCGGGTTCATCGAGGACCAGGCCGGGAACTTCAGCCAGCCGGTGACGTCGCTGAACGCCCAGTCGGTCGAATACTACAACTTTGCCGAGTACTACAAGACGGCCGGTGGTGGCGAGACGGGCGGCTGCCAAGGTCTGCCCGGCGTGGCGTCCCCCGCTTCCGGGGCCGCAGCCCTCTTGCTCGTGCTCGCGACCTGGGCGCGTCGTCGTCGAGGGGGCCGCTGATGTCGATCGGTGCGCGGTCCGCGCTTACTCTCGTCGCGTCACTCGGGCTCGGACTGCCGGCCACGGCCGTCGCTCAACCGACCCGCGAGTCACCACGACTGGGCCTCTTCGAGGTCCGGTTCACGCCGGGCTACGTGCCCGACGTCGACTCGGTGTTCAACCCGAGCGCGGAGTGTGCTTCGGCCCGCCCTTATCAGAAGATCTTCGGGAACGACGGTGGGCCGCTCTTCCAGGTCGGCGCATCGTCGCATCTGTGGCAGGGCTTCGGCGCGCTCTCGTTGGGTGCGAACGTCGGCTACTTCAGTGACGAGGGCGACATGGTGCGCACGAACCCCTGCGTCGGCGACGGCAACGTCACCGATGAGGAGGTTCTTTTCGACGAGGATCGGTCGACCACCGACAACACGTCCCTGACGATGCTGCCGCTCCAGACTCAGCTCACGTATCGGCTCAACGTCTTCGAGAACACCGTGCCCATCGTCCCCGTCCTGCGCGGCGGTCTGGACTACTTCATCTGGTGGATCGACGACCAGAACGGCGATACCGCGTTCTTCGATACGGCGCGTGACAAGCCGGCCGAGGGCGGCACCTGGGGCTGGCACTGGTCGGTGGGCTTGCACCTCTTGCTCGACTTCCTCGCCCCTGAGATGGCGACGGGCTTCGACCTCGACGCGGGGGTCAACAGCAGCTACCTCCTCATCGAGTACACCGTGATGAAGGTCGACGACTTCGGCGACAAAAACTCGATCAGGCTGGGCAAGGACGGTTTTCTGTCCTTCGGGCTCGCCCTCGAGCTGTGACCCCCCGGCGACTCGCGTTTCGGGTCGAGTACGACGGCACGGCGTTTCACGGCTGGCAGCGGCAACCCGGCACCCGCACGGTGCAAGGCACCCTCGAAGCCACGGTGCTCGAGGTGCTGGGGATTCACACCAGCGTCGACGGTGCCAGCAGGACCGACGCGGGTGTGCACGCGCGCGACCAGCTCGCGGCGGCGGTGCTGGACCACCCCATTCAGCCGGCCTCGTTCGTCAAGGCGATCAGCCGACGCCTCCCGGAGGACGTGGCCCTGCGCGACGCCCGCGAGGTCGCGGCCGACTTCCAGCCGCGGTTCAGCTCGGGCGGTAAACGCTACGTGTACCGAATCCTCGTCGGCCTCGACCGGCACCCGCTTCGCGATCGATTCGCGTGGCGAATCCCCCGCCCCATCGACCTCGCGCCCATGCGTGTGGCGGCCGCGCACCTGGTCGGCACCCACGACTTCACGAGCTTCGCGGCCTGTGATGGGAGCCACACCACGGCGGTCCGCACGATCCACCGGATCGAGGTGTCGGCAACGGCCGAAGGGCTCGACCTGGAGTTCGTCGGCTCCGCGTTTCTCAAACAGATGGTGCGTAACCTCGTCGGTACGCTCGTCGAGGTCGGTCAGGGGCGCCGGGCACCGGACTCGCTCGCCGACGTGTTGGCCGCGAGGGATCGTCGCCGGGCCGGCGCGACGGCACCCGCCGTGGGTCTCACGCTCGAACGTGTCTGGGAGCGCGGCGATGCAGACGCACCCTCAGAACGAGAGCTGAACGCCCAGTCCCAGGTCGAAGTGGAAGCTCGGTGAGTCGCCGATCAAGTGGTAGAAGTCGGGCATCACGGTGAGCGCCACGGTCTTCGAGAAGTTGTAGGCGTAGCCGAGGCCCGCGGTCCAGAAGTAGGGCCCCTCGAGCGTCGTGTCGAGCAGGCTCCCCAGCTGAACCAGGTGTCGGACCTTGCCGAAGCCGCCGCCGACGCGGGCGCTGAGCTGCCCCGAGCCGCTGTCCAGCAGGACGAACTTGAGGCGTCCGCCCTCCGCGTGCGTGAACTCGACGATCTGCACACGCGCGAACCCGCCCAGGGCAAAGCGGGGGGTCACCCAGAAGTCGGCCTCGATCATCGTGTGGAACGGTGCGGGCGCGAAGCCCCCGCTCACCTTGGCGGTCGGCTGATTCTCGGGGGTCGCGTTCTCCGTGATGACCCCGGCGCCGGTGCCGATCGACAGTCCCAGTGAGAAGACCCTTCGTTTCCCGGAGCGGGGCGAGTCACCGTCGCCCTCGTCCTCCTCCTCGGCGGGCTCCTCGCCCTCGACGCCGGTCAACGAGGCGCCCGACGCGAAGTTCTCGAGCTCGACTTTGTGCGGGGACTCGGGGCCTCGAACGCTGGCGATGGGCCGGCCGTCGCGGTCCTCCACGAGCACGTAGTAGGCGATCTGCTCTCCGCGCACCCATTGGGCGGGAATCCGCGCGACGTAGGTCCGGTCGCCCTGCTCCGACATCACGATGCGCTGGACCGACTCCGCCTTCTCGCTGCGGAAGTACAGGTAGGCCTTGTACATTCGGTCCGCGAGCTCGGGGGTGACCCGCACCTCGACGGCCAGGTTCTTTTTGGCCGGCGCGCGTTTGACGGGTCGATGGGTGATCGCGTCGTCGAGCGTGTCGGAGCGCCCTCGGCTCGGCGCAACCTCCCGACGGTCATCGGCGCCCACGTCCCGCATCGCCTCGGCGAACATGCCCTCGAGCGTCGGTGTGGCGACGTTCCGGTCGAGCCGAATCTCAGGGTCCTCGCGCAGCGCCTCACGAAACGCCTCGGTCGTGCGCGCCCGGTCCTTGTCTCGAATGCTGATGACGAGGCCGATCTGGATGTGGACCTCGGCCATGACACGCCCGCGGACCCCGGCCCTGCGACCGGCCGCGAGGGCGCGCTGCAAGCTGTCGTCAGCCGCATCGAGCTCGAAGTTGTCATAGGCCTGGCGGGCCTCGTTGAGCAGGTCCGAAACCTCGGCCTCGCCTTGCCGCCCGCCCCTCTGGGCGAAGGCCGGGAGCGCAAACGCCAACGCCGCGATGACACACAGAGCCCTCAACACGGTCGACTCATTTCTTGACGAGGTGGAACTCGACGCGGCGGTTCGCAGCTCGCCCGGCCGCCGTGCGGTTGTCTTCGATGGGGGTCTCTTCTCCGAGTCCGATGGCTTCGAGCCGGTCGGCGGCGATCGCCTGGTCGATGAGGTACCGGCGAACGGACTCGGCGCGCCGCTGGGAGAGGCGCTGGTTCGCGTTCGCGGCGCCCTGGCTGTCGGTGTGCCCTTCGATGCGCACGCGGAACGAAGGGTTGTCCCGGAGCGCGAGGGCGACCTCGTTCAAGAGGTCGAACGACTTCGGCAGGATGCGGTCCTTGCCGGTCGCGAAGTACACGGTCTGCTTCAGCTCGATGCGGTCGTCGCGGACGATGATGCTCTTGTACAGGTCCGGGCAGCCGTCCGTGTCGGCCTCGCCGTCATAGTCCTCGGCCTGGTTCGGACACCGGTCCGCGGCGTCGGCGATACGGTCCTGGTCGTTGTCCGGATCGGGACACCCGTCCGTGTCCTCGAAGCCGTCCTTGTCCTCAGCCTGCAACGGGCACTTGTCGACGCCGTCGAGCAGGGTGTCCTGGTCGTTGTCGGGCTCGGGGCAACCGTCGGTGTCCTCGAACGCGTCTTTGTCCTCGGGGGTGTCGGGGCAGGTGTCGGTCGCATCCGCAATGCCATCCCCGTCGCGGTCATCGGCCTCGGGGCATCCGTCGGTGTCGGCCTCGCCGTCCTTGTCCTCAGGCACGTCCGGGCAGGCGTCCACGGCATCAACGATGCCGTCCTGGTCACGATCGCCCTGCTCGGGGCAGCCATCGCCGTCGGCTTCGCCGTCGAAGTCCTCGGCCGCCTCCGGGCAGAGGTCCTGGGGCGGGAGCAGACCGTCGCCGTCCCGGTCGGCGCTGGCCTGGCACCCGGGCGCCCGCGCGGCGACCTCGGCGACCCGCCACGCCTCGTTGGCTTCGTCGAGATGGGCCTGAGCGCGGGAATAAGCCCCCTGGTCGAGCTCGAGCTGAACGAACTCGAGCTGGGTCTGCGCCACCGCGAGCTCGCGCGGCGCACATCGTTTCGCGGGCCCTTCAATCAAGGCCACCTTGGCCTGGAGCCCTTCCGCGCGCTTCGACAACAGAGTGCCGGCGTTGCAGCCGAAGAGCGCGACCGTGAGTCCCGCCAGGGCGGTCGTGGGGACTCTGCGCATCACAGGTGGCTCCCGGAGACGTCGGCCGGCGAGTCCTCGAGCTCGCTCTCGTTCGGTTCCTCCGGTGGGCCGCTCTTCGGCGCGCCGCCCGCCGGCAGCTGACCCCGTCGGGGCTCGGCCAGCGACAGCTCACGGGCCGCATTCGCGCGCTCCACGGAGCGCTGCGCGAGGCGAGTGGCCGCCTCGAAGTCCGAGTACCCCTCTTCTTCTCGGGCCTTGTCGAAGTACGCCCGGGCCGCCGTCAGGTCGTAGAGCGCCCACGTCTCGGCGTCCGCCGCGACGGCGGCCTCGATCGCGACCTCGGCGTCCGAGAGCGTGAGTGTCGTGCGGACCGGGCCACAGCCGACACCGGGGAGCAAGAGAATCAAGCAGCCGACCAGGCGTGCGTTCACGGCGTTCCCCGGCGAGAGGTCGAAAGCGGGTCCATTAAACCCCGCACCTCACCCATGTCAAGGTCGCGAGCGGCCGCGCGGCCATTGGCGACCACCGCTCGGGACAGCCCCGAGCGATGGGCGGGTCAGCTCAGGAGGGCGTCGACGCGCGCGCCCACGTCCGTCTCGGAGGCGCCCTCGGCCACGGCGAGCTCCTGGACCAGGAGCTGACGCGCGGTCTCGAAGACGCGCCGCTCTCCGTACGAGAGCTGCTTGTCGGCGCGCGTGAGGTGCAGATCACGCAGCACCTCGGCGACGTCCACGAGGCTGCCGCTCTGGATCTTCTCGACGTACCGGCGATAGCGCCGGTTCCAATTGGGCTCCTCGACGGTGAGCTTGCTCGCCGACAGCGCGGTCATCACCCGGCGGACCTCGACCGGATCGACCACATTGCGGAGGCCCACCTGCGTGACCTTGGTCACGGGCACGCGGATCTTCTTTTCGGAGTCGAGGCAACGCAGCACGTAGAAGCTGCTGGTCACCCCCGAGATCTCCAGGGTCTCGATGCCCGTGATCTCTGTAACGCCCTGTGCGGGATAGACCGCCTTGTCGCCAACATTGAAAGCAGTTGCCAAAGTCGTTCCTCGCTGGTTTGGCCGCCTCGGTGTTCGAGACGGGAGGAGAGCCACCCGCGTTAGCATCGAACGTGCCACGCTTCGTTTCGATCTACGAAGCTGCCCGTCACTCTGCCGACACCGAGGGGTTGCGTGCAAAGCGGGCGCGGTGGGCTGTGAAAGACCGATGGCAGAACCGCCTCGTCTGGCGAGCCGACTCGCCAGCCGAAGTGGGACTTCAGTTCGCCTTCGCGGCGGCCTTCGCCTTGCGCGTCAGCACCTTGTGGGTGTCGAGCAGCCGACCGGGCGAGTGCCCGCGGACGCTCGCGAACGCCGTGGCGTCCTTGGAGTCACCGGCGCGCAGCCGGATCACCGCATCGGCAAGCGCCTCGCGCGTGCCGAACTTCTCCTTGACCGTGACCGCGCGGTCGTGGAGCGTGAGGAGCTTCGAGTTGGGCACGCGCAGGAGCCGCTCCGCGAACGCCTTGTCCGACTCGTCGCCCTGGCGCTCGAGGATCGAGGAAAGCTTCTGAACGAGCTCTTCCTTGGAACCGAATCGCGCCTTGACCGTTTGAAGGGGTGTCGACATTTCTATTCTCGCTCGGCCGACCACGGGGTCGGGAAAAATGGACGCGTTTTCTAACATGGACGAGGCCCGAGGGCAACCCCGTTACCGGTCTTGGGCGCTCCAAGGGCTGCTGTGTCTGGTCCTGGGCGCTTGCGGTCCATCCGCCGAGGGCCCCTCCGAGCCGGGCCCTGCGGACCCGCCAAAGCCGACGGAGGCCAAACCGCTGGCGCGGGTCGGCCCTCACCGCCTCGGTCTCGACGAGGTCCGGGAGGCCGTGGCCGAGGCGCGCGCACTCCAACACTGGCGCAGCGGGCAGCGCCCGCCCGAGGAAGCGCTGAAGGGCGGGGAGCTGCGAGTCCGCCTGGTCGAGCAAGCGATGGACCGCCGCCTCGTGCGGGCCGAGGTCGAGCGGCGCGGTCTGGAGATCCCCGCGGACGAGGTCGACGCGCTCCTGGAGCGCGCCGCGCAGGGGCTGCCTCCGGACGCCGCGCCCGTGGCTGGGTCCGACCCGGCGACCCTGGAGACGCGTCTCGCCGCCCGGTACGGCGAAGGTGTCCTCTACCTTCGCGAGGTCGCGATGGACCTCGTCCGCAATCGGGTGCTCACGGAGCGGCTCGTGGCCGAGGTCACCGACGCCGAGCTGCAACGCCTTTGGCGCTCGGAGGAGACGCGGGTCGACGTCTCGCTGGTCTCGGTGATCCGCGTGCCGACCGGACCCGAGATCGACGCGTTCGAACGTACGCGCGCCGACGAGATCGATCGCTACTTCCAGGCGCACGCCG
The DNA here is from genome assembly GCA_049318805.1 of Bradymonadia bacterium. Taxonomy (GTDB): domain Bacteria; phylum Myxococcota_A; class Bradymonadia; order UBA7976; family UBA1532; genus CANLBD01. Next base: position 8,777 of record JBMOFP010000146.1, read on the forward strand.
ACGACTACGCGGCGGCCGCGCGCCGCCGTGTCCGCCGCGTCTTCTTCGAGACCGACGGCCAGGATCCGGGCGTGCTCGCGCAGCTTCGAACCGACGCGGAGACCACGCGCCGCGCCCTCGAAGCCGGCACCGACTTCGACGCGCTGACGCCCAGCGCGGGCATGCGGGTCACCCCGTGGCGCGTACTCTCGCGCGCGCAGTTCCCGCCGGCTTTCGACGGCCCTGTCCATCGGCTCTCGGAGGTGGTGCAGAGCCGCAAGGGCTTCGTGGTCTTTCGGGTCGAAGAGGAAATCGCGGGCGAAGCGCGGACGCTGGCCGATCCGCGGGTTCGGCGGGAGATCGCCGCGCAGCTCCGCGGGGACCAGGACGACCTGCCCACCGCGAAGGCCACCGCGGCAAGGGTCGCTCGCTTGCTGGGTGCCACCCGGACCCCCGAAGCGCTGACGGCGTTGCTCGAGGAGCACCGACTCGAGCTCGTGAAGACCGGTCCGTTCTCGCAGGCGAACGGTGAGCGTGTCCCTCGCGTCGGGCACGCGCCGGCGCTGCACGCCGCGCTCTTCGGCGCCCAGGCCGGTCAAGTCGTGGGCCCGTTCACGGTCCGACAGCACTACGTAGTCGCCCGTGTGGACCGCGTCGATGGACCGACCAGCGACGCGTGGGCGCGTGTGGGTGCCGAGTGGAGCGCACGTTGGCGCGCGCGGAACGCCCGGAATCGCCTGGAGGATTGGCTGCTGGCTCAGAGCCGGGACACAGGGCGCGCCGTCGACCGCGAGGCGCTGCTCGCGCTGCCGTGGGAGCAGCTCGCCGTCAGCGCGCCAGGGTCGTCAACAACTGGCGCGCCTCTTCCGCCTCAGGCCGCTTCGGTTGAGCCTCGACCAATCGGTTCGCCATCTGGCGCGCCTCGGCCGTGAGTCCCAGCGCGCCGTAGACCTTCGAGAGGGTCAGCGCCGCCAACGCCCATCGGTCGTCGATGTCCGAAAACTCCGAGACGACCCGCTCGAGCCGGCCACGGGCCGAAGCCAGGCGATCGTCACGAAGGTAGTAGGCCGCGACGTAGAGTTCGTAGTCGGCGAGGAGTTGCCGACATCGCTGGAGACGCTGCCGGGCGTCCGCCAGGTTCTCGTCCCTGGGGTAGCGCTCGACGAAGGTCTCGAGGGCGCGCATCGCGTCCCGTGTCGCCGCCTGGTCTTTCTCGTAGGCGGGCGGGAACAGGAAGAAGTCGCTCGGGAGCTGCTCATCGTAGGCGACGCCGATGCGGTACAGCGCGTACGGCACGTCTTTGTGGTTCGGTCGGCTCTGAACGAAGCTCCGGTAGGCGTCGATGGCCTCCACGAACTTGTCCTGGGCAAACCAGGCGTCCGCGATGCGGAGCTCCGCGGTGGCCGCGTACTGGCTGTACGCATACCGGTTCTTGACCGTCGTCAGGCGCTTGATGGCCTCGGGCCAGTCCTCGTCGTCGAAGACCTCCATGGCGTCGTCATAGGCGGCCCGGGCCGAGTCGGCGTAGGTCTCGGGCCTCACTTCCTGCGTGCACCCTGCGATCCCCATCGAGGAGAGCACGAGCGCGCCGACGAGCGCACCCCGGACGAGCGGTCTGAGCTGAGGCGACATGGGGCGCGTGGTATCACCGCAGCGTCCCGCGCCGCAACCCGGCGGCCGAGGGTCGGCGAGAATCGACGTTGACCCGAGCGCGTCGAATTCGGTACCACGGGCCGCGTTTTCGCGCCCGCACCGCTCAAGCACGTTGGAGGACGGTCCCCCATGCCCGGATTCGGTCGTTACTCTCGACGCGCGCTCCAGATGCTGGTCGTCGTCGCCGCGGCCTTGCCCGCGAGCGCGCTCGCGTTCAACACCCTCGATGGCGACCGCACCGCCTGGCAGATCAACCCGACCTACACCCTCGTCAACGGCTCGTCGGACGTCGCCGATGGCTCGGACGAGGCCGCGATTCGTCGCTCCTTCGCGACGTGGCAGAACGTGGCCGACGCGGACATCTCGTTCCGCGAGGTCGCACGTGGCGGCGACATCACGGTCGAGTTTCTGGCGCGGTGGCCCCGCGAGTACGGTGCAGATGCGGCCGGTGTCACGCTGACGCAGCGGGACCGAGGCGTCATCACCTCGGCCGAGGTGAGCATCAACGAACAGAACTTCGACTGGGCGACGGACGGCGACCCGAACTCGACGGACATCGAGGGCGTGGTGACCCATGAGGTCGGACATGGCCTCGGGCTCGGGCACAGTCGATCGCGCACGGCGACGATGTACTGGTCGGGCGGAGACCTGGAGCTCCGCTCGTTGGATCCGGACGATGAGCGGGGGCTGGTCTTCCTTTACGGGAACGGGCGAGGCCGCGGGCTCTTGTGCGACCAGTGCGCGGCCGACGCGGACTGCGCCAACGCCGGTCGCTGCCTCGAGCTCAATGATGGCCGGCTGGCGTGCGGTCAGCCGTGCGATCGCAACAATCGCTGCGAGGCCGGCGCCGCCTGCTACGAGCTGCGCGGCGGCGGCTCCCAATGTGTCCCGAACGAGCTCTTCTGTGCCGACGACGGCGGTCCCGGCCTCGTGGCCGAAGGGGACTACTGCTGGGGCGCCGACCAGTGCGCCCAGGGGAGCACGTGCGTTCCGCTCCCGGGCGGCTCGGCTGTGTGCGCCCGGGAGTGTGTCTCGGACCGCGGCTGCCCCGCGGGCGCCATTTGCCTCGGCGCCGAGGCCGGGCAAGGCGTGTGCGTGCCCGGCGGGGATGCGGCGTTCGGCGGTGCCTGTGAAACGAGCTTCGACTGTGCGTCGTTGTTGTGTGTGCCGCTCGACGAGGTCTCGAGTGTGTGCACCGAGGGCTGCACGCCGAACGCCAATGACTGCCCAGGCGGGGTCGAGTGTGTGGCCGTGCAGGATGCCGGCGATCTCGAGGGCGTGTGCATCCCGCCCGGGAACGTGGGCGATGGCGGCGCCTGCGGGGACGCGGCCCAGCGATGCGCCCCCGGGCTGACCTGCATCCTCGAGAGCGTCGGGGAGGACCCGGTCTGCCGAGAGACCTGCGCGCCGTTCGGCGATTGCCCTCGCGGCCGCGGGTGCACGCCGTACAGCGCCGACGACTGGTTCTGCCTGCCGCTCACCGGAGCGGACGTGGGCGAGACCTGTGATCCCGAGGCGGCCTCGTGCCAGGGCGGCCTCTTCTGCATCGCGAACGGCAACGACGGGGTCTGCGTTTCCGTCTGCGACGACAACGACGCGGACGCATGCCGAGGCGCGGGGTGTTTCGACATCGACGGCAACGACGGCAACCTGGGCATCTGCTCACCGGGCGACGGCGCATTCGGCGCGGTCTGTGAGTCCGGGGTGGATTGCCTGTCGTTCCAGTGTGTCGCGGACGGAGACGCTGGGATGTGCAGCCGGGCGTGCAGCCGCGCGGACGCCTGCCCCGAGGGCTTCGATTGCCGCGCCCTGCGGACCGGCGAGACGCTGTGTTTCCGCGGCGAAGGCGGCGGAGCGGGCGGAGAACCGGGGGCCGGTGGCGAACCGGGCAACGGCGGCGAGCCGGGCGCGGGCGGAGAGCCGGGCAACGGCGGTGTGCCGGGCGCTGGGGGCAACCCCGGCCCGAGCGCGGGGGGCGAGGACCCGGGCACCGGTGGGGACGGTCCAGCGGGCGCCGCAACGCCGCCTCCGGTCGGTGGGGACGCGCCCGAGGTCCCCGGTGTCGGCGCCGACGGCGGCGTGACCGGTCCGACGGGGCCCGGCGCGGTGCGTGACTCCGGCGGTTCTTCGGGCGGCTGCGCGGCCCGGCCAGGCAGCGCGCCCACCAGCGCATTCGCCGTTTTCGCTTGCGCGGTTCTGGGTATGCTGCACCGGCGCCGTCGCGCGGCGGACCGACTCATCGTTCGCGCCTCGTCGCGCCACTCGGAGGAACCATGAAGCGCTCTCCTCGAATCCTCGGCTTTGTGACCGCCGCTCTTCTGGGCTTCTCGGTGCCCTCGACCGCGGTCGCGACGATCGTTCGTCCCCTCACCGTCGAGGACATGACCCGCCGCGCCGACCTCGTCTGCGTGGGCACCATCACCGGGCAACGCTCCGAGTGGAACGCCGAGCGCACCCGCATCTACACCTGGACCGAGGTCCGGATCGCACGCAGCCTGAAGGGCAAGCGCACCGCCGGGGAGACCGTCACCGTGCGGCAGCTCGGCGGCGTCGTCGACGGCATCTCCCAGTCGATTCCCGGGAACGCGAAGCTGGTGCCCGGTGAGGAGGTCGTGCTCTTCCTCGACGCGGACGAGGCGGCCCCTCTGCACTACGTCATCGGCATGGCGCAGGGGAAGTTCACGATCTCCCGTGCGCCCGGCGAGGTCGCCGTTCGTCGGGACGTGGGCGATCTGGCCTTCGCGGGGGCGGCCCCCCTCGCGGCCCCTGGGGCACCGGCGGTGCCCGCGCAGCTCGAAGCCCTGGAGCAGGCCGTCCGGCGCGCATCCACCCCTTGAGCGTCGGGGTGCGGGCTCGCCTCGCCGCGAGCGGTTTCTTCTGGAGCGGCGTCGGCGGGGTCATGCTCCTCGGGGCGCTGGGGGGCGGCGTTTTTGCCCGGCTCGAGTGGCAACTGATCGAGGCCGAGCGCCATTTGGGTGAGCTCGCCGACCCGACACGACTGCGGTTCGTCAGCGCCGAGACCATCCGGGCTCGGGTGCCGGAGTGGGCGGAGAGCCAGAACGTGCGCGCGTCGGCGGCGTCGACCCGCGTGCGCATCAGCGGGCAGCCCGCGCTTCCGGAGCTCGACGACCTGGCCACCCTCGCGCGAGCGGTTCGCGAAGCCGCGGAGCCCGACTCGGACGCAGTGCGCGTGCAGCTGCGGTCGCATCTCGTCGCGTCGATGCTCGGGTTCGAGAGGCGACGGGAAGCCGCCGCCGACGTGACGATTCAGGTTCCGGCGGCGGGCTGGAGCCCGACCGAGGACGACGAGGCGTTCGACGGCGCTCTGCCTGCGCCCGACGTGCGGCCTGCCGAGGTCGTGTCCGCGACGTACGCGCCCGCGAGCCTCGAGGTCATCGCCGCCTATCGGATCCTACGCACCGCTGAGCGAGCGCTCGCTCAGGCGTTGGGGCGACCTGCGCTCGCCTCGGGTCCGGTCACATCCCGTCGGTGGCCGGGCGGCGCGGTCCACGCCCATCGTTTGACCGAGACTCGCCGAGGGCTGCATCGCCTGCTGGCCACCCCCGGCGCTGCGGGCCTGGAGGGCCTCGGCCCGCGCGGTGAGGAGGGCGTGCGCACGCTGGACGTACTGCTCGCACGCCTCGAAGGGATGACCTTGGAGAGCGTGACCGATACCGCGCGGTGCGAAGCGCCCCTCGCGCTCTATGCCGCCGAACGCGAGGCCCGTGTCCGAACGATCCGCGACGCCTTCGCGGATGGCGGCCTCGCCCTGCCCTGAGCGAACGACCTGCGGGCCGAGCACGGTTGACGCCACAGAACGCCGAGGTCGAGACTTGTCGGCGATGGGGCGTTCGACCCGAGGCGGGTTCTCGACGCGCTCGCTCTTCGAGCGGGCGTACCCCCGCCATGGCCACACGACGCACGTCCGCGCGGCCGTAGGGTCTCCGCCGCGATGCACTTCGGATTCGACCACGCTTTCGGACAGGGTCGCCGCCCCGAACGCACCGAATGCTCCTGGGTCATCGACGAAGGGCGTCGACCGGAAGGGACTCAAGTGAAGAGGCACCGAGCCCGGCGGCCCAGCGCGTGGTTTCGAGTCGTACGCCTCGTCTTTCGGCACGCGCGCGCGGCCTGGCCAGACGAATGCTGCGGCCTCCTCGCGGTCGACGCCCGCGGCCGGACCTGGACGGTACCCGGGGAAAACCAGGCCGCTCATCCGCGCGTTCAGTTCTCGCTCGCGCCCGCCGTGTTCTTTCGAGCCGCCGCGCGCGGCCTCGAGCCCGTGGGCGTCTACCACAGCCACGTCGACGCGCCGCGGCTCCGCTCGACGTTGGACCGACCCCCGTGGCCGGGCGCGCGGACGCGGATCGTTGCGTTGCGCGGGGGCCGACTCCAGCGGGGGTCTCAGCCTCAGGCGACGGCGCGTTGCACGAGGTCGTAGGGGACCGACAGGTCGGACGCCGAGACCGCAGAGGTGATGTAGAGGTTGCCCGAGCGCAACGCGACGACCTG
>JBMOFP010000147.1:0-14895 GCA_049318805.1 Bradymonadia bacterium
GTTGCGCGCCGGAGATGCAGTACGAAAGCACAGTCCCAGGATTTCGTTGCTCTGGAGTCCAACTTCGTGGCCGCGTGCGTCGACTCGACGTCCCCACACTATGCTCTGGCGGCGCGCTATCTGGTCGAGCGGCGCGTTCACGGATTGGCGAGCGCCATCGTCCGTGGGCTCCAGGTCGAGACGGGCAGTCGAGGGTCCGTGGGTGGCGTCGACCTGATCGAGCAACTCTGCCGAGTGGGGATTCTGCGCAGGCTCGAGGGACCGAGCGACTGCGAAATCGTCTACTGGCTCGTACCCCGCGGGGGCGATCCACGGGCCTGCAATCCGCTCGAGGTGATCGCGGCGTTTCACCCGGAAGCGGTCGCCGCCGGCTTGACCGCCCTCGACCACCACCATGTCACGCAGCTCCGACTGACCTCCCACTCTCTCACGGTCCCGCGCGGCGCCTTACAACGGAGGCGCCTGGTCGAAACGGGGGACCACGGCGCGCGGGTGATGGTGGCGGGTGGCCGACCGTATTTCGCCCGCGAGGCGAAACCCGACCGGCTCATCGGTGTGGAGATGAAGTACACGGATTCTCACGAACGCGTCCGTGTCTTTGATCTGGAACGAGCTCTGGTGGACGCGCTGTTCGATCCCGAGCGCTCGGGCGGCATCCGAGGCGTCGTCGAGGCCTGGGAGGCGGCCGCCGACCGCGTCGACAGTGGTGTTCTCGTGGGATATCTCGAAGCGTTGGACGTCACCCAGAGCGCCGCATACTGGCGGCGAGCCGGGTATCTGGCAGAACGGAACGACCTGACGGAGATCGCAGACGCCGCGGACCGGCGATGGCGCGAGGCGAAGGGGAGCCGGGCGGCCGTGGCGTTGCTTCCAGGGGGCGCGGGCGTCCGAACGGAGGCCCGATGGGGACTGGTGCTCCCATGGTGAACGCCCCGGATGACCTCGACGAACAAGCCCGGCACGTTGTGCTCCGCGCGGTCTTTCAGCATCCCGAACTGGGTGAGCACTTGATCCTCAAGGGGGCCATGGCGGTCGAGCCGCTCACGGGGCGCCGGCGATCGACTCGCGACGTCGACCTCACGGCCCGGGATCGCTTCTGCACGATGGACGGGGTTGGCCGTGACCTTCTCGGGTCGTGGTTGAGGGAAGCGGTTGCTGATGGGGCACTCTCGAAACTCGGACCCGACTGGCGAGCCCCGCGCTCACCCTCAGTCGAGAAGCGGCCGGCGGGGAGGCGGCACCGCCTTGGGTTCGACGCCTTCAAGTGCAAGGTCACCCTCCAATACCGTGGCAGGGCGGAGTATGCCGTCGAGTTGGATGTCTCGTTTGGTGACTTCACGGGTGCCGAGGTCCGACTCGTACCCGCGAACGGTCGCTTGATCGTCGGTACGGGGCCCGATGCTGTCGTGCGCGCCTACGCGGCCGATGAGTGCGTCGCCGAGAAACTCCGCGCGTTTCTTCAGAAACTCCCCCGCTACCTGAAGAAGATCGGGCGCGACTACCCGGATGCGGAGTTGCCGCGCGTGCGCGATTTGCTGGACGTTCACGGTCTGGCGTCGAGACCAGAGCCGCTGGACTGGGTCAGGGTTGCGTATGCGTTCCGGAAGAAGTGTCGCGAGAAGTTCGTCGACTGCTGGGGACCGGCTGACTTCGCTCCCGACGGCGGCTCGGTGGAGACCTACCGACGCCTGTACGACGAAGAGTTCGGTCCTGTCCTCCCGACCTTCGACGAGGTCTGGACCAATTGGCTCTCGGTCGTGCAGCGGGTGGGCGAACACGGTGGCTTCGGCGGCGCAGTCCCCTTGCCAGAAGCCGAGCTGCCAGGCAGCGACTGATTCCCCGTAGGGTGGGCGGCGCCTTCGCCATCTCCTCGCTCTGCCGGAGGTGGCGCTTGATAGTACGCCGTCGACGTCCGCCTCGAGGAAGTTCACGGCAGCCACGGTGGGCGCGATGCAGCGGCGAGGTCGCGGATGTCGCGACGGTCCTGCGCGGGGCGTCGACCTCGATGATCCCCGGAGGCGGCTCCGGGGGCGGCGCCGAGCCCGGGTTGGGCGACACCCGCATCGCCGTCACACGCGGCGGGAGCGAGACCGGGGCCACACGCGTCGGCGGACTGCTCGTGCTCGGTTTGGCCCGCGCGGCGCTCAGCGCCAGGGGGGTGTTAACGCGCAGCCCCGCTGAGCCGCCCGGGCGTCTCCGCGCACCTCCTACGTGATGGACTGAGCTCCGCGGTGCCGCGCGCAGCCATCGCGTAGTCGAGCCCCCTTTTTGGGCGTTCCCGGCGATCCGGTGCACGACGCCGAGCCCTTTGAGGAGGGGGCATCGGCGACAAGGGTCCGCGGCGCAGCACACGCTCCAGATCCTCGCCCTCGACGAGCTCCATGACCATGTACGGCAGGTTGCGCACGCCGAGCTGGCCCTCGCGTGTGATGCCGTAGTCGATGAGCCGGACCGTGTGCACGCTCGTGAGGCACGAGAGCGCTTGCGCCTCGCGTTCGAAGCGCTCGCGCGCGACCTTCATCGTCAAGGCGAGGCCGTGTAGCACCTTCACGGCGACCTCGCGGCCCAGCGGCTGCTGAAGCCCGCGATACACACTGCCGTAGCCGCCGCCCCCCAGCAGGCCGATGAGCGCGTACTTGTCGTCGAGCACCTGACCCAGCAGCGGCGCCTGGTCGAGCTGGGCCATCGCCGCGGCGTCCAGCAGGTACAGGCCGTGCGTCGCGCAAATCCGCGCGTCGGGCGTCGCGCGACACTCTGGACACCGCATCGGTTCTGGGAGCTCGATCGTCATGGGCGAAGGCCCGGGCGCTCCGGGACCCGCGCAGCATGGACCGGATCGACGTCGCGGTGAAGTGCGGGTAAGGCGCGACGGAACTCGACGCCCGCAATACGCCCGAGCAGCGACTCGACTCCGCCGCAAGAATGTCACTTGACGTAAGCGGAAGGCTGACATCCTATCCGAGAGCGCGCTGGTGCGCATACGAAACGGAGTACGCCGATGCGAGTCTTCGACAACCTCTACCTGGACAACGCCACGACGCCGACGAACACGACCAGTCAGGCCATCGAGATGGGGGACAACAACGCGTTGCAGGTCGCTGCGACCCTTATCGCTGGCGGCACGGGGACCATCACGGTCGACGGGAGCAACGACCTGACGAACTGGGTTGCCATCGTCGGGACGATCACCCTGTCTGCGAGCGGACCCGCATTCACCAGCGCAGTCTACACAGCCATCGCGTGGCGTTACACGCGGATTCGTGCCGTCGCTGGCACGTCCGACGCCCTCATCAACGTGGACGTGCACGCGCAGAAGTTTTGAGGCGCACCTTTACGGGCGAGACGAGTCCGGGTACAGAGACCCGAGCACGGTCTTTTGGGGGCAGGCGGGTCGATGAGGGCCGGAAGGTATCCTGAACAGAGCAAGCGGTCGTCTCTGCGGGCGGAAGCCTCAGGCTTCATTCGCAGTCGCACCGCCGCGCTCGGTCTGGCCCTCGCACTGCAGCCCCTGGCCGCGGCCGGTCAGAGCGCAGCGCCGTCGATGTGCCCTCCGCCCCCGCCTGCGCCCTCCGCGCCGCCGAGCTTCGTCGGGCCGTGCCGGGTGACGACAGCCGCGCCCGTCGACCGGGAGGGTGGCCCGGGCGACCAGGTGCGTGTCTTCACCTACGATGAGCTTGGCCGGCGGACGACGGAGTCGCTCGACGAGGGTGACGACGGCCACGTGGACCGCGTCGTCGAATGGACCTACCACGGGTCCGGCCTGGTGGCGTCGGAGAGGAGCACGCTCTACCCGGTGGGGGAAGCGTCGGTCCTCGAGCGGGGCACGACCTACGCCTATCTCGACGACGGTCGTTTGTCGGCGTGGACCGAAGAGCGTACGGGCGGCACACCCGGGCGTCCCGACCGGCTGACCCTGCGCGAGTATGTCGGCGACACGTCCCTGCCCAGGCGGGACCTCGCCGGCACCGTGGCGTTCGAAGCCGGGGCATGGACCCTGGCCCGCGCGGACCTCGAGGTGCTCTACACCTACGACGAGGCGGGCCAGCCTGCGACGCGTGTCGAACGCGTCCGATTGTACGACAAAGACGAAGACTTCGTCGATGTGCGCGACGGCCTCCCCGACGAGGTGCGCACACACCGGTATCAGTTCCACGAGGGCTTGCCCGTCAAGGAACGGCTCGACCTAGAGCGGCTCGAGGACGGCGCGCTTCAGCCCCCGGTACAGTTCTCGGAGAAGCTGTATAGGCAGTGCCCATACAATGCATGCAAGTACGAGGAGACGGTGACTTATATCGCTGGCCGGGGCCGTCATTTCACGAAGGGAGTTCGCGAGACTTATCGAAGTGGCTTCCTCGTGGTCCGAGACGAGTTAGAGATTGAATGGATCTACGGCCCGGACGAAGTGCATCCGTCGCACCGAGCGGAACGGAACTCCGTCTCGCATCAGCGCGACTCCACCGGCAACATCGTCTTCGTTGAGCGGTGGGACGGTCGCTACACGCCCGTGTACGACATCTTCGACTATGCCTGTTGGGCCAACGAAGGCTCAGGAGTCACGCCATGAAACTCGTCGCGCCTCTCACTCTCGATTCGAACTGCGGTTGTACCTCCTGCGTGACCACACCCGTGAAACGTGTCCCAGCCGTCGTCTACGCGCATGCCAGCGCACCCGTGAGGTCGACCCGACAGGCGCTGACCGGCGGCGTCTTGGCCCTGCGCCACCTCTTCGACGTGCCCATTGAGACCCGGCTCGAGGTCGACGCGCGCTCGCTCTTGTTCCGGGGTCGATTGGGTGTCGCCGTCTCTTTCGACGAGCCCACTGCGGCGTATGTCGACCGCTTCGAGCTCGACGGGCGAGTCGACGAGACGTCCGGACGCTCTTACGGCACACTCTCGGTCACGTCGACGGACGGTCCGGCCACGCGCTTGGTCCTGCGCACGTCCGAGGGCGGGAGAATCACGATGACGGGCGCGCTCGGCGTGCACCTGTTCCTTCAACGGCGGCTCGGCTTGGACCCCGTCGTCTGCGATTCGGCGCGCGCCGAGGTGCACATGACCGTGGATGTTGCGATTCTGCGCGAGCGCCCGAGCGTCGAGGAGCTGGGCGTCGCGTCCTTGGGCTGGTCCGTGAGCGCGCAAACCATGGGCGGTACCTTGACCACCGTCGCGGGCGGACAGAGAGACTGTGACGCCTTGAGCGAAGCCGCTCGGAGAGTCGTGCAGACGCGCATCGCCGCCGCTCGCATTCGACTCGCCGAGCCCCGACGGGACGTCCCGTTCCGTTTCGCCTATGCGTTCTTGGGGCGTCGCATCGTCGTCCAGCCTCACTTCGTTTGGGAGAGCAACAACAAGAGAGACTCGCCCGCGAGCCGGGAGCTCGTTCGGGACCTCGTGAGCAACGGAATTCGCTACGCGAACGAGGTGTGGAATAAGGTAGGCGTCGTCATCGATTCCCGAGCCGCGATGCAACATGTCGTTACGCCGGGGGCAATGCGTGACCCGCAGAATCCCGGTTCGGCTGACTATTCGGGGAATGAAAGCGGCTACGACCCACCCAATACGAGTTGGATGCAAGAGACCGCGACGAGCGACCCAAGCGTGACACACGTCTTCTACTTCCGGAGTTTCGCTCAAACGGACAGCAAAGAGGGCGAGACCCCTGGGGTGACGTTGACGCCGAGGGTCGCCCGAGAAGGCGGCGCAGGCGCCCCGAACGCCTACATCGTGACATCGCAAACGTACAATGACTTTGGCAACCAAGCCAAGACGGCCAAGTATCACCTGGCGCACGAACTCGGCCACGTGCTTGGTTTGCTCCACCCTGCTGGATACGAGGATTGTTTTTCGCCAACACGAGACAACCGCGACGCGTCCAGGCACGGGTCCGTAAACGGCTCTCCGGACTCCGTTATGTGTCCTTCCGTTTCGACCGACGAGCAGCGTAGTAAGAATTCCGTCTGGAATGGGCTCTATGCCACGAAGAACTCTCGAATGCAGTTCGTGCATAAACCGTTCGTCCCCGAGGGATGCGATCCGCGCACCCCAGACGGGGCCAACTGCCCAGGCAAGTTCACTGAAGACCAGCGTATGGAACTCTGTTCAGGCCGCGCAGATCGGCCAGACTGGCAGGTCGGATGCGGTTGATTCGCAGCGGAATCCGGCGATGCGTGCGACTATCAGTGGCCACCATCTCTCTCCTCTTCGCGTGCAGCGAGCCTGGCCCCGTGGGTCACGAGCAGGAGCCGGACGGAATCGAAACCTCGAACGGACGGGACTCCAGCCCACCGGATGCGTTGCTGGGAGCGAGTCCCGTCGAAGACTGCAGGGCGCCTGGGTCAGAGGTCGAGGGTGTGGGTACAGTCTGGGCTGGGCCGTGCGTCTCGCATCGGTCGAAATGGAGCAGTGACGAATCCTGGAACTGGTTTTGGCTCTACGAAACGACACAACACGGATACAACTCGACCGGCTTGCCCGTCTTGCTTGTGACGGACCGGTACTACGAACCGTACCTTGACTTTGAGAGAGCTGTCTCGAGGCTCTCGGGGACGACGGACCGTGTCGAGACCTTCGAGTACGATGAACGAGGGCGACTGGTCCTGCATCGCACCCACTTTCGACACTTTGATAATCCGTATGTGCCCGAGTCCATGGAACGTTCGACGCCGTTCCCCGAGGTCCCCGTCGACCTCACGGACTGGGGGCTGGAATCCATCGCGCGTTGGTACCAAGACGATCACCTCGGTCGACTGCACATGTATGCAGAGGACGATCGCCTCAATCTGCCCGAACGTCCCGCTTATCCCACCAAGGATCTCTACATCTACGAGTACGTCGGGGACACAGCCCTTGTCCTTCGCGAGACTCGAGGCTCGTTCGCAGTGCAAGCTGACGGCACCTGGGGGCTCCAACAATTGACTCGCACGGTCACCGAGAGTGTCTACGACGAACGTGGGCGCGTCGTTCGAAGGTCGGAAACCGGTGAGAGGTCGAACGACAACGGAGAGTATGTTTGGAGTCCGGTTTCGGAGGTCATCTACGAGTACGACGAGGCCCGTCTTGTCACAGAGAGATGGGTACGGTTCCCCTGGGAAGGGCAGCCTGAAAAGCGGTGGACCGTGAACCACACGCAGTGTCCGGATGCGTCGTGTCGATGGAGCAATACGGTTGCGGATGATTGGGCGACGTACGACGCCGAACGCTACGTACACGGCCAGCTCGTCTTCGCGCAACGATACTCAGTCGACGACTACTATGACTGGGAGTCAGAACAGAATGTCTACGACGACGCTGGGAATCGCATCATGCGTCACGAGGGACAACTCCCGGACGGGTACGACAACACGGTCTACGACTACTCGTGCTGGGACGGCTCCGCACCCATTGCTCCGCCCTCCTTTGCGACACCAGCTCCACTCGACTTTCCTTGATCCCACGTTTCGACCGTGGTGAGCGGGTCGCACAGGCCGTCGGTCCAGCGCTCTGAGACCGATCCGCCCACCATCGTGGAACGGAACGGCCCTCGGGACCATCGGCCGCGCGCGGACGGGCTCCAAACAGCCGGGACTTCGCGGCAGGCCGACTGAACCGCGGGCCGTTCTGGCACAAAACGTGCTCCAGTGCCCACAGTCGCACACCGCTTGGAGGACCTCGTGGGCTCTGGTGCCTTTCGTTCATGCGCGCTGCTCTGCGTGGTCTCGCTCTTCGGCTGCGCGGCGGTCGAGGCGGACTCGACCGCGGACGCCCGCGCCGAGGGGTCCACGGAGGACGCGCTCGCGGGCTTCGTGCGCGGCAACGAAGACGCGCGCCCACCGCTCGGCCCCAGCGCCGATGGGGCCCCGCGACCCCCCCTGGACGCCGTGCTCGACGCCGTGGTCGCCGACGCCCGCTCGGCCGATGCCGCGCTTCCGGACGTGGGGTCTCCCGACGCGGCTCCGCCGCCCGCCACCGAGCCGCCTGGCCCCAGGCCGTGGGACGACTTCCCCGCGCCTGTCGGCTTCGGCAGCGCGGCCACGGGCGGGCGGGGCCGCGTCGTGTGTCGCGTGGAGAATCTCGACGCCCGCGGCGCGGGGTCGCTGCGGAGCTGCGCCGAGGGGGACGAGCCGCGCTGGATCGTCTTCGACGTGAGCGGGCGCATCGCGCTGGACGAGATGATCGACGTCGGCTCGAACAAGACCATCGACGGCCGCGGGCGGAACATCGCCGTCACCGGCCGCGGGCTGCGCATTTCGGGTCGTCGCAATGTCATCGTCCACGGCGTGCGGATCGAGGATGCGAACCGAGACAACGAGGACGCGCTCCAGATCATCAGCGGGAGTCGTGATGTGTGGATCGACCACGTCACGGTGCGGGCGTTCACGGACGGCGCCCTGGACATCACACGGGCGGCCACGGACGTGACGGTCTCTTGGTGTCATTTCGCGGACCATGACAAGGTGATGCTCATCGGCGCGAGCCCCGACCACGTGGAGGACGTCGACATCCGGGTGACCCTGCATCACAACTTCTTCGAGGGCACGGTGCAGAGGCACCCCAGAATCCGCTACGCCTACGTACACGCGTTCAACAACTATCTTCGCCACTGGCAGTCCTATGGCATGGCGTCGAGTCAGAACGCTCGCCTGCTCTCCGAGCGCAATGTCTTCGAGCCGCGCGGCAACGATCTCGCGATCCAGGCGCGGGCGGGCGACGACCCCGACACCGGCGCCGTCGAGTCCCGCAACGACCGTGCGCTGGGCGGTGCGTCCATCGACGAGAATCGCACGGGCGAGGTCGAGAACGCGCCCTATCGCTACACGGCAGAGGCGGCCGACGACGCGCTGATGCGGCGGGTCCGCGCGGGCGCCGGGGCGCCACGCTGAGGGCCAGCGGGGCGGCGCTGAACCGCCCCGCACCCATCCGGACCGGCCCGACGCTGGTCACTCACCCAGACTGGGCCGCCTCACCGCGAGCGTGGGTGCCGGGTGCCGCATCATCCACGGGTGCTGCGCACGCACGTCGTCCGGGAGCAGGCGCGCAAAGTGCCGCCACGCCGGTTCCCCAATCGGCGTCGACACAAGCTCGGTCTCCACCAACCGACCCAGCGCCTCGGACCGCACACGCCCGTAGTTCAAGACATTGACGAGCACCGCCAGGTCGGGCGAGTTCAGGTCGACGCCCGCGCTCCGCGGCGGCTTGTGGAACTCGGGTTCTGGCAGCCCGAGCGGCACACGCACGTTGGCCGGCGGGGGCGCACACCCGACGAGCACGTACATCTCATCGTAGGTGTACGGGTCGGTCACGAAGACCCGCTCCGGGCTGGCCTGGACGTAGGCGAGCAGCGTCCGCGAGACTTCGACGTTCTGCCCCCAGCTCCCGGAGCCGAGGAGGATGAGCGGCATCGGGACCACGAGCGCGGCGACGTAGCCCCGCCGGGTCCACACCCCACTCAGCGTGCGGTACATCGCGACCGCGAGCACGACCCCCGGCATCGCCAGCGCGTGCCAGTACCGGGTCTGGTGGTCCAGGGGCGCGTAGCCGAGCGGGTGCTGGGTGCCGAAGCTGAGCCAGAACCACCCGAGAAGAACGCAGCCGACGAGGAACCGCACCTCGGACGACAGTGCGCGCCACCGCAGCAGCGCGAGCCCGACGGGCAGGCTCAGAAAGAGCCCGAAGTCCTTGGAAAGTATCAGATTTTGGAAAGGCCAGGTGAACCACTCCGGGTTCCAGGTGCCGTCGGGCAAGTGCGGCGGCACGATGTACTGCTGAATCTGCAGGTGTGTGCTCGATAGCAGTTTCGGGTGCAACAGCGGGTCGCCCGAGACGAGCCCCATCACACCGAGCTCGAGCACGACACTCGTCGCGCCCGCGACACAGAGCACGAAGGCCGCGGCCAGCGCCCGCGCGCGCGTCCGCTCCGCCAGCGCCCAGGCGGCCACGATGGGCAAGACGGCGAAGAGTGTCGCCAGGTGCGTGTACACGCTGAGCCCCAGCGCGACCCCCGCGACCGCCGCGCGTCGACTCGCAAGGATGGGCGAGGTCAGGAGCGCCGCGATGCCGACGGACGCGAAGCCGGCGCTGAGCGGGTTCGCCATCGGGTCCGTCGCCCGCAGGATGTCGCCGGCCAGGATCGCGACGCCGAGCCCGGCCAGGAGTGCTGCGCGCCCGTCGAGGAGCCGACCGGCCGCCCACAGCGCCGAGCCCAGGATCATCAGGGAGCCCAGCATCGTGGGCAGCGAGAACGCCGCTTCGGAGAAGCCGAAGAGCGCGTGGCTCACCCATAGAAGCCCGTTGAAGAGCAGTCGGGCCTCCCAGACGTCCACCGGCACACGCGGATGCACGGCCCAGTTGACGTGGTACAGGTCGTCGTACCCCCACAGGCCCTCGAAGAAGACGATCCGGAGCGCGAGCCACAGGCCGAAGAGGCCGAGCAGGGACTTCAGGTCGAGGCGAGGGCTCATTCCGGGACCGGCTTGGGGCACGTGGCACGACCAGCGGACCGCACCGAGTCCGCGCCAGAGGGTGCAGGGAGCATGATTCGCCTTGTACGACACGGCGCCGAGCACAGCAACCGGCGGCCCGGAGCCGACGACCTCCAGGCGCTCCGCATCCTTCCAGGGGCCGCCGTTCAGGGTGAGGTAGACGCCGCGCCTCAGCGGGCTATTCTCCGCCTGCAGGGGGGAGACGACCATGGAACAGCTTTCACGCGAGGACTTCGAGCACCTGGGTGCGGACGTGGTCGACAGTCCGCTCTTCAACGCCGATCTGGCGCCGGTGCCCGAGGCGAAGCGCAACTGGACGACGTACAACTTCGCGGCGCTGTGGATCTCCATGGCGCACTGCATCCCGACCTACATGCTCGCGGGCGGGCTCATCGCCGTGGGCATGAGCTGGACCGAGGCGCTGCTCACCATCGGCCTGGGCAACCTGATCGTGCTCGTGCCGATCCTGCTCAACGCCCACCCCGGCACGAAGTACGGCATCCCGTTCCCGGTGCTGGCGCGCTCGGCCTTCGGTACGACCGGCGCCCAGGTGCCCGCGATGCTGCGGGCCCTCGTGGCCTGCGGTTGGTTCGGCATCCAGACGTACATCGGCGGCGAGGCCGTGAAGACCTTCGTCGAGGCGCTCTGGCCCGACTTCGCGCACCTGGGCGGGGGCATGACTGTGCTCGCGGGCCTGAGCCTGCCGAGCGCGCTCACGTTCTTCGTCTTCTGGGCGCTCAACATCCTGATCATCTACCGCGGCATGAACGCGGTGCGTGTCTTCGAGAACTGGGCGGCGCCGCTGGTGCTGGTGATGGCGGCGGTGCTCCTGTGGTGGACGCTGGACCGCGCGGGCGGGGTGGGGCCGCTGCTCGAGGCGCCCTCGAAGCTCACGGAGCCCGGCGCGTTCTGGAAGGTCTTCGTGCCCTCGCTCACGGGCATGATCGGGTTCTGGGCGACGCTGTCGCTCAACATCCCCGACTTCACACGCTACGGCCGTGGGCAGAAGGAGCAGATGCTCGGTCAGACCCTCGGCCTGCCGACGACCATGCTGGCGTTCTCGGCAATGGGGGTCATGGTCACGAGCGCCTCGGCGGCGATCCTGAAGGGCACGCCCGTCGAGAAGCTGTGGGATCCGGTCTTCATCTTGAGCCAGATCACGAGCGCGACCGCCCCGGCCGGGCTGGACGCGCCTCTGCTCGAGTCCGGTGTGACGCGCGCGCTCGTCGCGATCTTCGCCCTCGGGGGCGTCGCCGTGGCGACGATCTCGGTGAACATCGCGGCGAACGTGGTGAGCCCGGCCAATGACTTCGCGAACCTGGCGCCGCGCCACATCTCCTTCAAGACGGGTGGTCTCATCACCGGGATCATCGGCATCCTGATGCACCCGTGGCTGCTGCTCGCCAACGCCGAGAGCTACATCTTCAACTGGCTCATCGGCTACTCGGCGCTGCTCGGACCCATCGCCGGCATCATGATCGCGGACTACTGGCTCCTGCGTCGGCGGAGCCTGGACGTGCCGGACCTTTACCGACCCTACGGCCGCTACGGTGGCGTGAACCCCTGGGCCATGGTCGCCCTCGTGGTGGGCATCCTGCCGAACCTGCCGGGCTTCCTCGCGTCCGTGCATGTGCTCGACGGCGTACCGGCCTTCTTCACGGAGCTCTACGTCTACGCGTGGTTCACGGGCACGCTGGTGGCCGGCGCTCTGTACCTGGCGGGCATGCGCTTCGCGCGCCGCGCCTGAGGACCCGGGCGGGCGCTCAGGTCCGCAGCAGATGCACGGCGTTGGATTCCAGCGCGCCCGGCAGGTGGGCGACGACGACCAGCGCGCCCCCCGGCCGCGTGAAACCGAGGGACCGCGCGGTCTCGAGGGCGAGCGCGCTCTGGGCCTCGGTGCCGGCGGGGTGGGGCACGACCCGGGGCACGACGCCCCAATCGAGGGCGAGCCGAGTCGCCACGCGCGCTGACTCGGCGAGCGCGATGATCGGGCACTGGGGTCGATACTCACTCAGGCGGGTCGCTGTGCGCCCGTCGTGGGTGAAGACCACGATCGCGCCCACGTCGAGGGTGCGCGAGAGCACCGCCGCCGCCCGCGCCGCGGCGTTCGTGAAGCTCCAGTCCCCTTGCAGTCCGGTCCACTCCGGCCGCGGCACTGCGCGCTCGACCTCACGCACGAGCGTGTCCATCATCGCCAGCGCCTCGACGGGGTAACGGCCGCTCGCCGTCTCATTGCTGAGCATGACCGCGTCGGTGCCATCGAGCACGGCGTTGGCGACGTCGGACGCCTCGGCGCGTGTGGGTCGCGGCGACGCCACCATGCTGTCGAGCATCTGAGTGGCCGTGATGACGAGCTTGCCGCGCTCGTTCAGCTCTCGAATCAAGCGCTTCTGCAAGAGCGGCACTTTCTCGGCGCCGAGCTCCACGCCCAGATCACCGCGGGCCACCATCGCGCCGTCGCAGACCTCGAGGATCGCGTCCAGGTTCTCGATGGCTTCGGGCTTCTCGATCTTGGCGATGACTGGGGTGTCTCCCGCGAGGGCGCGGGCCTCGAGCACGTCCGCGGCGCTGCGCACGAAGGAGAGCGCCACGTAGTCGACGCCGAGGGTGCCGAGGGCGAAGGCGAGATCGACGCGATCCTTCTCGGACAGCGCGGGCGCCGAGAGCTTCGCGCCGGGCACGTTGATGCCCTTGCGGTCCGAGAGCGGCCCGCCGACCTCGACCACACAACGCACGTCTCCGGCGGCCGCGTCCGTGCCCGTGACACGCAGGCGCAGTCGGCCGTCGTCGAGCAGGACGACGTCGCCCGCGACCAGGTCCGTGGCCAGCGGCGCGTAGGTCTGGCTGACCTGGTGGGCATCGCCGGGTACGTCGCGCAGCGTGAGGGTGAAGGGCGCGCCCTCGACCAGCTCGACGGGGCCCTGGGCGAATCGACCGACCCGCATCTTCGGGCCGGAGAGGTCGGCGAGGATCGCCACGGGACGGCCGGCGCGGGCGGCGGCCGCGCGGACCCCGGCGGCAAGCGCGGCGTGGCTCTCGTGCGAGCCGTGAGAGAAGTTCAGGCGCGCGCAGTCCAGGCCCGCGGCCACGAGCTGGTCGAGGATCGCGGGTGAGCTGCTCGCAGGGCCCAGGGTGCAGACGATTCGAGTCTGACGCATGTCAGAGCGCGTCGCCGGGCGCGTCGCGCTCGAGCTTCGACCGACAGCCGCCCGGCTCGCAGGTGGCCTTGATCTGGTCGTCGTCGGCGTCGTACTCGCCGGCGCAGACGAGCGTTCCGCCCTCGGTCGGGCCCGTCGAGGTCACCGAGCCGTCGGCGCTGATGGTGCCCGACCACCCGTTCCACGGATCGGTCACCGTGTACGTGCAGCCCGTCTGGACCACATTGTAGGGCCGCCCGACGTTCTCCGGTTCGCAGTTCTCGGTGAAGATCCACGTGCCGCTCAGGTCGGGGCAGTCGTCCGACAGGCCCGGGTTGCCGGCAGGCGCCTCGACGCACTCGCCGCTGACGCAGCGTTTGCCCTCGGCGGCGCAGTCGTCGTCGAGCTCCCAGACGTAGGCGTCGTCGACCTCGGGGTCCTCCTTGCACTCGAGCACCCGCGCGCCGCTGCAGACCTTGCGGTCGCTCTCGCGGTCGTCGCTGGTGCACGACGCACCGACGGAGTTGCCGCCCCCGCCAGAGTCGTCGGCGCTCAGGCAGCCGTGCAACGAGAACGCGAGGCCCAGGTGGACGAGACCGCTTCGAAGGGCGAGGTCGTGCATGGCCGCACCCTGTCACACCGGGGGCCGCGGGACAACGGTCCGCGCGGCAGACCGCGAGGGCGAAACCGCGGTTCATGTCAGCAGGTCAACGCGCGCCGCCGCGTGGATTCCAAACCTTCGGGGACGGACGCGCCCGGCCCGCGGTCTTCGAGGTCGACGAAAACGTGGGAATGTTCATCATTGTCACGCAATTGTTGCTCGACGCTCGACGCGAGAGATTGAGCCGACGGAGCACCGGTGATTCGTGCGCCGTAGAATCACAAAATGACCCTGGAGAAAGGTACTGCGGCATGCGCCTTTTCGACAATCTCTATCTCGCCTCGGGGACTGGCAACTTCGCGGTTTCGCAGCCCGTCGACATGGGCGAAAACAACTCGCTGACGGTGACGGCAACGATGGTCGTCGGGGGCTCGGCGCCCACGCTCACCATCGAAGGGAGCAACGACCTTGCGATCTGGACGTCCAACGACATCAACAGCGGCACCGCGACCCTCACGCTTGCGGCAGCGCCCAGCTTCGCCGCTGGCACGTTCAAGACCATCGGCTATAAGTACGCGCGAGTGAAGATGGGCGGAGGCGCCGCCGCGGTGATCATCAACGTGGACGCTCACCCGCAAAAATTCTGGGTCTCCTGACATGTTCGTGGGTCACGAATGCTTCCGTGCGTAGCTGAAGGGGA
>JBMOFP010000148.1:0-14792 GCA_049318805.1 Bradymonadia bacterium
AAAGCAGCCTGCCCGGGCCAGGACGGCCCGGCGGAATCATCGAGGCTTTGGAAAAACCGAATGATTCCGGGAGCGGAGCCGAATTCACTTCGGCGGAGCGGGGCTGAAAAAGTCCATGGACGGACTTTTTCAGCGTCCTGCTAGATTCTCGCGCCTATGAGCACGCCCATCCTTCCCCAGCAGGCCCGCGTCGTCGTGATCGGCGGCGGCGTCATCGGCACCTCGGTCGCTTACCACCTGGCCCACATGGGCGTGCGCGACGTCGTGCTGCTCGAACGCGACCAGCTCACCTCGGGCACGACCTGGCACGCCGCGGGGCTCATGGTCACCTTCGGGTCGACCTCGGAAACCTCGACGGAGATGCGCAAGTACACGCGCGACCTCTACGCGCGGCTCGAGGCCGAGACCGGCCAGGCGACCGGCTTCAAGCCCGTGGGTTTCATCGAGGTCGCGAGCGACGCGGACCGCCTCGAGGAGTATCGGCGGGTCTCGGCCTTCAATCGGCTGTGTGGCGTGGACGTGCACGAGATCGGGCCCGACGAGGTCAAGCGCCTGTTCCCCCTGGCGCGGGTCGACGACGTGCTCGCCGGCTTCTACGTGAAGGAGGACGGGCGCGTCGATCCCGTGGACGTGACGCGCGCGCTCAGCAAGGGCGCGAAGCTCCAGGGGGCCACCTTGCTCGAGGGCGTGCCGGTGCTCGGCGTGGTCACGAAGAACGGCGCCGTCGCCGGGGTCGACACCCCGTTCGGCACCATCGCGTGCGAGACCGTCGTGAACTGCGCAGGCATGTGGGCGCGGCAGCTCGGGGCGAAGAACGGCGTGAACATCCCCCTGCAGGCCGCCGAGCACTACTACCTGATCACCTCGAAGATCGCGGGCGTGGAGCAGAGCTGGCCCGTGCTCGAGGACCCCGGCGCCTACGGCTACTTCCGCGAAGAGGGCGGCGGGATCATGGTCGGCATGTTCGAGCCCGTGTGTGCGCCGTGGAAGGTCGAGGGCATCCCCCAGGACTTCTCGTTCGGCGAGATCCCCCCGGACTGGGAGCGCATGACCCCCTACTTGGAGAAGGCGATGGGGCGTGTCCCCGCCACCCTCGAGGCGGGCATCAAGAAGTTCTTCTGCGGCCCCGAGAGTTTCACCCCCGACCTGCGCCCCGTGGTCGGCGAGGCCCCCGAGCTGAAGGGCTACTTCGTCGCCGCGGGGCTGAACTCCATCGGCATCCTCACGGGGGGCGGCCTGGGTCGGGTGATGGCGCATTGGATCGTCAACGGCCGGCCCGACGTGGACGTGACCGGCATGCACATCGACCGACTCCACCGGTACCAGGCGAACCCCGAGTACCGGCGCACCCGCACGGTCGAGTCCCTGGGCATGGTCTACCAGTGCCACTACCCCACGAAGGCCATGACCACGGCGCGCGATGCGAAGCGCTCGGCGATTCACGACCGCCTCGCCGCCGAAGGCGCCTACTTCCGCGACGTGAGCGGCTGGGAGGGGGCCGACTGGTACGCCGGCCGCGGCAAGGTGCCCGATCCGGGACCGCTGTCCTTCGGGCGCATGCGCTGGTTCGAGAACTGGCGCGCCGAGCACGTCGCCGCGCGCGAGGGCGTGGTGCTCATGGACATGTCGTTCATGGCGAAGTTCAGGGTCGAGGGGCGGGACGCCGGAGCGTTGCTGAACCAGCTCTCGGCCAACGACGTGGACGCGGACGCCGGGCGCATCACCTACACCCAGTGGCTCAACGAGGGCGGCACCCTCGAGGCCGACCTGACCGTGACGAAGCTCGACGACGGGCATTACTTCGTCGTCGCGAGCGATACCGCGCATCGGCATGTCGAGACACGCATGCGCCGGGTCTTCGAGCAGGGCCACGCGTTCTGCGCGGACGTGACGGGTGCCTACGCGCAGATCAACGTGCAGGGGCCGCGGTCCCGCGCGCTGATGCAGTCCGTGACCGACGACGACCTCTCCGACGCCGCGTTCCCCTTCCGCACGGCCCGCGAGCTCGCGATCGGCTTCGCTCGGGTGCTCTGCGTGCGCATCACCTACCTGGGTGAGCTGGGCTACGAGCTCTACGTGCCGACCGAGCAGGCGGTGCACGTCTACGACCGGCTCGTGGGCGCCGGGGCCGCCTTCGACCTGCGGCATGCCGGCCTCAAGGCCCTCGCCTCGCTACGCCTCGAGAAGGGCTACCGGGACTACGGTCACGACATCGACAACACCGACAGCGTGCTCGAGGCGGGCCTGGGCTTCGCCGTCGACCTGAAGAAGCCCGGCGGGTTCATCGGCAAGGAGGCCGTGCTCGCCCAGAAGGCCAAAGGCCCGCTGACGCGGCGGCTCGTCCAGGTCCTCGTGCGGGACCCGGAGCCGCTGATGTTCCACGCCGAGCCCGTCTGGCGGGACGGTCGCGCGGTGGGGTACGTGCGCGCCGCATCCTACGGGCACACGCTCGGGGGCGCCGTCGGCCTCGCCCTGGTGGACGCCGCCGGGGCGCCCGTGGACGCGAAGTTCCTCGAGACCGGCACGTGGGAGGTCGAGATCGCCGGCCGACGCTACCCGGCCCTGGCCTCGTTGAAGCCGCTCTACGACCCCGAGATGAAGAAGATCAAGGCCTGACCGCGCGCCGGGGCTACTCCCCGCAGGACGCCAGCGCGTCGTCGCAGGCCCCGCTCGTCAGCACGGGCTCCATGCAGCGCACGAGGGCCTCGAGGCCGTCGGCGCACTCGACCGCCATACACTCGGCGACCCCCGCGCCGTCGGCTGCACCGGCACGGCAAGCGCCGTAGCACGCGGAGACGGCGGCGACCTGTCGCCCGCAGGCCCCGCGGGCGCAGCCTCCCATGCCGAAAAACGCGCCCACGACGCAGTCCCCGCACTGGGTGTCTTGCGTGGTGCAGTCGAAAAGACACTCGAAGGTGCTCGCATCGTCGCAGGTCGCGCGGCAGGCCTGCACCTCGGCGCCGCAGGCACCGCCGGGCGGCGAGGGCGGGGCGACGGCCCCGGGCGTCGACAGGCGCGTCACGTACGCGAGACACATCTCGTCCAGCGTGCCGCCTTCGCCCCAGGTCACGTCCCTCGGCTCGAGCCGTTCGCCATTGAAGACCGGTTGGTTCTCGACGGAGTTGTCGTAGGTGCACCGCACGCGCAGGGCGTCGCCGGGCTGCAGGACCTCGTTCTCACCGACGGGCAGGCGGTAGAAGGTCTGCCAGTTGTAGTCCCAGTCCGGGATGTCCAAGAGGCACTCCTCCGCGCCGTTCGCGCGGACCACGTCCACTCGGATGCCCGAGCCGATCAGGTGCATGTGACCGGCGACCTGACTGAGGGTCCAGGGCTGGGCACCGCCGGCGGCCGGGACCCTGAACGTGCGCTCGACGACGACGTCCTTCTCGCCTGCGGGTACGAGGAAGTCGTTCTCCGCCAGACCGACGGTGACGGCCTCGGTGGCGGGCGGCGTCTCCGTGAGTCGGACGTGGAAGCGGGTCTCGTCGGGCTGAGGGGCTACGGAGAGCAGGTTGTAGTGGATGTTGAGCATCAGACCGCCGCCCGCGGGCACGGGGATGCCCTGGCCCTCGTCCAGGACGACGGGGTCCGCGCCCGGCACGAACCAACCGGCCGGGCCCCCGCGCTGGACCCCTCCGCAGGGGAAGCCAGGCGCGGCGTCCCGGGCATCCAGGGCCTCGAGCTCGGCCCGCTCCGGGGCCGAGACCACGAAGGCGAGCACGTGGTGCACGATGGGGTCGAAGCCCGGCTCGACCATCGACGCCGTCAGCCACGCATCGCGCTCGAACCGTTCGGTCATGAGGAAGCAGCGGAACGCGTCGGGGTCGTCCGCGGGTGGGGTGTAGGGGGCGCTGGCGGTCAGGATGCGTGCGTCCGGGAGACCCCGCACGGGCGGTGTCCACGGCTCGACGGGGCCGGCCGCGGTTCCTTCTGGAGCGCCGGCCTCGACCCAGGCGCGAAACGTCTCGCGGTCGGCATCGGACAGGCGCCGTACGTCTCGGTAAGGTCGGCAGTCCTCGGACGCATGCCATGGTGGCATGCGTCCGTCCTCGATGGCGTCGAGGGAAACGCCGGCCATGGGCTGGGCGAGGGTGTACTCGTCGAGACGGAACGGCCCGATGCCGCCTTCGCGGTGGCACTCGCCGCAGTTCTTCAGGACCAGGTCCCGCACCCCCGAGTGCCAGGTGGGGCCGTCGACCGGCGGAGGCGTCCCGCCGCCCCCGGCGCCCCCCGGAGGCGTGTCGCCGCCTCCGGACGCGCCGCCGGTCGTTGCGCCGCCGCCGGCCGCTTCGCCCCCACCCGCGACGCCGCCGCCGGGCAAGTCACCTCCGCTCGGCGCGCCACCCGGCGCTCCGCCTCCGGTCCCCGCACCCGCGCCGTCGCCGGCATCGGGTGAGGGTGGGTCCCCACCCGTACTCGAGGTGCACGCCATCAACGCCAGGGTCCAGAGCCACCGTCGCATAGACACCTCCGTGGGGCTCGAACCCGAGCCGTCCACGAAGGTTGCGTCGGACCTCGTCGAGGCGAAAGAAATCCGGGTCAGGGGCGCTGCGCGCGCACCGCGGCGAGGAGATGCCCCTCGACGTCCGCGTGGGTCAGGGCCTCCCACGCCGCCGAGGCCGTCGGGGTGCGGCCCTCGTCCGCGGCCTCGAGGGCGTCCAGGGCGGCGACCGCGAGCGGCGCGTCGCGGTGCTGCTCGAGCCAGGCCGCGGCCTTCGCGACGACCCGCGCGCGGGGGCCGCGTCGGCGTCCGTTGCCCAGCAGGACGAGCGCCAGCAGGGCCGCCGCGGTGCGGGCGACGTCCCCGCCGTAGCTGCCGTCGGCGCGTTGTGTCCGCGCCAGCAGAGCGTCGGGCGCTTCCGTCGCCCCGCGGGCCTTCGACGGCGCCGCCTCCTCGAGCTCGAAGTCCATCGACGGCGGGGCAAAGGACCCGTCGGCTTCATCGTCGTCGTAGAAGGCATCCGCCTGCGCCGAGGGCGGGGGCGGGGGCGTCTCGCGGCGTGACCGCTTGAACAGGCCCCCCAGCAGACCGCCACCGCCTTTCGGTGGGGCGGCCGCGGGGGCCGCCGAGGCCGGGGCCGGGGCCGACACCATCATGCGGGCCATCATCGGGGCGGGCACCACGGGGGCACCCGGGGCGCCTGCGGACGGCGGGTACACCGGCATCGAGCCCGTGGCGTGCGCCGCCCCGCCGAAGCCCTCGGCCCAGCCCATCGGCTTCTCCACGGGCTGCACGATCTCCACCGAGGTCCCGTCGACCTTGCGGGTCGTTTCGACGGCGATGAACGCCGTGAAACGTGTCGCGAGCTGATGTTTCACGCCGAGTCGTGTGATCTCGGGCTTCAGGGCTTCGTCTTCGTGGGGCTTGAGCACCAGGCGGTCCTCGAGCCACGCGATGCGCGCACGGGCCCAGAGGGCGCCCAGCGAGAAGGAGACGCGCATCGGGATCGTCTCGGCGGCGTAGGGTCCGTCGGCCGCGAGGCCCTCGACGCGCACACGGTCCGTCGCGCCCGCGACCAGCGCCGTGGCCGGTCGGCCCGCGAAGACCGCGAGGGGCTCGGGGCGCGCGGCGTCGGCGTCCAGGACGCGCAGGTCCTCGAGGGCCGGCAGGCCGAACCGGGACTCGAGGCGCGCCACGGTGCGCTCGATGTCGTCCTGTGGGGTGGCGAGCTCACAGACGCCGCCGCCGAGGCGCGCCAGCAGGCCCAGCAGGGACTCGTTGACCGCGGTGTCGATGCCCAACGTGAAGAAGCGGGTGCGACCCCGGCGATTCGCCACCGCAGCCCCCAGACGCGCCTCGTCGGTGGCCTGCCCGTCCGTGACGAAGAGCACCGTGCGCAGCCGGCCTTCGGGGGTCGTGCCCTCCAGCGCCGCTTGAATCGCGGGCAGCATCTCCGTGCCCCCCCGCGCGGCGAGCGCGTCGATCCACCGGTCGGCGCGGGCCAGGTGTGCGTCGTCCACCGGCGACCAGTCTCGCGACAGGGTCTCCAGGCGGTCGTCGAAGGCGATGAGTCGGAACCGATCGCCCGGCGAGAGGCCGTGCAGCGCGCTCTTCAGGGCGGCGCGGGCGGCCACCATCTTCTCGCCCTCCATGGAGCCCGAGATGTCCACGACGAACATCGCGTCCCGCGGCAGCGCCCGAGGCACGGCGCGCGCGGGCGGCTCGACGCACACCAGCGTGCAGGTGCCGTCCGTGTAGGCCCGAAGCGCGGGCCGGTCGGCCTCGCCCGTGCCGAAGGCGAGCACGAAGTCGCCGTTGAGCGTGGCCTTGCCTGAAGGCGCGATGCGCACGCCCGCGTCCGCGCCGCCGTCGAGGTCGATCCGCACCGCGTGCTGGGACGACGACAGGTCGCGCACGGCGCCCCGGAGCGTCACCTCGAGGTCCAGCTTCGTGCCGCCGGACAGCCGAAGGGGGGGCTGCAAGCGCGAGGCGTCGGGCACGGCGTCGGTGTCGGGCCCGACGCCCGGGCCCTCGTGGCCCACGGCCGCGCCCGGCGTGTAGCGGGGCGCCACGACGGTGGGGAAGCGCCACTGCCAACGGCCGTCCACGTGGTCGAGCAGCTCCACGAGCTCGAAGCGCACACGCACGGTCTCCCCGGGCGGGAGCGCGGTGACGCGGAGTGTGTGGACGTCCGGCCGCTCCTGGGTGAGCAGGCCCGCGCGGTGGCCCTGGCTGCGGGCCTCGGCGAAGCGCTGCTCGGCCTCCTCGCGCGCTCGGCACTCCGCGTGGACCTCGAGGTCGCCGCACAGCAGGCTCATGGAGACCACGGCCGCCCTGGGAGACAAGGGGAAGAGGTGCACCGCCTCGATGGGCGTGGTGTGGGCGTTGTGAAAGTGCTGTTCCACGACGGTGCGTGCCGCGAAGCCCACGACCTCGGTGCGCACGCGCACCTCGACCAGAGGCAGCGCCACCTCGCGACCACCGAGCAGCCCGAGGAGACCCCCGAGCCCTTCGTCCGAGCGCTCCGGGCGCGGGCCGGTGGGCACACACAGGGTCGGTTCATGCACGCACACCTGGATCGCGGACAGAGTTATCGCGGACATGGGGCCTCCTCGTTCAGGGGTGAAGGGCGGTGATGGACTGGGACAAGCGGTTCAACAGAGCCTCGGGATCGGCGACACGGGCGAGGTCGAGGGTCACGAGCACGCCGGGTGCGAGCTCCACGGTGCGCCAGAGCGGGGCCGGTGTCGGGGGCACCTCGACTGCCCCGACGGGCGGGCTCGGTGCGCCGAGCGTCGTGGACACCGCCTGCTCCAGCACCGCCGTGGAGCGCCCCGTGAGCGCCTGCTGGATCTGCGCGAGGGACGAGCCCTGGCGCTGGAGCAGGCGCACGGCGACGACCTGAAGCAGGTGTCGGTAGCCGAAGATGGCCCGACGCCCCTCGTAGGCCGCCGGTCGGTCCACCAACCCGAGACTCTGCCAGTATCGCACCGTCCGCGGGTCGATCCGCGGGGCGAGCCGAGCGTCCGTCTCGGGTCCCTGGGCGACGCCGGGCCCCGTGATCGCCTCGGCGCGGGCGCAGAGGCCCTCGAGGTCGAGCGGGGTGGAGCGGTCGGTCGGTGCGAGCATGGGTAAACTGTAAATAAGACAGTAAATACTGTCAAGTTGCCGCGCGCGGTTTCGATCGTCATGCTCCGGGCGTCGTCCTCGACCCCACCCCGAGAGGCCCCATGTCCGCTCCAGAGCACGTCGTCCTCGAGACCGAAGGCGCCGTCCGCACGATCCGCTTCGCCCGCCCCGAGAAGAAGAACGCCTTCACCGTGCCCATGTACGAGCGCATCGTCGCCGGCATGCACGCGGCATCGGCGGACCCCGCGGTGCGGGTGCTCCGTTTCATCGGCCAGCCGGGGGTCTACACCGCCGGCAACGACCTCGTGGACTTCATGCAGGCGCCCTTCGACGACCAGAGCCCGGTCGTTCAGCTTCTGCGTCTGCTCGTGGGCTTCGACAAGCCGATGGTCGCCGCCGTGGACGGGCCGGCCATCGGCCTGGGCACCACGATGCTGCTGCACTGTGACTTCGTCGTGGCGACCCACCGCGCACGGTTCCAGATGCCGTTCATCAACCTGGGCCTCGTGCCCGAGGGGGGCTCGAGCTTGCTCCTGCCGGCGGTCGCCGGGCTCCAGCGCGCCAGCGAGTGGCTGATGCTCGGCGAGGCCTTCAATGCCGAGGCGGCGCGCGAGGGGGGCCTCGTGAATCGGGTCGTCGACCCCGACGCGCTCGAGGCCACCTCCATGGACTACGCGCAGCGCCTCGCGGCACGACCGGCCGAGGCGTTGCGCCTCACACGGCAGATGCTGCGGGCGCCCCAGCGAGACGCCCTCGCCGCCGTCGTCGAGAGCGAAGCGCGGATCTTCGCGGACCGTCTGCGGTCGGCCGAGGCGATGGAGGCGTTCGGGGCGTTCTTCAACCGCAAGGCGTGAGCGCCTGAGCCCCCGCGCTCAGGCGTGCTTGACCCGGGCGTTCCACCGGTCCGCGGCGAAAAAGACCACGGGCAGAGACACCGCGAGCAGCAAGGCCCAGCTCAGACCGGTGAGCTGACCCCACACGCCGAGGGCGTAGGGCGCCGTCTGGACCACCAGGTACTGGAAGACGTAGACGAAGAGCGAGGTCTGGCCCACGACCCGGAGCGCCGCCTCGACGGGGCTCCGCTTCGCGGTCGTCTGGGTCCGGTGGACCCAGTAGCCGAAGAGGGCGAGGAACATGCCCGCGTAGAGGGGGAAGAGACTCCCGGTGCTGTTCGGGTACAGCGCGAGACGGAGCACCTCGCTTTCGATCACGCCGAGGCGTGCGAGCTTCCAAGCGCCCACGAGGACGACGCTCGCCAGGACACAGAGGGGCACCCACCGCACCACGCGCCGGAAGAACTCGGATGGACCGCTTTCGCGCTGGGTCGCTTCCCCGTAGGTTTGCCCGAGCGCGCCGCCCACGAGGAACATGCCGCACATGGGCAGCAGGGGATAGGTATCGGCCAGGATGTGCCGGGTGTCCGTGACCCCGATCACGACCTCTCGAAGCACGAGCCACACAGACGCCTCGGGCAGCGACGTCGCCTCGACGAGGTGCGTGACGACCAGCGCGCCGAGCCCGAGCCCCAGCCGCGAGCGTCCGCCCAGTCGAACGATGAGCGGCGCCAGCGCGATGAAGATCACCGCCAGCGTGTCGGTGATGTACCAGCGACTCCAGAGGAAGTGCGCGAAGCCCTCCCCGGGGGGCGCAGTCGGCCCAAAGATCGCCGCGGCCACCAGCAGGTGCGTCGTGGTGAGCATCAGCCACCCGCGGCGTGCGTAGGTCCGCAGGATCGAGCCGAGCTCGGTGCGGACGGCACCGAAGTAGCCCAGCAGCAGGCCGCTCACGAGGGTGAAACCCGGGGTGCCGAGCATGAAGAGCAGGTCGCCGCCGCCGCGGAGGACGTCCCGTACGGCGCTGTCCCCGAGGCCGTGGTTCGCATGGGCGAAGATGATCACGACCATCAGCGTGCCGCGCGTCAGGTCGATGGCGTCGACCCGACGGCCGACGAGGGGCGTCGCCTCAGCGCTCACCGAAGCGCTCGACCCGGTCCACACGCGGCGCCCCGGGCCCGCCCACGTCGACGACCCGATTCGGGGTATCGGCGCCGGCCGCGTTCCGTTCGACGGTCTCCCAGGTGCCGAGGGTGTACTTGTACTCGAGGCGTCCGGGCGGCGCGGCGATGACCACACGCGCGCGCCCGTCCCCGGTCGCCTCCGTGCGCGCGGCGTCGGCCGCCCAGGGCCCCAACGTCCCGAGTGAGCCCGAGAGGTAGATCGGGGCCTCGACCCCCGCGGGCGCCGTCACCTCGAAGCGCACCGCGGTCTCCGGGCCGACCTGGACCGGCGCCCGCACCTCTCGACCCAGGGCGCGCACCTCGACCTCGCCGACCGCCGCCCCGTCACCGCCCTGCAGGCGCCCGTCCGCGCCCCACACGAGCCCGGGCACACCGCTCTCGAGGACCAGCTCGTTGAACAGCAAGGTGCGTCGCCCGCCTTGGAGATACACCGCATCGACCGAGAACCCGGCGTGGCCGCCGCGCGGCACCGTCGGCCGAAAAGACCGCGCCTCGAGCCGGTCGAGGGCCTCCGCCGTGGGGAGCGTGCCAAAGAGCCCGCGCAGGATGTCGGGCAGGCGCGCGCGCCAGCTCGCTTCGTCGTGACGCGCCGCGGGCGCCTCGAGGTACAGCACGGCGCCCCCGGCGGTCGCGGCCGAGGTGGCCTCCGCCAGGGCGCGCGCGCGCTCCAGGGTTCCGCGACGGCCGTCGGCGTCGGCGTCCTCGGCGGCTTCACCCTCTTCATCGCCCATGTCGATCCAAAGGCGCTCGCCGGGCCGCAGCTCGGCGCCCAGCGCGCCCGCCCAGCCTTGCGCCTCGCCGCGGTTCCACCACAGCGACGGCGAGATGGCCCCGACACGCCCGAAGACCTCGGGGTAGCGCCGCCTCAGGTGGAGCGAGACCAGCCCGCCCAGAGACGAACCCATCAGTCCGGTCTGCGTACGGTCGCACGAGGTCTGGAAGCGGGCGTCGACGAAAGGCTTCAGCTCCTCGACGAGGAAGCGACCGTAGGCGTCGGCATCGCCGCCGAGGCCCAGGGCTGGGTCCACGCTCGGGGTGTACTCGGCAATGCGGTCCGCCGTGTTGTGCACCCCCACGACGAGCACCGGTGGCACCGCCCCCGAGGCCACGAGCGCGTCCAGCGCCGCCGGCACGCGCCACGACCGCCCCCCGAAGGCCTCGTCGTCGAAGAACAGGTTCTGCCCGTCGTGGGCGTAGAGCACCGCGACCCGCGCGTCCGGCGCGACCCGTGCCGGATCGGGCAGGTAGAACGTGAGGTCGCGTGGCCGGCCGAGGTGAGCCGACTCGAACGCCCGGACGCGGGCCACACGGCCGTCGACGCGGAGCGCCACGTCCGGGCGCGGATCGGGCGTCGGCGGGCAGACCTCGGCGGGTGGCGCGGCGTCCGCCCGCGGGGCGGCATCGGCCAGGGGCACCGCATCGAACGACGGCTCGGCGTCGGCCGGGGAGACCGCGTCCGACGTTGCGTCCCTCGGCGCCAGGTCCGCGTCCGCGACCCCGCCAGAGGCTTGCGCATCCGGGGCCGCGTCCGATCCGACCGCGCCGCCGCCACCGATCGGCACACCGTCGAAGTCCAGCGGGAGCGCGCCATCTCCAGGGGTCGCCCCGTCCGCGGGGGCGTCCGCGGCCTCCCCACAGGCGAAGCCGAAGGCGAGCGCCAGCAGCACCGCGCTCGGTCCGATCCGCGAACGCCCTTCTCGCGACCGCATGCGCCTAGCCTCCGGGGTGTTCCCAGTCGTCCGGACGCCGTTCGATGCGTCGTGGAGCCTCGGGGTTCTGCGGCTGCACCGGCGCGGTCGGGCCCGTCGGCGACGAGGGGCCCATCTGCCCGAAGAAGACGACGCCCCCGCGCCCCGCCCGCGCGGCCACGACCCGCGCGCCGAAACGGGCGACGAGGCGGCGCGCGAAGAAGCGCCGAACCGGCGGCAAAAGCAGCGGCAGCGCCACGACATCCGTCACGAAGCCCGGCACCATGAACAACAGCGCCGCAAGAAAGACCAGCGGCCCCGCGAGCAGGTCGGCGTCCGGGGGGACGCCCGTCCGCAGCTTGCGCAGCGTGGCGAGGCTCTGCCCCCGCATCACCGCGAGACCCAGCAGGAACGCGCCCAGCAGCATCATCAGGGTCTCGGCGGCGCCGACCCGCGCGCCCACCTCGATGAGCACGAAGATCTCCAGCGCGGGCAGCCCGAAGAGCAACAGCAGCAGCGGGCCACACATCGCCGGGCCCGTCAGGGAAAGAGCGCGGTGTGCGCCAGGCCCGTGGTCTCGGGCAGGTCGGCCATGAGGTTCAGGCACTGGATCGCCTGCCCCGCCGCCCCCTTCACGAGATTGTCGATGGCCGACTGCACGCAGAGCAGGTCGTCGTCCACGAAGAGACCCAGGTGGCACCGGTTCGTGCCCCGCACGTTCCGCGTGTCGGGGTGTCCCCCGGGCGGCAGGAGGTGCACGAAGGGCTCCCCCGCCCAGCGCTCGGCGTAGGCGGCCCGGACGGCGCTCATGTCCACGCCCGGCTTCAGTCGCAGGTACACGGTCGAGAGTATCCCGCGATTCATGGGCACGAGGTGCGGGGTGAACCGCACCTTCAGGCCGTCCAGCGCCATGCTCATCTCGGGCGCGTGGCGATGGTCGAGGGTCTTGTAGGCGTGCAGGCCCTCGCTCGTCTCCGGGAAGTGCGTGCCGGCCCCGGGCGTTCGGCCGGCACCGCTCACCCCCGACTTACAGTCGGCGATGACCTCGTCCGTGGCCAGGAGTCCAGCGTCCAGCGCGGGGCGAACGGCCAGGATCACGCTCGTCGGGTAGCAGCCGGGCACGCCCACCAGGCCGGCGGTGCGGACCCGCTCGCGGTTCAGCTCCGGCAGGCCGTACACCGCCTCGGCCAGCCGCTCCGGGTATCGATGAGGACCGTAGACCCGCGCAAAGACCTCCGGCGTGTTGAACCGGTGGTCGGCGCTCATGTCGATCACGCGGACCCCGGCGCGCCGCAAGGCGTCGGCGGCGTCCTGGGCGGTGCCGTGGGGCAACCCCAGGACCGCGAAGTCCGCGGTCGACGCGATGGTCTCGGCGTCGAACTTCGTGAGCGGAGGCAGCTCGGCCTCGAGCCCCATGAAGGGCGGGAGCGCCTCGGCCAGTGGCTGACCGGCCCGGGTCTCGGCGCACAGTGCGACGAGCTCCAGGGCCGGGTGCGAGCGAGAGAGCCGAAGGAACTCGGCTCCCGTGTATCCGGCGGCCCCGACGAGGGCGGCGCGGACTCGTTTCACCGCTTGCTGAACTGGAAGCGGCGGCGGGCGCCGGCGCGACCGTACTTCTTGCGCTCGACGATGCGGGCGTCGCGGGTGATGAACCCGGCGCGCTTGAGGGCCGGACGGAACTCGGGGTTCGCCATGCACAGCGCGCGGGTCACGCCCAGGCGCACCGCGCCGGACTGCCCCGTGCCGCCGCCACCGCGCACGTTCACGAGCACGTCGTACTGGCCGACGACCTCGACGGTCTCGAAGGCCGCCATGATCGCCATGCGCGAGGTCGCGCGGGGGAAGTAGTTCTCGAAGGTGCGGCCGTTGATCACGATGCTCCCAGTGCCCGGACGCAAGTAAACCCGGGCGACCGAGCACTTGCGACGACCCACCGCGATCCACTGCTGCTGCTTGTCCAAAATCATGACTGCTCCTGGCGTCGCGCCGGGGTGCTTACCCCGATTGACCCGGCCCTGTCAGGGGTTCCGGGGGTTGCTCGAAAGCGCGTCCACAAAAGGTTGAGAAAACCGAAACTGGCTGAGAGATCAGGCGCCCTTGGCGATGAGCGTGCTCAGGTCGAGCTTCACGGGCTGCTGCGCCCCATGGGGGTGCTCGCCGCCCGTGTACATCTTCATCTTCTTGATCTGCGCGCGACCGAGCGGGCCCGAGGGGAGCATGCCCTTCACCGCGAGGCGAAGGAGCTCATCCGGGTGGCGCTGGTTGAGCTGCTCGGCGGTCGCCGACTTGAGTCCGCCGGGAAAGCCGGTGTGCCGGTAGTAGACCTTTTGCGTCCACTTACGGCCCGTGAGCTTGACCTTCTCGACATTGATGACCACCACGAAGTCACCGTCGTCAATGTGCGGCGTGAAGCTGGGCTTGTGCTTGCCGCGCAGGACGTGAGCAATCTTCGCCGCGGCGCGACCGAGAGGCTGACCCTCGAGGTCGACGACGAACCACTTGCGATTCGCAATGGCATCGTCGGAGCTGGTGAACGGCGTCTGCATCGAAATCCTCGTTCGTTGGTGGGGCAGAAAATGCCCCGGGGCAATGGGAGCGCGGTGTTCTACCGGAAGCCGGATCCGGGGTCAAGGTGCGCGTAGACGGCGCCATCGCTCCGGAATCCTGATAGGTTCATTCCCCATGCGGGTGCCCTTACGATCGGTCCGTCGTCCCCGTCGGCGGCTCCGCCTGCGCCGAATCTCGCTGCGGTTCGACCTCCGCAAGGCGCTGTTCATCCTGCCGAACCTGTTCACGGTCGCATCGATCTTCTGCGGGTTCTATGCGGCGATCACGGCCGCGGGCGCAGCGGCGGCGGGCCGACCCGACGACCTGTACGGCG
Source organism: Bradymonadia bacterium (assembly GCA_049318805.1). Classification (GTDB taxonomy): domain Bacteria; phylum Myxococcota_A; class Bradymonadia; order UBA7976; family UBA1532; genus CANLBD01. The sequence continues at coordinate 14,157 of JBMOFP010000148.1, forward strand.
CCTGCATCGCCGTGTTGCTGGCGATGGTCTTCGACTCCGTCGACGGCCGCGTCGCGCGCATGACCCGAACGCAGTCCGACTTCGGCGTGCAGATGGACTCCCTGGCCGACGTCGTTTCCTTCGGCGCCGTGCCCGCGCTCGTGGCGTGGCACTGGGGCCTGTCGACCTACGGCCACCTGGGCATGGCGGCGTGCTTCGTCTTCACCGCCTGCGGCGCGATTCGGCTCGCGCGGTTCAACGTGCTCGCGGCGCGCTCGCCGGGGGCGACCTCGAGCTTCTTCGTGGGGCTGCCGATCCCCGCGGCCGCCGGCTTGCTGATGGCCGCCATCATCGCGTGGCTGGACGCCGGGGCCGCGCCTCTGGACGGCACCGCCTCGTGGCCGCCCGCGCTGCTGCTCGGGCTCGGCCTCGTGATGGTCAGCACCGTGCCCTTTCGTACGTTCAAGGCGGCGCATTTCGATGCCCGCACGATCGCGATGCTCACGCTGATTCTCGGCTCACTCGGTTTGCTGGCCGTGCGTGTGCGACCGTCGTTCGCGGTCATTTGTCTCATGGGGGGTTATCTGGCGTACGGCCTGGGTGAGGCCGTGGTCCGGGGGTTCGGGCGGCTCTTCGAGTCTGCCGATCCGCCCGAAC
>JBMOFP010000149.1:0-14760 GCA_049318805.1 Bradymonadia bacterium
GCACGCTGAACTCCGCACGCTACACCCTCGAGTCGGGGGTCCTTCTTCGCGAGGTCGAACGATGACACGCGCCGCGCTCGTTGCGCTCACCCTGCTCGTCCCCTGCGCCGCCGAGGCCGTGCCCGCGCGCCTGACCCACCAGGGTCGATTGACCGGCGCAGACGGCGCCCCCGTGGACGACGTGCTGCGTTTTGTCTTCCGACTCTACGACCGCGCCGAGGGGGGCGAGCCCTTGTGGGTGGAGCCCATCGACGTGGCCGTCGAGAGCGGACACTACGCCGTCGTGCTCGGCGAGAGCGCCGCCTTGCCCATCGAGGTCTTCGCCGGCGACGACGTCTACCTCGACGTGGAAGTGGACGGCGACCCGCTCGAAGGTCGGCTCGCGCTGACCAGCGTGCCCTTCGCGCTTCGGGCGGCGGTGGCCGACAACGCGACGGGCGACCTCACGCCGCGCTCCGTCGTGATCGACGGGCGCACGGTCATCGACCCTGAGGGGCGATGGACCGGCGATCCGGGGGGCCTTCAGGGGCCGGCCGGTCCGCAGGGCCCCGTTGGACCCCAGGGGCCACGCGGCGAGCCCGGCGTTTCACCCTCGGCCGAGGTCGTGCGCGACGGCCTCGCCGCCGATCCGGACTTCCTCGACGCGCTCGGCAGCGTGCTCGCCTCGGCCTTCGCCGACGCGCTCCGGGGGCCGATTGGCCCGCAGGGTCCGCAGGGCACGCCCGGCGTTCCGGGGTCCGAGGGCCCCCGCGGTCCCGCGGGTCAGGACGCCGCGATGCCTCCGGGCGCGGTCGTGCCCTTCGCGCTCGCGGCCTGCCCGGTCGGTTGGAGCGCCGCCGACGGCAACGCAGGGCGCCCCGACCTACGCGGTCGCTTGCCCCTCGGGGTCGGCCCGCGGCCTCAGGGCGGTGTGCCCATCGGCCTGAACGAGGGCGGCGGCTCGCACCGCTACCGGGTCGGCGCGAAGGCCAACGAGTTCGGCTGCTGTGTCAGCGACCAGGGTGTCGGGGGTGTGACCTTCGAGTGGATCGGCGAGAACGGGCCCGCCGCGGTCGTACCGAACGGCGACAGCGGGATCACCCAATTCAGCAATGAAGTCGACCACTTGCCGCCGTATCGGGGCCTGCTCTACTGCGTCAAGAACTGAGCGCGGCGCAGGTTTCAGTTCGGCGCGTTCGCCGCGACCGCGGGGGCGTCCCCGAGCGTGAGCTCCGCGAGGCCGTCCTGAAAAGCGACCCGCGCGAGCATGAGCTTCTCCTGCTGCTGCACGATCTCGATCGTGTTGCGCTGCACCCGCTCGGAGATCTGCTGCATCTTCGTGCGCAGGTGCGTCGTGAGGGTGCCGCCGGTCTTCGTGACCCCGAGCGACACGATCTGCGCGTGCAACTCGTCCATGCGCACGCGGTACTCATCGCCGCGCGCCCGTAGGTTCACGATGGCCTCGTTGCCGTCGACCATCTCGCGGTGCAGCTTCGTGAGGCGACCCATCTGCTGCGCGAAGGCGGGCGTGGGGCCGGGCCCGGACAGGAAGGTCTGGACCATCGTGAGCCCGTCGGGCGTACGCAGGTCGAGCGTGCGTGTCATGGGGGTCGTCTCTTCGATCTCCACGGTCCGGGTCTCGCCCGCCGCGAGCTGCACCCTGTAGAGGCTCGAGGTGCCGAACCGCTCGGCATCGCCGGGCGCCTTGACCACGTTCCACCCGCGGCTCGAGGTGTGCCGGAGCAGCACCGTCGCGGGCACCTGCTGCCGATTCGTCAGGTTGAACTTCGACGTGCGGCGGTGCTCGACCTCGCAGGTGAGCACACCCCGCTGCACCGTCAGCAAGCGGCTGATCTGGTCGCCCTCGTCCCCCGTGCGCTCGACGACGACCTGCCGGTCGAGGGCGAAGGGCACGACCGCCGTGGAGTGCGGCGGGATCGACTCGGTGAGGCCCTCGCCGATGAACCGCGACTGGCCGTAGACCGTGACCGGGCCGGACTCCAGGGTCGAGTCGGTGGGGTTGCGGAACAACACCGCGCGGAACGCGAAGCGCGCATCGCCGCGCTCCCCCTCGGGGTCGTAGAGGTAGACGATCTCGCCCTCGGCGTCCTGGTCGAGCATGGAGACCATCGCGCTGGTGCCCCGGCGCACGGACATCGGGGTCTGCGACTCGAAGTGGCTCTCGCCCACCGGGTGGGCGTCGGCGTCCACCCGGCCCGCCGAGGTGTCCGCCGGGGGCGTCGAGGCAACGAGGCGCACGCCCGCCTTCTGGCCGGGCACCACGCCGCGCGCCTGGGCCTCGACCTGGGCCGGGGGCACGCCCTCTTTGATGAGCTGGTTGCGCAGCACGTTCGCGCGCTCCAGAGCGCGGAGTTGGGGCTCGGCCTCACCGGGCTCGGCGTAGCCCTCGATGACGAGCTGGTCGCCGCGGCTCCGTAGGGTCTGCGCGAGAGCACGGACCCGGCTCACTTGTTCGTCCCGTCGGGCGGCGTCGTGCTTTTTGTCCCGCATGGGCTCACGCGCCGGGGCCGGGCTGGCCGCAGCCCCGCGACCCGAAACGGCGCTCTTCGACGCGAAGAACTCCGCCTCGTCCGCTTCGGCCGCGGCGCTTTCATCGAAGGCGGCGTCGGAGAGCAAGTCACCGGCCGCGAGCTCCTCGATCACCTGGGGCCCGGGCGTGTTCTTGAACAGACTGCCGCCCGTGGGCGGCGCGACGGCGAAGCGCGCCTCGCTCTGCAGAATCTCGCGGTGCACGGTGCGCACGCTGCGCAAGTCGTAGCGGAACGCGAGCGCCGAGCTCGAGCCCACACCGACCTTCACGGCGTTCCAGTCCTCGCCCGAGGTGTTGTCGACGATGGCCCAGCCCTCGAGCCCGACCTTGCCCTGGGGGTCGAGCACCACGCGGTAGCTCGGCTTCCACGCGGGGGCCTCGGTCACGTAGGTCAGCACGACCTCACGCACGGGCTTGCCATCGGCGGCGGCGGGCAGCGTGACCGTCATGTCGAGGTTGCCCGTCGCGCCGGCCGCGGTGCCAGCGCCCGGAAACGAGACCGGCAGCGCCTTGCCGGTGCGCGCGTCCGCCACGGTCAGGGACTTCAGGAAGTCGTCGACCTTGTCGGCGGGCACCTGGATCGAGAGGGTGTCGCCGTCCACGACGGCCCGGCGTTCGTAGTACGCCACGCCGTTCCGGTACACGACGACCCGCCCGAGCGCGGCATCGTCGGTGGCGACATAGCTCGAAGCCCCACAGCCCGGCAACACACCCCACAGGCCCGTGAGCAGGGCCAACGTCTTGATTTTCATGGACGACCTCCGTGGCGGGGTACACGCCCGACCGGGAGCGCCGATCCAATTTCACGTTCGATTTACACGCGCCGCGGGCCCGACCCACCAACCGAGGCCAATGATCTGGTCGAGCCACCCCGGGACCTGCGCCTGCAAGGCCGCGCGGTCCTCGGGTCGACAGTCGCGCTCCACCCGGGCCAGGGCCTCTCCGACCGTGATGCCCCGTGCGAGGGCCAGCCAGCGCGCGCACGCGGGGTGCACGACCACGCTGGCCGAGCCGTGCTCCGTTCGAAAGAAGACCCAGTGGCGCGCGACGGGCAACGGCGCGGGCAGGTCGACGGGCGCGCCGTTCGAGAGCGGCGTGTCGGGCAGCGTGGCGAGCGCCCAGGTCTCGCGCACGAGCCCGAAGCCGGGGGCCAGCCGCGGCACGCAGTCCATGAGGGACTGGCGCGCCTCGGGCGTGGGTCGCCAGTAGGTCGGCGCCGGTGCTTCGAAGCTCGCGGTCTGGGCGCGGTCCAGGGTCACGGCCTGGCGCAGCAGCTCGCCGGGCACCGGCCGCTCGGCGAGCACCTCGGTCAAGGCCTCGGGCGCCGGAGCGCCGGAGAGCGCGGCGAGCAGACGCTGGTCGAAGCCCTCGGCCACGGCGCCCAGGTCAGGGCCGAAGCGCCCGCAAGCCGCGAGGTGCAGCACGGCGAGGCGATTGAAGGTCCACGCCCCGAGGACGCGGGCCGTGCGCGGGTAGGCGGCCTGAAGGACCACGAAGCGTCGCATCCAGACCTGCTCGTGATAGAGCACGAGGCGCGCGACCGGGGGGACCGCGGCCGGGCCGGACGCGCCGGCTGCGACGGGCGAGAAGGCGTCGACGAGCGCGGGATCGTACTGTGCGGCGGGCGCCTGAAATCGACCCGCGCGCACCTCGAGGGGTGTCTGCAAGAGCGCCCCGAACTGACCCTGGAGCGCCACCCACCAGTCGGGCGCGGGGGTCATGCGCGGACCTCGAGCGCCTGTCGCAGCACCCGCAGCACCTCGTCGAGCGTCGGCAGGTGCTCGTCCCACTCGAGCAGCGTCGGGAACGGTCCCCCGAGGCGCCACGCCGTGCGGTACAGGTCCCAGACCGGGTCCGAGACTTCTCGGTCGTGGGTGTCGTGGCGGAGCCCGTCGGGCCGCGTCGCGTGGCCAGCGACGTGCACCTGGAGAACCCGGGACCAGTCGATGGCCCGCAGGTAGTCCTCGGGGTCGAAGCCGTGGTTCACCGCCGACACCACGATGTTGTTCAGGTCCAGCATCACCCAGCATCCGGAGCGACGCACCACCTCGGTCAGGAAGTCCCACTCGGGCATCTGGTCCCGCCCCCACGTGACGTAGGACGAGAGGTTCTCGAGCCCGAAGGGCACCCCCAGGAAGTCCTGGACCGCACGCGCACGCTCGGCGGCGTAGGGCACCAGGTCGGGGTGGGCGGGCGCGGGCAGCAGGTCGTGGTGGTGCGTGCCGTTCGACGCCGTCCAGCAGAGGTGGTCGGTGAAGTACGGCATCCGATGTTCGCGCACGAGGTCACGGACCCGGCCGAGGTGTTCGAGGTCCAGCGGATCCGCGCCCAGCAGGTTCAGCGAGACGCCATGCCCCACGAGCGGGTACCGCGCGCCGAGGCGGGCGAGCTGGGCGCGCGGGAGCTGAGCGCGCCCGGTGAAGTTCTCGACGAGGACCTCGAGGAAGCCCACGTCGGGCCAGGTCTCGCACAGCGGGCCGACCAGCGAAGGCCGAAGGCCCAGCCCGAGCGCGTCAGTCGCGAACGGGCGGGTCGTAGCTGAATCGATAGGGGTGGCCTTGGAGCTCACGGCTCCGAATGTAGGCGATCAGCGTGTCCATCTCAGCACGGGACAGCGCCCCGTAGAACCCGGGCATCGCCGATACGGCCACACCGTCCGGGTTCACGAACTGCACCCCGAAGGCGATGGCCGCGCGCAACTGCCCGTCGGTGCGCGCCCGGAACTGCGCCAGGAAGGCCTCCTGGTCGTCATTGCCGGGGGGAATCTGGACCTTGAACGCGCCGTTGTCGCCCGCGTGGCAGAAGCTGCAGGTCGCCTGGTCGAAGAGCGCGGCGACCTCGAGCTCTCCGCCGGCCGCGGTCTCCACGCAGCTCCAGCCCTCACACCCGTTCACGCCCCGACAGTCGTGCTCCCAGAGCTCGCCCCAGGGATGCAGGACCATGCCCCGACAACTGTTCGTGCCGCTGCAGGAGACGTGCATCTGCACGACGCCCGGGCGCGCGTCCCCGAGCGCGAGTGCGGACCCCGCGCACTGGGCCTCGAACTCGGCGAAGGAGATCTGTCCGTCCATGTCGGTGTCGATGACCAGGAGCGCGTCCGTGTAGACCTCGACGCCGATCGGGCGCTCCGAGTCATCGCAGTTCGAATCCAGGCCGTCGCCGGTCCGTTCGCGCGCCGTAGGGTAGACCGTGCGGTTGAAGTCGTCGCAGTCGCCGTCCTCGACGGTGTAGCCGTCCTGGTCGACATCGGTCGGGACCTGGGGCGCCGCGGTCTCGGGGCACGAGACCGGTGCCGGGACCTCGGGGCACGAGGCCGGCGTTGGCGTGCCCGCGCTGGGCGGTTCGGAGGAGCCACCCGCGCCGCCCTGGGCCCCGGCATCGACCTCGGCCTCGGCCGATGCCTCCTCGCCACACGCGAGCGCGAGGCAGGTGGACAACACAAAAACGCTCGACCGACGACTCGGATGCATCTGCGTCTCCTCGGCGGTCGAGCGCCCGTGTCAGACGACCCAGGTCTCTCCGGCCTCGAGGAGCGCCTGCACGCCCCCGGGCTTGGCGCGCGACTTCGCGGCGGCGATCTGCTCCGCGACCAGGCCGTCGTAGGTCGGGCGCTCGACGGCCCGGAAGACACCCACGGGCGTCGGGAAGTTCGGGTGCACGAGCCGGCTCAGGAAGTACGCCATGGCGTCGTTCGTCTCGTCGTGGACGAGCAGACGGTCCTCGCCGTACTCGGCGACGTCCACCACGACCGGCTGCATGCGCGGATCCAGCGCGATGCCCTTCTCGCCCTGCGCGCCGAACCGCACGGGCTTGCCGTGCTCGAGCTTCAGCTCGTGGTCGGCCTTCGTCGTGCGGTCCGTGAGGTACTCGAAGGCGCCGTCGTTGAAGATGTTGCAGTTCTGGTAGATCTCGACGAAGGCGCTGCCCTTGTGGCGGGCCGCGCGCTCGAGCACCGAGCCCAGGTGCTTCGCGTCCACGTCCACCGAGCGCGCCACGAAGGTGGCCTCGGCCGAGAGCGCCAGGCTGATCGGGTTGAACGGGTAGTCCACGGAGCCCATGGGCGTGGACTTCGTCTTCTTGCCCTGCTCGCTCGTGGGGCTGTACTGCCCCTTCGTGAGCCCGTAGATCCGGTTGTTGAACATCAGGATCTTGAGGTCCACGTTGCGCCGGAGCGCGTGGATCAGGTGGTTGCCGCCGATGGAGAGCGCGTCCCCGTCGCCGGTGACGACCCACACGGACAAGTCGGGCCGCAGGGTCTTGACACCCGTGGCGATGGTCGGCGCGCGCCCGTGGATCGAGTGCATGCCGAAAGTGTTCGTGTAGTACGGGAACCGGCTCGAACACCCGATGCCGCTGATGAAGACGAAGTTCTCGCGCGGGATGCCGAGCTCCGGCAGCGTCTTGTGCACCTGGGCGAGGATGGCGTAGTCGCCGCAGCCCGGGCACCAGCGGACGTCCTGGTCGGTCTGGAAGTCCTTGCGGGTCAGGGTGGTCGGATCGGTCGCGGGGAGCTTGGGATAGAGCGTCACGACTCAGGCCTCCAGCCGCGCGAGGATGGCGCGGACGATCTCGGACTCCTTGAAGGGCTTGCCCTGCACCTTGTTCAACCCCTGGGCATTCACAAGGTAGCGCGCCCGAAGCACCATCGAAAGCTGACCCAGGTTGAGCTCGGGCACGAGCACCTGAGTATAGCGCCCGAGGATGTCTCCGAGGTCATTCGGCAGCGGGTTCAGGTGGCGCAGGTGCACGTGGCCGACCTTGTGCCCGAGCGCCCGGACCTTTTCGACCCCGGCGCGCAGCGCGCCGAACGTACCGCCCCATCCGACCACGAGCACCTGGCCCTCCGGGTCGCCGAAAACCTCGGTCGGCGGCAGCCGGTCCGCGATTCGCCGCACCTTCTCGGCCCGCAGGCGCACCATGGAGTCGTGGTTCACCGGGTCGTAGCTGATGTTCCCGGTGAGGTTCTGCTTCTCGAGGCCACCGATGCGGTGCTCCAGGCCGGGCGTGCCGGGCACGGCCCAGGGGCGCGCGAGCTTGTGGTCGCGGTCGTAGGGCTTGAACCCGTTCGGATCGGTCCTGAACTGCACGGCGATGGGCTCGAGCGCGCTCATCTGCGGGATCCGCCAGGGTTCCGCGCCGTTGGCGACGTAGCCGTCGGACAGGAAGACGACCGGCGTCATGGACTCGATGGCGATGCGACACGCCTCGACCGCGGCGAAAAAGCAGTCGCCGGGGCCCGAGGCCGCCACCACGGGGATGGGCGACTCGCCGTTGCGGCCGAAGAGCACCTGCAGCAGATCGGACTGCTCGGTCTTCGTGGGGAGGCCCGTCGAAGGACCGCCGCGCTGAATGTCGGCCACGACCAGCGGGAGCTCGAGCATCATCGCGAGGTTCATCGCCTCGGACTTCAGCGCCACCCCGGGGCCCGAGGTGGTGGTCAGCCCCAACCCGCCCGCGTAGGCCGCGCCGATGACCGCGCCGATGGCGGCGATCTCGTCCTCGGCCTGGTAGGTCTTGACCCCCAGGTGCTTCTGCTTCGAGAGGAAGTGGAGGATGTCGCTCGCCGGGGTGATGGGGTACGAGCCGAGGAAGAGCTCGAGCCCGCTCAGCTCCGCCGCCGCCAGGAAGCCCAGCGCGGTGGCCTCGTTGCCCGTGATGTTTCGGTAGTGGCCGGGCTCGATGGGCGCGCGCGGGATGTCGTAGCGGTGGGCGAAGGCCTCGGTCGTCTCCCCGTAGGCCCAGCCGGCCTTGAGCGCGCGGCGGTTCGCCTCGGCGACCACCGCGTCCTTCTTGCCCATCGTCTCGTCGATCCAGTCGAGCGTGTGCTGCATGTCGCGGCTGAACATCCAGTACACGAGACCGAGCGCGAAGAAGTTCTTCGAGCGCACGGCCGCACGCTGGTTGAGTCCCAGCTCCTGGATGGCGCGCAACGTGATGCCCGTCACGTCCACCAGGATCACATGGAAGCTCGAGAGCGAGCCGTCCTCGATGGGGTTGGACGTGTAGCCCACACGCTCGAGGTTCTTCGTCGTGAACTGCTCGGAGTTGAGGATGAGAATGCCGCCCTTCTTCAGGTCGGCCAGATTCGTCCTCAACGCCGCGGGGTTCATGGCGATCAGCACATCGGGCTCATCGCCCGGCGTGAAGACCTCGTGCGACGAGAAGTGCACCTGGAAGCCCGAGACCCCGGCCAGCGAGCCCGCGGGGGCCCGAATCTCGGCGGGGAAGTCGGGGAACGTGGCGAAGTCGTTGCCGGCGATGGCGCTGGTCTCGGTGAACTGCGTGCCCGTCAGCTGCATGCCGTCGCCGGAGTCGCCCGCGAAGCGGACGGCCACGGCATCGAGGATTTCTGTGGAGCGCTCGGTCATGGCGCGACCGTGTACCGAAGCCCTCTGGATTTCTCAAGGCCGAGGCGCCCCGCCGGCGCTGTCGACGACACCTCACTGCAAGCAGGCGTCCACCCCATCGCAGCTGCGCGCGCCGGCAACGCAGCCGAAGAGGCCGGCATTGGCCACGGAGACGGCGCAAACGAGCCGGCAGTAGCCCGCGTCGGAGATGGGGTCGCGAGGCGATACACACGGGCGCAGGGCGTCGCAGGCGGCGTCGCAGGTCTCGGTGGGCACGACCGGCTGACCGCTGCACACGGGCTCGAGGAAGCCCGGCTCGCCGTCGGCCGAGCGGCCCGCGATCTCCGTGGCGACCCGCACGGCGTCCTCGGAGAGGCACGCCCGATACACCTCGGCGTTCTGCTCCACATCGGCTCGCCCGTAGAGTCCGACGGCCATCGTTCGGTCACAGTCGTCCGTGAAAACGAAGACCAACCCGCTCCGCATGCCCTGTGCGGGCTCGCAGCGGCTGAGCACGCAGTCCGCGAGGGCCTCGCCGAAGGGCTCGCACACGGCCTGGTGCGCGTAGTCCCCGAGGCAGTCGAAGGCCAGGCCGAGGAACGAGTTTTTGGCGTACTCGAGCGCGCTCTCGCAGGTGTCGCGCTGGTTCACGCCGTCGGCGAAGCCGGGTGTGCCCTCGCAGGCCTCGATACAGGCGTCGACGAAGGCCGCCCGATTCTCGGCGTCCACACCTTCGCAGGCGCTGTCGCCGGGCGCCGCGGCGCAGTCCCCCAGGCGCTCGCAGCTCGGGCGGCAGTCGGCCGCCGGTGTGCCTGCGCCGCCGTCCGTCGCGGCGAAGGGGTCGACGTACGCGTCGACGACCGGGCCGCTCGGGCGAGATGGCGGGGCCGGCGTGGCGTCCCCTGAGTCCGAGGCCGCGGACGCGCACGCGGAGAAGAGCACCGAGAGCAGGGCGATGTGCCCGTGCTTCGAACTGATGGGCCCGTCGAGCATGCGCCCAGTCTGGTCAAGGAACGTGTCGCCGGCAAGACGTACCGGGACTCTTGACGACGACGTCGACGTCGCCGAGCGTGCGGCGGTCCTCGTCTCGGGAGTCGGAACATGGAAGTGTGGGAGACGCTCTCCGAAGCCTCGACCTGGCTCGCGGGGGTGCTCGACATCGAGCTCGCCGACGTCGTGCGGACCGCTTTCAGGTTCGTCACCATCTGGAGCGCGGTCTGGATCGGCCTTTCGTTGATGAAGGCCGGAGCGCGGCAGATCGAGCGGTCGGTGGACGACGGCGACGACAGTGTGTCGACCCATCGCGAGAAGCGCGGGCGCACCCTGGCGCAGCTCCTGCGCAGCGTGGGCCGCGCCCTGCTGGTCTCGTTGGGCCTCATGCTCACGCTCAATCTCTTCGTGGACATCGGCCCGCTCCTCGCCGGCGCCGGGGTGCTGGGGCTCGCCGTCTCGTTCGGGGCGCAGAGCCTCGTGAAGGACGTGATCTCGGGCTTCTTCCTCTTGCTCGAGGACCAGCTCGCGGTGGGGGACGTCGTGCAGATCAACGATCGCCTCGGCCACGTGGAGCACATGAGCTTGCGGGTCGTGCAGGTCCGCAGCTTCGACGGCACGCTGCACATGATCCCCTGCGGCAACATCGCGATGGTCAGCAACATGACCCGCGTCTTCTCCAAGGCGATCATCGAGATCGGGGTCGCCTACGGCGCGGCCGTCGACCGGGTCATCGAGCTGTTCAAAGACGAATCGGCCCGCTTCGCCGCCGATCCGGAGTACGGGCCTCGGTTGGACGGTGAGCCGCTCGTGGAGGGCGTCGAGTCTCTGGCCGACAGCGCCGTGGTGATCCGGACCATCCTCAAGACCAAGCCCGGCCTCCAATGGATGGTCGCGCGCGAGTTCCGTCGGCGTGTGAAGAATCGCCTCGACGCCGAGGGCATCGAGATCCCCTTCCCGCAGCGCACGATGTGGCTGCGTGTGGAAGACCCCCAGCTCGCCGCGGCGCTGACCCGCGCGAAGGCCGACGAGACGCCTTAGCTCTCGAAGACCTCGATGCCCTCGAGGCGCAGCACGTCGAGCGCGTTGGTCGTGGTGGCGACCCCCGGCCGGAGTGTGTAGTCGAAGTGCAGGGCCTGACCGTCGAAGCGGTCGGTGAAGTGCCACGTCTCGACCCGCTCCGGGAAGTCCCGCTCCAGCGCGACGAGCCCGAGGTCGTGGGTCGTGACGAGGCCGAAGGCGCGGGGCTGCTCGAGCAAGTGCCGTGCGACGCTCACGCTCGCGACGTGGCGTTCCCGACTGTTGGTGCCGCTCAACATCTCGTCGACCAGGAAGAGGCGCATCGGTGCGCGCGGATCGTCCGCGGCGGCGCGACACTCATCCAGGATGCGCCGGATGCGCTTGACCTCGGCGTAGAAGCGGCTCAGGCCCTGGTCCGGTGAGTCCGTGACCTGGATGCTCGTGCTCAACTGCGCCGGGCGGATCGTGAAGCGCCGCGCGCACACCGGCGCCCCGGCCTGCGCCAGGATCGTGTTGACGCCCAGCGTGCGCAGGAAGCTGCTCTTGCCCGCCATGTTGCTGCCGGTGATGAGCACGAGGTGGCCGGGGCCCGGGTGCGTGAAGTCGTTGACCTTGCGGCGGCTCTCGGGGATCAGCGGGTGCCCGAGGCCCTCGCCCTCGAGGGCGCGGGCGGCGTGGGTATCGACCGTGGGCCACGCGAACTGCGGATGGTCGGCGGCGAAACCCGCGATGCACCCGTAGACCTCGATCTCGGCGAGGCGCTCGAGGTCGGCGCCGACCCGCGGACCGTGTCGTTTTCGCCACGCTTCGAGGGCCGCCACGACCTGCAGCTCCCAGAGTCCGAGCGCATTGGCGATGAAGAAGGACAGCGGGTTCGCGCGCACCGAGAGGCTGTCCGTGAGGCTCTCGAGGCGCGCGAGGCGTCGGGACGGCGGGCCCTCGGCGCACAGGGCGGAACGCAGCTCGAGCAAGCGTGGCGCGTGGAAACGACGCTTCTCGACACGCTCGAACATACGGCGCATCGCGATGAAAGGCCGCGCCTGGGACTGTCCGACGAGGTCGGCGTAGGTCGGCGCGAGGCGGCCGGTGGTGGCGAGGAAGACCAGCACGTTCAACCCGAGCGCGAGCTTCCACGGTGTGTCGAGGTCGAAGCCCGCGGCGCCGATGATGCACGCCCAGGCAAAGACGACGAGCGCCCGCGCCGGCCATACCCATCGAGACGCGAAAGGAACCGACGCGCCGTCCCCGGACCAGCGAAGAAACCGGTCGAGCTGTGCCGGGTCGAGTTCCACGAGGCGGCCCTCGGCCTCGAGGCGCGCACGGAACCCGCTGGCGCGCGCGAGCTCCTGAGCGGCCGACTGCGCGGGGGGAATCTCGGTCTCGGTCAGGCCGTCCCGCAGGCGCCGTGCGAGCAGGGCGCGGGCGCCGGGCAGGGCCGCGCGGTCGAGGAGCTGGAACAGCGAGCCGCGGCCGAAGACCTGGAGCTCGCCCAGGTGGGGGCACGCAGGGTCCAGGAACCGCGCGCCGTCGTCGGGCAGCGCGGTCCAGTCGCCGACACATCGCGCCGCCCGACGTTCGTAGACACGCGCGAGCGCCTCGAGCCGGGGCGCGAGCGCGTGCGGCGCCCGGTGCAGGACCGCGGCCACCACGAACGCGACGAGCCCGACGGCGGCGATGGGGCCATAGACCGCCCAGGCGTCGTCGGTCCAGGCGGCGAAGCCGAAGGCGGCGAAGACGACGAACGCGACCAGGCGCACGGTCGCGATGACGGCGATCCTACGGCGTACGCGCTCCAAACGCGCGAGGTAGCGGCGCGCCTGCCGCATCGAACTCTCGGGGCGGGTGCGGGCCACTTTCACCAGCGCAGGCGACTCTTCAGGTTGCGGAAGAACGAGTCCCGCTCGAAGAAGACCAGGCGCGCGGGCACGGGGTGGCGGTGCACGCGAATGTCGTCGCCGGGTGCGACCTGCACGACCTCGTTGCCGTCGGCCACGAGCAGTGTCTCACCCGTCTGCCCGGGCGGGCGGTCCGTGGGCACCACGTGCAGGTCGACGACCGCCGAGCCCGGCAGGATGATCGAGCGGCTGGAGAAGCTGTACTCGTTGAGCGGCTTCACGATGATCGCATCGACGCTCGGCACCATGAGCGGCGCGCCCGTGGACAGCAGGTAGGCCGTGCTGCCCGTGGGCGTGCCGACGATCACGCCATCGCCGCGGGGCGAGGTCACCGCGCGCCCGTCCACGGCGAGGTCGATCGTGACCATGTGGGTGGTGCCCTTGACGACGACCTCGTTCACGCACCGAAACGTGCGCTCCCGATGCACCACGGCGAGGGTCAGGCGCTCCTCGACGAAAAAGTCGTCCGCGAGCAAACGCACCAACACACGATCGAGCTCGCTGCGGTCGCTGGCGGTCAGGAAGCCCAGGTGCCCGAAGTTCACGGCGAGGACCGGCACACCCGGCCACGCGTTCAACGCACGCAGCACGGTGCCGTCGCCGCCGAGCGCGACGATGAGGTCGAGGGGCAGACCCTCGTCGTTCTCGGGGAGCAGGACGACCTCGATCGAAGCGCGCGAGAAGACCTTGCGCAGGCTGTCGAGCGGGTAGTCCCCATGCGCGTCGCGCCGGAAGACCCCCACCCGCTTCAGCTTCAGATCGTTCACAGGTGCGGGAGGGACCGGCGTGGGCGGAGCGCTGACGTCGTTCGGCTTCTGCGGCATCCCGGGCACCTTGCCCGATTTTCGACGCCGCGCCGTACTGAAACGTTCGAACAGGGTCGCGATTTCGACGGACCTTGCGTACTCTACCGCCCGTTTCGCGGGGCCCGGTGGGCGTATTGCTCAGCGTGGAGTCGATGCGCCCGAGCCCCCAAGGTGTTGCCAGAAGGACCCCCCCAAATGCTCGTCGATGTGCACGTCAACCCCCGTGAGCTCACCCCCAAAGCGCTGGCCCAGGCGGCGCGTGGCGCCGGGCTGAACGGTGTGGTCATCACGGACACCCACCGCACCGACCGCCTCGACGCCTACGCCGAGGCGCTGCGAGAGGCCGGCCTGGCCGCTTTCGCCGGGGTCGAGCTCCTGCTCGAGCGGGGCTCGTTGGTCTACTTGCCCGCGTCGGTGGACAAGGCGTTCCGAAGCTTCAGCTTCGCGCCCGCCGCCGCGCGCTGGGACTGGCGGGACGCCATGGAACGCCTGAAGGACCTGGACGGCGTCGTGCTCGCCGGACACCCCTACTGCCGCGACCTGGAGTCCGTGCTCGCGGACGCCGTGTACTTCCTGCCGCGCCTGGACGGCATCGAGACCCGCGTGGGCCGTGGACGTCCGTTGTGGGACCAGATGGCCGACGAGGCCGTCGACCGCCGCAAGGTCGCCCGTCTCGGCTCTTGCGCCGGCGAGCTCGAGGCCCTCGGCAAGGCCATGACCTTCTTCCACGGCGAGCGCCTGATGCAGGCCGACCTGGTCGCCGCGATCCGCGACGCGCGCTGCTGGCCGGTCGAGCTCGAAGCGCCCGGGCAGGCGCGCGACCGCGAAGAGGGCGCCTTCGAGATGCCGCCGCGTCGAGACGACGACGGTGAGGACCGCGGCCCGCGCCGCGGCGGGGATCGCGATCGCGGCCCCCGTCGAGACGGCGACCGCGGCCCGCGCCGCGAGCGGGACGGTGATCGAGGCCCGCGTCGGGACCGCGACGGCGAGCGTGGCCCGCGTCGGGACCGCGACGAGGAGCGTCCGGCGCGCCAAGAGCGCGAGCCTGCGCCGGTGGTGAGCGAGGCCCCGGTCGCGGCGCCCGCGCCCCCCGCGCCGGTCGTCCAGGCGCCGGCCCCCGCCGCTGCCCCGAGCCCGGCTTCCGGTGGGCGTCCGAAGAAGCCCGCCCCCGC
>JBMOFP010000150.1:0-14709 GCA_049318805.1 Bradymonadia bacterium
ACCCACAGGTCCATGATGCCGCCCTCGTTGACGAGGTCGTCGGACACCGACTGAATGAAGCAGGCGTGCGGCTGCGGACGCTCGTATGCGCTCGTGCTCTCGCGCACCTCGCCCGTGGCGGGGTCTGCGTACATGTGCCCCTGGGCCGGCCCCGTGATGCCGTACGCCCAGTGCAGGCCCGTGTTGAACCACTGCGGGCTGTTCGGGGCCGCCATCTGGGTGACGAGCATGTAGCGCATCTCGTCGTAGAAGGCGCGCGCGCTCTCCTCGTCCGAGAAGTAGCGGTGCTTGAAGCCCCAGTAGGTCCAGCACCCCGCGAGGCGGTCGACGACCTGCCGCGCGTCCGTCTCGCCGGTCACCCGCTGCTCCGGCGGCAGGTCCGCCAGGGCGCGGGGGTCCGCCTCCTTGCGCCACAGCCACTCCGGGACCCCCTCCTCGGGGACCGGCTTCAGCCGCGACGGGATGCCCGCCTTACGAAAGTACTTCTGCGCCAGGATGTCGGCCGCCACCTGACTCCATGAATCAGGGACGTGCACGTTCTCGTTGAGGAAGGCGATCGAGCCGTCCGGATTGCGAATCTCGCTCTTCCGAACCTCGAAACTCAGCTTTTCGTACGGGGACGCCAAACCCCGCGTGTATCGGCGCTGAACCTTCATGGGCTCCATCCGTCATGTCGCAGATCAAACTACATGCCAGTGTGTCGGATTACAGCACCCGACATTTCCACCGGTCGTGGGGAAAGGGAGCTACATGAGCCCCAAAAGCCCCGCAACCGTTTTTTTGTGACAACCACAAGATGGGGGGTCACGCGTTCTGCGCACCACCAGATATGGGGGTTGGCACGCGACTGGCAAGCCGTCGTGTCATTCCACTGTGACGAGGATTTTCCCGAATACACGGCTCGCGTCGAGATGTGCATGGGCCGCTCGGAGGTCGCCCCACCCGACCCTGTGTCCGATGACTGGACGCAGGGTGCCGGCGTCGAGGGCCGGCAGCGCCCGCGCGCGGAAACGGGCCACCAGACCGGCCTTCTCGTCGGCGGAACGACCCCGGAGCGTGCTCCCGAAGATGCGCAAGCGTTTCGTGAGCAGAACCCCCAGATCGAGCTCTCCCCGGCGCCCGCCCTGGAGCCCGATGACCACGAGGCGGCCTTCGGGCCGCAATGCCCTGAGGTGCGCCCCCAAAGCCCGAGCGCCGAGCACGTCGAGCACGAGGTCGACGCCGCCGCGACGCTCGAGTTCCGCGCCGAGGTCGAGGGCGGCGTCGCGGTGGTCGAAGGCCGCGTGCGCGCCGAGCGCGAGGCATTGCGCGCAGCGATCGGGCCCGCCGGCGGTGACCCAGACCTCGGCGCCGAGCCACCGCGCGAGCTGAATCGCCGCGGTGCCGACCCCGCCGCTGCCCCCCTGCACCAGGATGCGTTCGCCCGCGCGCAAACCGCCGAGCTCGACCAGATTCGACCAGGCCGTGAGGAAGACCTCGGGCACCGCGCCGGCATCGGGCAAGCCTACGGACGCGGGCACTGGGAGCAGGTGCCGCGCATCGACGACGACCCACTCCGCGAACCCACCGCCGGCCAGAAGCGCCATCGCGGCGTCTCCGACCTGCCACCCTTCCGCCCCTTCGCCGACCTGGTCGACCGTGCCGGCCGCCTCGAGCCCCAGGACGGCGCTCGCGCCTGGAGGCGGCGGGTAGAGGCCCCGGACCTGCAGCAGATCCGCTCGGTTCACGGCGGTCGAGACGACCCGCAAGCGGACCTCGCCCAGGCCGGCGGACGGCGTCGGGACCTCACGGACCGCGAAGTGGGTCTCCGGCAGGTCGGGTACGGGCAGGATCGCGCGCATCGGTCTCCGGCAGAACCTGCGTCAGACGACCTCGTCGATGGTGTTTCCCAGGGGCGAGGACGTCTGCGACTCGAGGTCTTCGACCACCTCGCGCAGCTCGGAGCGGACCTCGGGCTGCAGGCGCGCGAGGAATCGGTCGAGTTCGTCTTCGGTGACCTCGCCGCGGTCCACCCGGTCGGCGATCGCGCCCAGGTCACGCGCCGCCTGGCGGACGGGCACCGAAGCGCCCTCGAGGGGGTCCGCACCCGGGGAACGGCGGCGCTCACGGGCCGCGGCGAAGCCCGGGTCCTTCTCCTCGACCTCGAGGACCCGCTCCAGGTCCGTCCTCTCGGCGCGGTCGCGCACGGCGTCCTCGGTGGTCCTCAACGCCGCGGCGCGCGCGGCCGGCGAGAGCGTGACCTCGTCGAGGCCGACGCTCTGCCCGATCCCCGCGGGCGTGACGTTGGTTGCGGCCAGCGCGGCGACGCGCGAGGTCGTGCCCGAGTCGGCCGAGCGGGCGATGGCGCGAATGCACGCCTCGCAGTGACCGTCCTCGATCGGATGGTCGGGGGTGATGGGCGGGCTTCGGTTCGAAAACCGAAGGGGATCGACGTTCATGCGTAGGTCCTCGGGTCGAAGGGGCATCCCTGCTATCGTTCTCGATGACTATGAGCACAACATCGCGATCCGCCAGCTTCTTCGCGCGTCGGCCGCTTTTCCCGCTCGTCGCGCTCGCGCTCGCGCTCGGTTGCGACTCGACGCGCTCCGAGGGCGACGAGGCCCCCGCGAAGACGGATGTGGGCCAGGACGCAACGGCCCCGACCGCCGACGCCCAGGGCGACCGAGACACGCTCGAACGAGACGGCGCGCCGTTGGAGTCCGACGCCGCGCCGTTGGAGCCCGACGCCGCGCCGTTGGAGTCCGACGCCGCGCCGTTGGAGCCCGACGCTGCGTTGTTGGATCCCGATGCCGCGCTGTTGGACCCCGACGCCGCGTTGTTGGACCCCGACGCCGCGTTGTTGGACCCCGACGCCGCGCCGTTGGACCCCGACGCCGCGCCGTTGGACCCCGACGCCGCGCCTTCACCCGCCGACGCCGCGCTGATCGACCTCGACGCCGCGCTCGTCGACCTCGACGCGGCCCCTCCGCCCCCGCTGGACGCGGCCCCTCCGCCCCCCAACCCCGACCCGCTCTCCCCCCGTGTCGAAAACCTGACCTGCCGGTTCCCGGCCCTCCCGCCCCTGGGCGCGATGCGGGTCGTCGAGGCGTTCCCCGCCCTCGACTTCCAGTCCCCCTTGTGGCTCGGGCACGCGGGGGACGGCCAGGACCGGCTCTACGTGGCCGAGCGCGGGGGCGGCATCTTCACCTTCGAGAATCGGGACAACGTCGGCCCGAACGACCGCGTGCGCTTCCACACCGTGCCCACCCAGGCCGGCGGAGAGATGGGCCTCCTGGGGCTCGCCTTCCACCCGAACTACGCCGAGAACGGCCTGCTCTACACCTACGCGTCGGTCTCGCCGCCCCACCGCTCGCGCATCGTCGAGTGGCGCCGGGACCCCGACAACGCGCTGCGTGTGCTCCCGGAGAGCGAGCGTGTCCTCCTGGAGGTTCCGCAGCCCTTCGAGAACCACAACGGGGGCGACCTGCAGTTCGGCCCGGATGGTTTCCTCTACATCGCGCTCGGGGACGGCGGCTCCGGCGGCGATCCGCAGAACAACGGCCAACGTCCGACGCAGCTCCTCGGCAGCATCGTGCGCATCGACGTCGACCGCGTGGACGCGGCCCGCGGCCTGGCCTACGGCATCCCCGAGGACAACCCGTTTGCCGCCTGCACACCGAACTGCGGCGCCCTCGGAGCCGCGCGGCCCGAGATCTTCGCCTACGGCCTGCGCAACCCCTGGCGGACCAGCTTCGACCCGTCGACCGGGCTCCTCTGGGCCGGGGACGTCGGTCAGGACCGCTGGGAAGAGATCGACATCATCCGTCGCGGCGGGAACTACGGCTGGCGCGTGATGGAGGGCAACCACTGCCACCGGCCGGCGGCGGGCTGCAATCAGGCCCCTTACGCCGCCCCGATCCACGAGTACGGCCGCGACGTCGGGCGCTCCATCACGGGCGGCCGGGTCTACCGTGGTCCCACCCTGCCGACGCTCTGGGGCGCCTACGTCTTCGGAGACTACGGCAGCGGCCGGATCTGGGCCCTGCGACCCAACGCCGACCACACCGCCGCGACCGAGGTGGCGCTCCTGGTGGACTCGGACCTGCAACTCACCAGCTTCGGGGTCGACGCCCGCCAGAACCTGTACCTCGTCGCCTTCAACCGGAACTCGAGCCTGCATCGCCTGGAGCCGGCCGTCGGGGCTCCGCCTGCGGCCGACTTCCCCCAGCGCCTGAGCGAGACCGGCTGCTTCGCGGACCTCGCGGCCCTCACCCCCGCCGAGGGCGTCGTGCCCTACGGGGTGCAGAGCCCGCTGTGGAGCGACGGCGCCGGGAAACTGCGGCACTTCGCGCTCCCGCCCGGAGGTGTCTTCGAGTACCGGGAGAACGACGCCTGGGAGGCCCCGGAGGGCACGGTCTTCTTGAAGACCTTCACCCTGCCGAGGGCCGATGGGGGCGAGCGCCGCCTCGAGACCCGGGTCTACGTGCGCCAGGCCACGGGGTGGCAGGGCTTCACCTATCGCTGGAACGAAGCCCAGGACGACGCGGACCTCCTCGAGGACGGCCAGGTCGAGGCCCTCGATCCCGCGGTGCACCCGCAGGGCCCCGACGCCTGGACCTACCCGTCGCGGGCGCAGTGCGATACGTGCCACACGCCCGCATCGAATCATGTGCTGGGCTTCCAGACCGCGCAGCTCAACGGGGACTTCGCCTACGCTTCCGGCGCCACCCAACAGCTCGAGGCGCTGCAGCTCGCGGGCTACGTGGCGCTCCCCGGCCCCGTGGACACGCTGCCCCGATACGCCGCCCGCGACGACGACGCGGCCCCCGTCGAGGACCGCGCACGGGCGATGCTCGCCTCGAACTGCGCGCACTGCCATCGCCCGGACGGGCAGGGCAATACACGCATCGACCTGCGCGCAAACATCCCGCTGAGCGAAGCCGGGCTGTGCGATGTGTCGCCGGGTCAGGGCGACCTGGGCCTCGAGGACGCGCGCCTCCTGGCGCCCGGCGACCCCGCGCGCAGTGTGCTTCACGCGCGGATCACCCGTCGCGGGCCCTCCGCGATGCCGCCGCTCGCCACCCGCGCCGTCGACGACGTGGGGGTGTCCCTCGTGACCCGTTGGATCGAGGGGCTGGGCGCCTGTCCGGAGTGACGCGGATCGGGCTCGCACGGTGTCTGAGAGGGTCGACCGATACTGGCCACCGGCTGCGCAAACCGCTCCGCCCGGCGGGTCAGCGTCGCGGGGCCCCCAACCACTGGGGCAGTACCCCGGGTACAGCCCCACCGGTTGTGCACCCCCGCTCCTTGGTCGGCCGGGCGCATCGGTTCGCTCGCTTCGGTGTCCTGTATCGGTCGACCCTCTGAAGCTGCTAATGTCTCGCGCCGAAATGCGCGCGAAGGACCTGTCCGATCGGTACCAGATCGAAGACGAAATCGGGCGCGGCTCGATTGGCGTCGTCCACCGGGGGCAGGACCGAAGCCTCGGCCGCGCCGTCGCCATCAAACGGATGCGCCCGGAGCTCGTCTCGCAGGACCGCCAGCGCACCCGCTTTCTGCGTGAGGCCCAGCTCTGCGCCCGCCTGGGGCACCCGAACATCGTGCCCATCTACGACGTGGGCGAGCTGGACGGCCGTCCGGCGCTCGTCATGGCGCTCCTGGCCGGGCGTTCGCTGCGCACCCTCGTGCGGACCTCGCAACTGCCCCTCGGGCGCGTTCTCGGCTGGTTCGGACAGGTCTGTCACGGTCTGGCCTTCGCCCACGCCCAGGGTGTGATTCACCGGGACGTGAAGCCGGCGCACATCTTCGTCGGGGACTTCGGGCAGGTCGTGCTCACGGACTGGGGCCTCGCGAAGGCTCTCCGGGCGCCGACCCTCCCGACCTTGCCCGACACCTCGTCCGAGGGCTCGGCGCTCGGCAAGGACAGCGTGACGCGTGTGGGCGACGTGGTCGGCACCCCCGCCTACATGGCCCCGGAGCAGGCCGAGGGGCGCATCGCCATCATCGACCACCGGGCCGACATCTACGCCCTCGGCGCGATTCTCTACGAGCTGCTCACGGGCACGCGCCCCTACGAGGCCACACGCTCCGCCGACGTGCTCGACCAGGTGCGGCGCGGCCCCCCGGAGCCGCCCCGCAAACGCGCGCCGCACCGGGACATCCCCGCGGCGCTCGAGGCGGTCTGCCTGAAGGCCATGGCCCACGACCCCGGCGAGCGTTTCCAGAGCGCGCTCGACCTGGCCGCGAACGTCGAGGCGCTCTTCGAGGCCCGCGGGCCCAGGCCCGACGCGCGCGAGGCGTCCGCGGCCCGCGACACTGACGGCGAGGCGCAGTGGCGCCGTGAGAAAACCCTGGCCGATGCGCCCCGACCGAGCGAGTCCACCCGCGCCGATCCGGCCGCGGCGCTGGCCGAGGGGCTCGCCGAGGCCGCGGCCTGGGCCCGCCATCTGCAGGAGGCGCGCGGGCTCCGCAGCGAGTCGCGCCGCATCTTCTCGAACCTGCCGCCGGAGCCGCCGCGTCGTGCGCTCCAGGACCTGTGGCGCATCGAGACCCGCGCGCGGGACGCCGAGGAGCGGGCCGCGTTCCACTTCGTGCAGGCCGCGGAGCATCTGGAGAACGGCGGGGCGCTGGAGTCCGGGGGCGACGCCAACGAGGGCCGCGCCGCGCTCGCGCGTCTTCACCGGGATGCCTGGCGTGCCACGGAGAGCGAGGGCGACCCGATGAACGCCCAGTACCACCGCGCCCGCGCCGAGGCGCTGGACGACGGCCGCCTCGCCGGGGAGCTGGCGCGGCGCTCCGGGCTGAGCGTCGTGACCCGTCCGGCCGGCGCCATCGTCGACCTGTCCACGGTGGATGATCGAGGCACCCTGTTCACGCCCGGAGCGCGTCTGCGCCTGGGCAAGACCCCGCTGGGCAGCCGCACCGTCAGCGCCTCGCGCGCCACCCTCAAGCTCACCGCGCCGGACGGGCTCGCGGCCCGCATTCCCCTCAAGCTCGCGCCCGGTGAAGCCCACGTGGTCGAGGCCGTCTTGCCCCCGAGCCACAGCGTCCCGCCGGGTTTCGTCTTCGTCGCCGGCGGCCGCTTCGTGATGGGCGCGGACGACCGGGCGCCGGGCGCCGGGGCGCCGCGTGAGATCGAGGTCCAATCCTTCTGCCTGGCCCGCGCCCCCGTGACCTGGGAGGAGTACTTCGAGTTCCTCGACGACCGCCTCGCCGCGGGTCGGGACCCCTGGCGGCACGCGCCCCGACGGAACGTCGAGGCGCTGTGCAACGTCGTGGACGGTCGCATGGTGTGGAAGGCCGAGGTCTTCGCGCCGCCCGGCTCGCCCGTGCGCTGGGTCAGCCAGGCCGACGCCGCGGCCTACGCGCAGTGGCTCGGCCGTAGGCTCGGAGCGTCCCTGCGCCTGCCCGACGAGCACGAGTGGGAGTACGCCGCCGGAGGCGCCGACGGTCGCGCCTACCCGTGGGGTGACCAGTTCGCCCCGGGCCTGGCGGACAATAAGTGGCGCCGCGCCCGCGGCCCCGCGCCCCTGGCCGGTTTCCCCGACGACGAGAGCCCCTTCGGCGTGCGCAACGTCGCCGGGGGGGTGAGCGAATGGACCCGCTCGCCCTCCGATGACGATCCCGACCGAGTCCTGGTGCGGGGCGGCTCTTGGCGCTCCCGGCCCGACCAGTGCCGCGTCGGCGCCCGTGCGACGATGCCCGCGAACGCCACCCACGAAGGCATCGGCATTCGACTTGCCGCCGACCTGCTCGGCCCAGAGAGCGCCTGAACCCCATGGCAAACCCCAACGGCTCCGATCCTGACCTCGACAAGAAGCTCGAAGCGCGCCTCTTCGACTTGCTCGAGGTGCGCGCGCGCATTCCCCTGGGGCAGCTCTCTCAGCTCCGACGCCGCAGCCGCAGCGCCCGCATCACGCTGCTCGAGGCCGCTCTCCAGGCCGAGCGCATCACCCCCGACCTGGCCCGCGCGCTGGCCGCCGAGGCCGGTCCGGGCGCGATGCGCACCTCCCACGCCGTGACCCCGTCGCCGCCGAGCCTCGACGCCACCGGGGAGACCGGGGAGTTCGTCGCCGCGCCCCCCCCGCCCGCCGCGCCCGCGCCCGCGACCGCCCACCCGCCGCCCTTCACGCGGGCCGAGTCTCGGGTGGACGCCGAGCCCTCTCCGGCGTCCGACGAGCTCGACGCCCTCGAGGACGTGCCCTCCATCGCCGACCTCGGGGTGGACGACCTGGAGCTGCTCGACGACCACGAGACCGGCGCCCACGACGCGATCCCGGACGCCGACGCCGACCTCTTCGACTTCTCGGACCTCGAGCGCGAGCTGGCGGACCACCAGGTCCAGCGCAGCGACCCCTCGGAGACCTCGACCGGCATGCCGGCGCTGGGGACCATCGACCACGACGACCCCTCGGACAGCCTCATCGACGCCGCGCCGCCGGCCCTGGACGACGCGTTCGAGGTCGACATCGACCCCGAAGAGCCGAGCGGACCTTCCACCGACCCGCCGCGCGGCGCCGGCCCCGTGACCGAGGTCGCCGGGAGCGCGGGGCATGACACACCGTGGAAGGGCGACACCTCTCCGCCCCAGGGCGCGGTCGCGTCGGCCCCCGAGGACGTGGGCTTGCCCATCGGCGCCGCGGCGAACCGGCGCTACGCCCTCGGCCGCGAGCTCGGCCGCGGCGGCATGGGCCTGGTGCTCGAGGCCGAGGACCTCGTGCTCGGCCGACCCGTCGCGCTCAAGCTGCTCATCGACCAGGACGACGCGTCGCTGCGCCTGCGCTTCACCGACGAGGCGCGGGTCACGGGGCAGCTCCAGCACCCGAGCATCCCCCCGGTCTACGAGCTCGGTCGCCTGGGCGACGGCCGCCTGTACTTCGCCATGCGCCGCATCGAGGGCCGCACGCTGCGGGACGTCATCGAGGACCTGCGCACCGGCGATCCCGAGATCGAGAAGCAGTTCGGCCCCGTCCGATTGCTCAATCTTTTCGCACAGATATGCCGAGCCATCGCCTACGCGCACGCCCGGGGTGTGATCCACCGCGACCTCAAGCCCGACAACGTGATGTTCGGCGCCTTCGGTGAGGTCACGGTGATGGACTGGGGGCTCGCGAAGCCCGTGGGCATGGCCGAGGTGCCGGTGTCCACCGCCCGCGCCCGCGCCGCGGACGCCCAGGACGCGCGCTACTCCACACAGTACGGCGAGGTCACGGGCACCCCGCAGTACATGCCGCCGGAGCAGGCGGCGGGGCGCATCGACGAGCTCGGCACCCACTCCGACGTGTACTCGCTCGGCGCCATGCTCTACGAGCTGCTCACCCTCGAGCCGCCCTTCGATGGGCCGAGCGCGCGGGCCATTCGGGACGCCGTGGTCCACACACGTGTGTCGCCGCCCAGCGAGCGGGCCCCGAACCGGGCGATCCCTCACGCCATGGAGCAGCTCTGCCTGCACTGCCTGGCGAAGGAGCCGAAGAAACGACCGCGCACCGCCGCGTGGGTCGCCGACCAGATCGACGACTACCTCGAGGGCGAGCAGGACCGCGCGCGGAAGGAGCAGGAACGCCGCCGGCTGCACGAGCTGGGACGCGTCGCGGCGGAGCGCTGGCTCGAGGACCTGCAGGGCCTCCAGAAGCAGCAGGCCCGCACGGCCCAGCTCCGCGCCCGCCTCGCCCCGTGGGCACCGGTCGAGGAGCGCGACAAGGTCTGGCGCCAGGAAGACCATGAGCAGCAAGCTCGGGTCGAGGCGGCACGGCACCTCTCCGAGGCCCTGGTGCACTTCCACGGCGCCCTCGGGGCCGGCGGTGAGACCCGCGCCACACGCACCGCCCTGGCCGAGGTCTACTTCGCGGCCTTCGAGAACGCCGAGCGGGACCGCGACCAGGCGGCCGCCGCGCAGTACGAGAACCTCGTGCGCGCCTTCGACGACGAGGGGCTGCTCAAGCACCGGCTCAAGGGCGACGGCAAACTCGAGATCGAGACCCTGCCCCGGGGCCTGGCCGGCACCCTCTCGGTGTACCGGGTCGTGGACCGGGTGCTCACACCCTCGGCCCCACAGGCCATCGCGGCGCTGCCCACACGCATCGACCCCCTGCCCATGGGCAGCTACCTGCTCAAGCTCTCGGCGCCGGGCCTCTCCGAGTCCTACGCGCCCCTGCTCGTGAGCCGGCAAGAAAGCGTGAAGCTCCGGCTCCGCGTCTTCCCGGACGCCGCCGTGGGTCGCGGCTTCGTCCACATCCACGGCGGCCCCGCGCGTGTCGGCGGGGATCCGCTGGCCCAGCTCGCCACCCCGCTGCGCACCGTCGAGGTCGCCGACTTCTTCATCGCGCGGCGGCCCGTGACGTGCGGTGAGTACGCCGAGTTCCTGCGCGACGTGTACGACACCAGCGGCCCCGTGGCCGCCGCGGCCCGCGCGCCCCGGAACGCCCCGCAAGCGCCCTCGCTCTGGCCCGCCGGCCCGCAGGGCGCGCCCGTCCCGCCCGGGCACGACAGCAGCGGGCAGCCGTGGCACCCGGAGTGGCCCGTCGTCGGCATCAGCGCCGAGGACGCGGACGCCTACTGCGCGTGGAAGACCCGCCAATCCGGCCAGCTCCACCGGCTCCCCACGGACATCGAGTGGGAGAAGAGCGCGCGCGGCGCGGACGGTCGCCTTTTCCCCTGGGGCGACGCCTTCGAGCCGACCTTCTGCCACATGGGTTTGAGCCGGTCGGGTGCCCCGGCCCGCGGCCCCTCGGGCATGTGCCCCATCGACAAGAGCCCCTACGGCGTCGAGGACCTCGCGGGCAGCGTGAGCGAGTGGACGAGCACCTGGCTCGACGAGACCTCACGCCAGCGTGTGGTCAAGGGCGGCCACTGGGCGAGCGGCCCCACGGAGTGCCGCGCCGCGAGTCGTTTCGCCCAGCCGGCCACGGCGGTGCTGGGCACGCTCGGCTTCCGGGTCGCCCGCGACGCGCCGGCCTGAGGCGCGGCGCTTCAGCTCCCCGAGTCGCTGCGCTCCACCGGGCGGTACGCATCCAGGAAACGCGAGAGGCTGCGCGGGTTGCGCGTCTGGAGCCACAGGCGCCCCTGGCCCTTGAAGTGGCAGACGAAGCCCTCGCCCGAGAGCAGCAGACCCTTCGTGCCGTTGAAGCGGCGCAGCTCGTAGTCCAGGCCGTCGGTGAAGGCGACCACGTGGTCGGTGTCGACCACGTAGCCCTGCGGACCGGGGGTGACCTCGTGCAAGGCCCCGTAAGCATTGAAAAAAATGATGCCCGGGCCACCGACCTTGAGCAGAAACAGGCCCGTCCCGCTGAACAGGCCCTTCACCCCGGCGAACTTCGTGTCGAGCGCGAGCCGCTCGCCCACGTGGGCCAGGTAGTTGCCGCCGGTCACAAAGAGCGTCTCCCCCACGTCGAGCCGGTGCTCGCGCAGGTCGCCCTCCATGCCCGAGGCCAACATCAGCTCTTCGCCGGCGGCCGTCGAGGTGTAGGTGTTCTGGAAGAAGCTCTCACCGCCGAGGACGGAGCGTTTCGCCGCGGCGAGGATGCCCCCGCGCGCCTGCGTCTTCATCTGCAGTGTGCTCGACATCGAGACCATCGCGCCGGACTCGGCGGTGATCTGCTCACCGCCGCCGTCGAAGCGCACCCGCAGGTAGCCGAAGTCGGGTCGATCGAGGAGTTCGAACTTCATCGGGCCCTCATCCCTTCTTGGCCGGCAGCGCGCTGCCGACCTCGCGACCGAATGCGTCTCGGTTGCGCGTCTGAACGTAGAGCCGGCCGCGACCGCGCACGCGGAGCACGAAGCCCTCGCCCGAGAAGTAGCTCGCGAACCAGCCGGGCTTGACCGTGGTCACCTCGTAGTCGAGCTTCGTCGACATCGCGACCAGGTGGCCCGTGTCGAGGATGAGCTCGTCCCCCTCGACGAGGCGGCCGCGTCCGTCCGGATGAGGTTCGCCCAGGTCGAGGATCTCGATGGCCCCGAAGCCGTTGAGCAGGACCGGGCCGCGACCGGAGGCCGTGAGGAAGAACAGGCTCTGACCGCTGAAGAACCGGCGGAAGCCCTGGAACTGCGTGTCGATCTGCACCGAGTCCGGGCAGGCCACGTAGTTCGCGCCCTGAATGATGATGCCCTCGTCCGGCGTGACCGTGTGCACGACCAGATCGCCGCAGAGCGGGGGCGCGAGCAGGACCTCGGCGGGCATCAGCGACGCCGTGAACGTATTCGTGAAAAACGTCTCGCCGCTGAGCACGGCGCGCTTGAGCTTCTTGAAGAAACCGCCGCCCGCCATCGGGCCGTCCGTCGTGATGGCGACGTTCTGGCTCATGCCCGCCATGGCCCCCGACTCGGCGCGAATCGACTCGCCCGCCTGCAGGTGAACCCGAGCGAGTGTGTGGCTGGGTGCGTAGAGCAGCTCGATGTCCATCGAAGGTCCCTTACCAGAGGTAGCGGCTGACCCAGCCGACCAGCGCTTTGAAGTTGCGTGACTGCACGTACACCTTGCCGCGGCCCCGGAACTCGCAGACGAGCCCTTCGCCCGAGAAGAGCGAGGCCTTCAGCCCGCCCACCATGCGCACCCCGAAGTCGAGCGTCCCGTCGAAGGCCACGATGTGCCCGGTGTCGACCACATAGGTGCCGTCCACCTGGACCTCGGTGATGCCGCCGTAGCTGTTGATGAAGAGCTCGCCCGTGCCGCTGCACTCCAGCAGAATCAGCCCCTCACCGCCGAAGAGCGCGCGCAGGCCGCCCCACCGCAGCTTCGTGTCGATGTCTCCCGTGCTCGCCAGGTAGCTGCCCGACTGCACCAGCAGGGACTCGCCCGGTCGAAGTGTCCGCTGGGTGATCGCGCCCGACATCACCGGCGCGAGCACGACCTCACCGCCGCGCGGCGCGCTGAAGTCGTTGACGAAGAGTGTCTCGCCCCCGAGCGCCTTACGGGCCAGCGCCACGAAGAACATCATGATCTTACGAAAGAATCCGGCGCGTCGGCCGGCGTTGAGGCGGGTCTCCATCTCGACCCCGGGCGTCTGGCGCACCATCGCCCCCGCCTCGGCCTGCAGGCTGTCGTTGCCCTCGAGCTGGATGCGCACCCAGGTCTGCGCGGGGCCGTATTCGATGTCTGCTCTCAACGTGCACTCCTTGGGAGACGAGGCCCGGCAGCGCCTTGCCCACGCGGCGAGGGCGATGCACAGTCGCGTCGGCATGCAATCTGGATTTCACCACTCACGCAAGCGGATCGTCGCCGAGGTGCTCGGCGTGGTCGCGGTGCTCGGCCTGCTCGTGTGGGGCGTCCTCGCGCTCGCCGGCACCCTCGCCGCCGCCGCGCTGCCCCTGGTGCCGCCGTCGGTCGACAATCGGCTGGGCGAGACCTTCTACTCGCTGCTCGCGCCGGAATCCGAGCGGTGCACCTCGCCCGAGCCGAAGGCCTACGTGGACGCGGTCGCGAAGCCCCTGCTCGAGGCGCTCGGTCCCTCGCCCTTCGCCTTCGAGTTCGTCGTCGTCGACGACGACGCCATCAACGCCTTCGCGCTGCCGGGCGGCAAGATGGCGGTGAACATCGGACTGCTGCGCAAGGCCTCCACCGGCGAGGAGGTCGCGGGCGTGCTCGCCCACGAGCTGAGCCACGCCACCCAGCGCCACGGCCTGCACAAGATCCTCGAGGGGCTCGGGGGCACCGCCGCCCTGGGCATGTTGTTCGGCATCGTCGACGTGGAGACCCTCGCCGCGCCGGCGGTCGCGCTCCTCCACCGCGCCTACAGTCGCGACACCGAGCGGGACGCCGACACCGTCGGGCGGGCGCTCCTCGTGAAGGCGCGGATCGATCCGTATGGGATGGCCGAGTTCTTCCGACGCCTCGAGGCGGAACACGGCGACGCGCTGCCCCCCGCGCTGCTGTCGACCCACCCGGACCCCGGGGACCGCGCGCGTGCCATCGCCGAAGGCCCCGAGCCCGAGGGGCCGCTGTTGGCGCTCCCGCCGCCGCCGGCGAGCTTGCCGTGTAGGAGCGACACGGATGCGGCTGAATAGACCGTGGCACGCCACGCGGACTGAGCCGCAAACGTGGCGCCAGATCTCGGGTTGCTTTCGTGCCGTTTCCCGAAGGCAGAGTTTCGGTCTCTTCTCGGATGTCTGTGCGTGACCGCAGCGTGATGATCGGAGGCCCACCGTTGTCGCAGGCCGCGTCCAGCTTCGTTGGACACCTGCTGTGGGCGGCTCGCGCGAGGTCGGTCGCCCGGCCGGAGAACGGGGACAAGGCCAGAGAACCGTCCAGAGAGGGTCGTCCGGAATTGGACGCCAAGGCGAGCGGACCGCTGTGCCCGGCCGACCAAGGAGTGGGGTGCACAACCGGTGGTGGCTGTACCCGAGGTACTGCCCCACCGGTTGGGGGCCCCGCGACGCAGGTCGACGGGAAACGGCGGTTCGCGCAGCTGGCGGTCAATTTCGGACGACCCTCAGAAGGACTTCGGACGGGCGCTTGGCCGGCCGTCCTCTACGCAGAGCAGACTTGCGCCACACCGTACATGCACACACAATGTGCACGTGGAGCCGAACTACGAGCAGATCGTCGCCTTTCTGGCCCGGCTCCGGCAGGTGGTCGCCGAGAATCGAATCCAGGTTCGGTCCTACGCGCTCGATGGACTTCGCGACCTCGAGTGGACCGCCCAGCAGGACGCTGAAAAAGTCCGTCCATGGACTTTTTCAGTCCCGCTCCGCCGAAGTGAATTCGGCTCCGCTCCCGGAATCATTCGGCTTTTCCAA
>JBMOFP010000151.1:0-14591 GCA_049318805.1 Bradymonadia bacterium
TCGGCGCACGCGCCCGGCAGGCCTGTCGCGCAGGACTCGCCCTCGTCCGCGATACCATCGTCGACGACGCCGTTGCAGTCGTTGTCGAGGCCGTCGCAGATCTCGTCGCTCGGCTCCGCGTTCGGCAGGCACGCGAAATCTTCGTCGCAGGAGAGGTGACCCTCGGCGCAGACACCGGGCAGCCCGGTGTCACAGGCGCCGGCCATGGGGAGGCCGTCGTCCGCTTCGCCGTCGCAGTCGTTGTCGAGACCGTCGCAGATCTCCGGGCTCGGCTGGCCGAGCTGCTCGCAGACGAGGCCGCCGTTCAAGCACGCGCTGCGACCGTCGGCGCAAACGCCGCGGCCGCCCGTATCGCAACGCTGGTCGCCGCCGGGGTTGCCCTCATCGGCGAAGCCGTCGCAGTCGTCGTCCACGCCGTTGCAGAGCTCCGCGCCCGGCATCACGGCCGGAGTGCACACGAGCGCGCCATTGACGCAGTCGATGAACGCGTTCTCGCAGAGCCCATTGCCGCCATCGCAGGGCACACCGGCGCCTTCGGGCTGGTCGTCCACGGCGCCATCACAGTCGTCGTCGACGCCGTTACAGAGCTCGGCGCGCGGATCGTTGATCGCATCACAGACGAGCGCGCCGCCGAGGCACCGGATTTCGCCCGCGGCGCAGTTCCCGAGGAGACCGGCCTCGCAGGCCGCGCCACCGCCGGGGTTGCCGTCGTCGACCTGGCCGTTGCAGTCATTGTCTCGGCCGTCACAGACCTCGGGTCCGTCGGGCACGCAAGGGTCGCACGCGTCGCCGATGCCATCGCCGTCCCGATCCGCCTGGTCCGGGTTGCGCACGTCGGGGCAGTTGTCGTCCGCGCAGCGGTCCCGTTCCTGGAGCTCGACCGCGTCACCGTCGCTGTCGATGCACACGCCGCCCAGCGACCGCTCGAGGACCAGGACAGAGTAGGCCGTACACGCTTTGTACTCGTCGCTGCCCGGGCCGCCCCAACAGCCTCGATTGCCCGCCGACGGCCATGAGCCGTCTCCCACCTGGATGTCCACCAGGGTCTTGGCGACGTCGTAGTACCAGGTCGGGGGCTCCTCGGGGTACCCCTCGTTGGCGGGGTTGCGCACGCCCCCGATGTTGCGGGCGAGGATCAGGTTCGGGTCGACCCCGTCCGTGACCTCGAGCCCCTTCGAGGCGGCCCACAGGTAGTAGTAGTAGCTGTTGACGCCCCAGCCCGCTTGCGGCGCGGCCACATGGGAGTCGTAGCGCCAGTTGTTGCGCAGCCATCCCATCGCGGCCTGGACGGTCCCGTCGTTCGCCGGGCGGTCGGCGAGGCGGGTGACCCAGAGCGCGCTGGCGGTCATGGAGCTGCTGCAGCCGGCCCATCCCCCCTGCACACGGTAGCGATAGCAACCGCCGCCCTCGGCGTGGCCGGGCACGGAGTTCGCCGCGCGCTGGATGACGTTGCGGTCGACGTTGACCACGGCCGACGCGGCCGAGAGCCCCGCCAGGGCGAACTGGGTGGTCGACAGGTCGTTGTCGCCCTCGGGGAAGCCGTAGTTCCAGCCGCCGTCGCCGTTTTGCACCGACGAGAGGTTCTGCACGCCATGCCCGACGGCCTCGCTGACGGGACGAATGGCCCCGATGTTGTCGGGACCACCCGTGGCGAGGTACAGGCTGATGGCCATCAGCGACGAGCCCGTCTGGTAGACGGAGGGGACAGCGCCGGGCTGGAGCCCCGAATCCCCGTTGACCATGAACGCCACGGCGCGCTGCACGAGCGCCTGGTCGCCGGGTGTCATGCCCTGGTAACCGACCGGCGGTGCGCCCCAGTCCGGGCTCTGTCGTTTCTCGAGGAAGCAGAGGGTCGCCAGGCCGTTCGCCGTCCCGGCGATGTTTCCACCGCCCCCTTCGGCGTTCCTGAAGTACTGGAGCGCGTTGTCGATGGCGGTGTTCACGCGCTCACCGAAGGGGGTGACCACGGCCTCGACACGGGTCGGGACCAAGGCGCCCGAGAGCGCCAGGGCGCCCAGGAGTGCGGCTCTACACAGAGGGCTCGTCAAAGACATCTTGGGGACTCCAGCTCAGGACCGTCGGCGTCGACGGGGACGTGCAAGACCTACGGCGGCCAGGAGAAGGAGCGGCCAGCCCGTGCCACGGGATGCCCCGACCTCGCAGGCGCACCCTTCGGCGATCTGGTCCGGGGCACCGTCCTCGCGGACACCGGTGTCTCCCTCGCCCACGCTCGGCGGCGGCGGCACACCGAAGTCGCCAGTGCCCGTTCCGTCCCCGCCGCCCACGGGCACAGCCCCTCCACCGGCGCCGGATGCGCCGCCGGCGGCCGCGTCGCCGGTCACCCCGCCGTCCGCGCCGGGTCCCTCGATCGTGCCCCCATCGGTGCCGGGGTTCGGCGGCTCTGGGGTCTCGACCCAGTCGGCCACGCAGACCGCGACCCCGTCGTCGACGGTGCAGCGCTCGCCGTCCGGACACCGGATCGACGCGCAAGGAGAGTCCACACACTGGCCGCGGACGCACATGCGACCGGAGCCACACTCGACCCCGGCGCACTGGGCGATCTGGCACACGGCCACGCCGCCCTCGGCCACGCAGGTCTCGCCGACGGCGCAGACCACGCCGTAGCAAGCGTTGTCCGCGCACAGACCGTCGACACACTCCTCGTCGAGGGCGCAGGCGACCTCGGCGCAGCTCCCGACGCACATGCCCTCGCGGCAGAACTGGCCCCGAGGACACTCGAGGGCGCTGCAGGGATCGGCCTCGCAGGCGCCGCGGACGCAGCGCTGACCGTCGGGGCACCCGAGCTCGTAGCACGTATCGTCCACGCATCGACCCAGCAGGCAGCGCTCGCCGGCCTGACAGCTGACGCCCGCGCACGGATCGAGGCACTCGCCCGTCGCCGCGTTGCATCCCCACCCGGTCGGGCAGTTTGCGGCCTGGCAGGGGGTCAAGCAGCCCCCGTCGCGACACACCAGGCCTTCGCCCGCGCATTCGTTGCCATCGCACGGATCGACGCAGGCGCCGCTGAGGCAGAGCTGACCTTCCGGACAGACCGAGCCATTGTCGACCGTGCCGTCGCAGTCGTCGTCTTCGCCGTTGCAGGACTCGGCCGGGACCGCCCCGCACACGCCGCACGCGTTGCGGAGACCCTCGTCGATGCGGCCGTCACAGTCTTCGTCCGTGGCGTCGCAGGTCTCGAGGCCCGGCTGTCCTTCGGGAAGGCAGCCCTCAGCGCCCGCGAGGCAGCTCTGCTGACCCACCGCGCACTGGCCGGGCTGACCGGTGACACACTCGCCGCCGGCGCTCGGATCGCCCTCGTCGGCCAGGCCGTCGCAGTCGTTGTCGAGGCCGTCGCAGAGCTCTTCGGTGCGCTCGACGATCTGCACACACCCCAGACCGCCGCCCGCGCAAACGCGGCGGCCCTCGGCGCACACACCGAAGAAGCCCGTGTCACAGGCACCGCCCGCCTCGGGGTTGCCTTCGTCGAAGGCGCCGTTGCAGTTGTTGTCGAGGCCATCGCAGACCTCGGCGGCCGGCTCGGTGCCGCCCTCGCAGAGGATGCGTCCGTTGGCGCACCGCGACTCACCGACGCCGCACAGACCCAGGCGGCCGGGCAGCGCGCAGTCGAGCGCGCCGCCGGGGTTGCCCTCGTCCGTGGCGCCGTCGCAGTCGTCGTCGAGGCCGTTGCAGAGCTCGTCGACGGCGCGGGCCTCGCTGACGCAGGCGAGCGCCCCGTCCTGGCATTCGAGCAGACCCGTAGAGCAGTTGCCGGGCTGGCCGGTCTCACAGAGGTCGCCCTGCTGCGCGGCCATCTCGTCGACGACCCCGTCGCAGTCTTCGTCTCGGCCGTCGCAGGTCTCGGCCTGGGGATCGGCCTCGGCCACACAACGGACGCGGCCGCCGTCGCAGGCCAACACACCCTCGCCGCAGACCCCGTCGAGGCCCGAGTCGCACAGGTCCCCGCCGCCGGGGTTGCCCTGGTCGGCGACCCCGTCGCAGTCATTGTCGAGGCCGTCGCAGACCTCGCCCTGGACCACGAACTGTGGGTCGCAGACCAGCGCGCCTTCACGACACGCCAGCAAACCCACACCGCAGAGGCCGAGCCCGCCCGGATCGCAGGCGCCGCCGCCGCCGGGGTTGTTCTGGTCCACCAGGCCATCGCAGTCGTCGTCGAGGCTGTTGCAGACCTCGGCCGCAGGCTCCGCGTTGGGCAGACACAGGACCTCGGCGTTTCGACAGACGGTCGTGCCGAGGCCGCAGGGACCCAGCGCGCCCGTTTCGCACTCGCGCTGACCCTCCGGGTTGCCCTCGTCGATCTCGCCGTCGCAGTCGTCGTCCTCGCCGTTGCAGAGCTCGTCCGCGGGCTCGTCCGTGGGCACACACGCCTGCCGGCCTTCGACGCAGGCCGTCCGGCCAGCGGCACAGCGGCCGTCGCGACCGGTCTGGCAGGCCTGGTCGAAGCCCCCCAGGTTGTCGTCGATGAGGCCATCGCAGTCGTTGTCGATCCCGTCACAGCGCTCGGGGCGGCCGCCCTCCTGGTCGCCTCGACAGATGAGCTGGCCGAAGAGACAGGCGAGGCGACCCCGGCCGCAGCTGCCGGCATTGCCGGTGTCGCAGTCGTTGCCCAGATCGGGCACGGCCTCGTCCGTGGCGCCGTCGCAGTCGTTGTCCGCGCCGTCACACACCTCGGGGCCCGCCTGGTTCACCGCGAGGCACTGCACCGCGCCGCCCGCGCACACCGTTCGGCCCGTGCCGCACGCGCCGATGCCCGCGGCGAGGGGACAGTCTTCACCCGAGCCCGGCGAGCCCTCGTCCGCGGCGCCGTCGCAGTCGTTGTCGAGGCCATCGCACAGCTCGAGGCCCGGGTCGAACAGACGCTGGCAGCGCACCTGACCCTGCGCGCACCGCGTGGTGCCGCGGGCGCAGACCCCGTTCGCCCCGGGGATGACGCAGTCCGCGGCGCCGCCCGGGTTGCCCTCGTCGAGGACGCCGTCGCAGTTGTTGTCGAGACCATCGCAGGCTTCGTTGCTCTCGCCGACGCGTTGGTCACAAACGACGCGCCCGCCACGGCACTGCGTGATGCCGTCTTCGCAGACGCCCAGTCGGCCCGTGTCGCACGCTTGCAGGCCCCCGGGATTGCCGTCGTCCACGCGGCCGTCGCAGTTGTTGTCGACGCCGTCGCAGACCTCGGCGGCCGGGTTCTGGTTCCGGACGCAGACGAGCGCGCCGTTCACGCAGTGCCGGATGCCGGGGCCGCAAATGCCGGGCTGACCGCTGTCGCATTGGCCGCCGCCGCCTGGATCACCCTCGTCGATGGTGCCATCGCAGTCGTTGTCGCGCCCGTCGCACACCTCGCCCCCGGAGGGCACACAGTTGTACGGATCACATGCGTTGCCGATGCCGTCGCCGTCCGCGTCCGCCTGGTCGTTGTTCGCGTTGTTCGGGCAGTTGTCGCAGACATCACCGACATTGTCGGCGTCGCGGTCCCCCTGGTCCGGGTTCGGTACCGCGGGGCAGTTGTCGTCGCCCTGGCAGATGTTGTCCTGGTCGGCGAAGGCATCGCCACACACACCGCCGAGTGAGCGCTGGAGCACGAGGATCGCAAACGACGTGTCCGCCACGATCGACCAGTCGCGGTGCCAGGAGCCGTTGCCGTTCTGCTGTGAGACCAACGTGTAGGCGAGGTCGCTGTACCAGTTGCTGGGCTCCTCGCGGTAACCGAGGGCCGCCATGTTCCGCACGCCGCCCACATCGTCCTCGAAGAAGCCGCCGCGCCCGTCGTCCACGGACACCTCGAGGCCCTTCGCGACCGCCCACATGTAGTAGTAGTACGCCCACGAGATGTTGGACTCGTACTGCCAGTTACGGCGGATCCACCCGATGCTGTTCTGGGTGCGCCCATCGCTGGCGGTCAGCCCGGCGAGGCGATAGCCCCAGAGGCCCGACGCCGTCATGGAGTGGACGCTGCCGCCGCTGCACCCGCGGTAGGTGTGCCCGCCATCCCCGCGCTGCGTGTTCTGCAAGAACGTCACGGAACGGTTGAGCACGTCGTCGGCGGGGGCCCAGACCGCCGAGGCGGCCGAGAGCCCCGCCATGGAGAACTGGGCGGTCGAGAGGTCGCCGTCGCCGGCGGGACCGTTGTAGTTCCACCCGCCGACGTTGCAGCCGCCGTTGCCTTGCGCAGCCTGGAGCCGCTGGGCGCCGAAAGTCACCGCCTGGTCGACGGTGACGGCGGCGCCGACGTCGTTGGGTCCACCCGTCTGCCGATACAGCGACAGCGCCATGAGGCTGCTGCCTGTGCCGTAGCTGTAGGAGCCTGAAACGTTTCGCAGAGCGCCGTCGTTCGCGATGATCGACGCCATCGAACGGCGCAGGAGCGCCTGGTCGGCGGCGGACGAGTTGCGGTAGCCCACGTGCGGGGCGTTCCAGTCGGCGCTGGCGCGCTTTTCAAGGAAGCTGACCGCCGCGAGGCCGGTGCCCTGGTTGCCGTAGGCGTCGCCCCAGGAACCGTTGTTCTCGGTGTTCCGGAAGTACTGCAGACCGCGATCGATGGTCTGCGCGACCCGGTCTCCGAACGGGGTCCGGAACGCGTTTGCGGCGGGGAGCAAAACGAAGAACGCGGTGAGGGCGACGAGGCCCCTGAGCCAGAAGGTCCTCGACGCTCGCCGTCGCCGGCCTGCGTCTGTGCTCTCGTCACGACCGGGGCACCAGAGAGAGTCCCGAACACCGAAGAGCGCTCGACGCATCAGTTCACCCCGCCAGAGTGGGCGCCCGGGCTGGGCGCGTGCGCACTCTACGTTCTGGCGGCGCCGCTACCGACGTCGACGTCGGTACACCATGGCCATCAGTAGAGTTACGAGGCCGATGTTGACCGGACTCGGCGCCGATGTCGAGCGGCACGCGCATCCGGCCTCCGAGCCCCCGGAGTCGACGGAAGCATCGTTCGGGCCCGGGGGCAATCCGTCGGCCAGCGCGAAGTCGGGCGGCGGCTGGAAGTCGGGGAGAACCCGGATGTCGGCCGGATCGCGCCCTTCGTCGAGGTCGCCGTCGAGACCGCCATCTCCCCCGACGCCGCCGTCGCTGGGGCCCATCGTCGCATCGCCGCCGACGCCGGCATCAGTCCCGGGCTCCACAGGCGCGTCGATCCAGCCGGGCGCGCAGGTCGCGACCCCGTCGAGTTCGTCGCAGACCTCGCCCTCCGGGCACCGCAACGCGCCGCAGGCCGAGTCCTGGCAGTTCCCGTCGACGCACGCTCGCCCTGCCGGGCACTCGACGCCCACGCATCCGTCGATTTGGCACAGCGCGACGTCGTTCCGAACGAAGCACGCCTCGCCGGCGCGACAACGCACGCCGTAGCAAGGGTCCGCGACGCACACCCCGTCCACGCACCGAGCGTCGAGGGCGCAGGAGACGTCGGCGCAGCTCGCGACGCATACACCCTCACGACAGGCCTCTTCGGCCGCGCACATGACACCGAAGCAGGCATCGGGTCCGCACGCGCCCTCGATGCAGCGCTCGCCTTCCGGACAGCCGGTCTCGTAGCACGTGTTCACCACGCAGCGTCCGTTGGCGCACGCCTCGCCGGCCTCGCACGTCACGTCGTCGCACAGGTCGATGCAGAGGCCGTCCTCGCATCGGAACCCGGCCTCACACTTGCGGGCCTCGCACGGCGTCAAGCACCCGCCGTCCAGGCAGACGAGACCCTCGTCCGCGCACTCGTTCCCCTGGCAGGGATCGGCGCAGACGCCCGCGGCGCAGACGAGGCCCGCGTCGCAGAGTTCGCCCTCGTCCGTGGCGCCATCGCAGTCCTGGTCGGTCCCGTCACAGGTCTCGACCGGGACCTCACCGCAACGGCCGCACGCGTTGCGTGTGCCCTCGTCGACGGTGCCGTCGCAGTCCTCGTCGGTGCCGTCGCAGGTCTCCTCGACGGGGGCCAGATCGGCCTCGCAGCGCGCGCCGCCGCCCTCGCAGAGGGTGTGACCGACAGCGCATCGACCCGGCTCGCCGCTCGCGCACTCGACCGAGCGCTCGCCGCCCTCTTCGTCCGAGTTGCCGTCGCAGTCGTTGTCGATGCCGTCACACACCTCGTCCGTGGCGACGCTCTGCTGCGCGCACACGGTCGCGCCCTCGGCGCACAGGCGAACGCCGGCCGCGCACGCCCCCAGGAGGCCCGTCTCGCAGGCTTCGCCCTCGCCGGGCACGGCCTCGTCCGAGACGCCGTCGCAGTCGTTGTCGAGGCCGTCGCAGCCCTCGTCGGTCGGGGCGCCGCCGCCCTCGCATACCAGCCCGCCGAGCGGGCACGCCGACGTGCCCACGGCGCACACGCCGCGCAGGTCCGGAATCTGGCAAGGGAGCCCGATCTCCAGGACCTCCTCGTCCGTTCGGCCGTCGCAGTCATCGTCGTCGCCGTTGCACGCCTCGTCGGCGCGCGCGACCTCGGGGCGGCACTCGAGGACACCCAGCGCGCACTCGTAACGGCCCGCGGCGCAGGTGCCGCGCAGGCCCGTCGCACACTGTTGCGCGACGCGGGCGTCGCCTTCGTCCACCAGGCCGTCACAGTCGTTGTCCAGCGCGTCGCAGAGGTCCTCGCCGGGCTCGGAGAGCGCGTCACACACGAGTGTGCCGGCCTCGCAGCGGCTGCGGCCCTCGCCGCAGAGGCCGGCGCGGCCCGTGTTGCAGGGCTCGCCGCCCCCCGGATCGCCGTCGTCCACGGTGCCGTCGCAGTCGTCGTCCTCGCCATTGCAGATGTCCGGCGAGAGCTGGAAAAGCGGGACGCAGTCCAACGAGCCGTCGATGCAGTCGAAGATGCCGCCCGCGCAACGACCGATCCCGCCGGTGTCGCACTCCGCGCCCTCACGGACGTCGCTCTCGTCGGTCTCGCCGTCGCAATCGTCGTCGACCCCGTTGCAGGTCTCGTTCACCGGCTGGGCGATGGAGCGGCACTGCACGCTCGCATTGCGGCAGAAGGTGCGGCCTCGGGCGCACTCCCCGAGGGCCTCGGTCAAGCACTCTTCGCCCGCCTCGGGATCGCCCTCGTCGATCTCGCCGTCGCAGTCGTCGTCGTCGCCGTTGCAGGCCTCGACCTCGGCCTCGCGCCCTGGGACGCAACCACGCACGCCGTCGGTGCAGGCGGTGATGCCGCGCGCGCAGATGCCGGGCGAGCCCGTCTGGCACTCGAAGCCGAAGCCGGCGAGGTTGTCGTCGATGTCGCCGTCGCAGTCGTCGTCGACGCCGTTGCAGCTCTCGGGCACACCCTGGAACTGTCCGCGGCAGACGAGGCGCCCGATCTCGCACGAGAATCGGCCCTGGCCGCACTGCCCGATGTTGCCCGTGTCGCAGTCCATGCCGACCTGGGGGATCGCCTCGTCCGTGCGGCCGTCGCAGTCGTCGTCGACCTGGTTGCAGGCCTCGGGCCGGGGCGGGACACCGCCGATGCACACCAGGTTGCCCTCGATGCAGGTCCGCGTTCCGGTGCCGCACGCGCCCACACCGGGCACCACACAGTCGTCGCCGCCGCCGGGATCACCCTCGTCGACCTGGCCGTCGCAGTCGTCATCGAGGCGATTGCACAGCTCGAGGCCCGGCGCCGCGTTTCGGACACAGCGCAGCTCGCCCGCCGCGCAACGCGAGGTCCCGGCTCCGCAGCGCCCCAACTCGCCGGTATTACAAGCGAATCCGCCCTCGGGGTTGCCCTCGTCGAGCAGGCCGTCGCAGTTGTTGTCGAGCCCGTCGCAGCGCTCCGGGCCGGGGTCGACGCGTCGCTGGCAGGCGACCCGGCCGCCACGACACAGCGTGTACCCATCGGCACAAACGCCGCGCTGTTCCGTGTCGCACGGGCGGAAGCCGTCAGGGTTGTTCTCGTCGACCGTGCCGTCGCAGTTGTTGTCGAGGCCGTCACAGGCCTCGAGCGCGGGGCTCAATCGCTGGGTGCAGAGGAGCTCGCCGCCGATGCAGGTGCGCTCGCCGTTGTCGCAGATGCCCTCTTCGCCGGTGCTGCAGAACGCGCCGCCGTTGGGGTTGCCCTCGTCGAAGCGCTGGTCGCAGTCGTCGTCCCGCAGGTTGCATTGCTCGGCGCCGACCGGTCGGCACCGATACGGGTCGCAGGCGTCGCCGAGGCCGTCACCGTCGTCGTCTTCCTGGCCGACGTTCGCGGCGTTGGTGCAGTTGTCGCACGCGTCCCCGATCCCATCGAGGTCACGATCCGACTGGTCGGGGTTCGCCTGAAGCGGGCAGTTGTCGTCGCCCTGGCAGATGCCGTCCCGGTCGCCGACGTCGTCGCCGCAGATCCCGCCCAGGGAGCGCTGCAGCATGAGCACCGCGAAGGTCACGTCGACCGAGGCGTTGAAGCAGCTCCGCGGCGGCGCGCAGGGCCAGGTGCCTTGCTGTTCCTGGGTCGTGACGAGCTGGTAGGCGAGGTCGTAGTACCACCCCTGCGGCTCCTCGGCGTAGCCGTCGTTCGCCGGCACGCGGCGACCGCCGACGTCGTCTTCGTAGGTGCCGGCCTGCCCATTGTCGACCATGACCTCGAGCAGCTTCGAGGCGGACCACAGGTACGCGTAGTACGAGCCGAGGGGCTCGTTCGCCTGAGTCACGATGTGGCTGTCGTCGCGGTAGTTCGTGTCCAGCCAGACCGTGCCGAGCTGCACGTTGCGGTCCGCGACACCGAGGCCGGCCAGCCGCATCGCCCACGTGGCCGCGGTCGAGGTCGCGCTGGCCGAGTTGACCTGGGTGCAGCCGCGGTACCGCGCGCCGCCGTCGGCGTTCTGCACCGCCCGGAGGAACGGCACCGAGCGCGGCAACGTGTCGTCGGCCGTGGGCACGATGGCCGATGCGCCCGAGAGTCCGGCGATGGCGAAGAGGGTCGGGAGGGTCTCGCCGTCGGCTTCCGGCGCGTTGGCGTTCCACCCACCGACGCCGCAAGCGCCCGCGTCGGCGATCTGCGAAGCCTGGAGACGGCGCGCGCCGTTGGCGAGCGCCTGGTCGACCGTCACGGCGGCGCCCACGTTGTTGGGTCCGCCCGACTGACGAAACTGCGAGAGAAACATGAGAAACGAGCCGGTCCCGAAGCTGTACGCGGCGCCCGCATCCGTCAGCGCCGGATCGTGCGCGATGGCGAAGGCCGCCATGCGCACCAGCCGCTGCTGGTCCTCGGCCGAGGCGTTTCTGTAGCCCCGCGTAGGCGCCTGCCAGTTGGCGTTCTGGCGCGCTTCCATCAGCGCCAGACCACCGAGGCCCGTGGCCCAGGTCGCGTAGTTGCCGTTCTGCTCCTGGGCGCGGATATACGCGAGACCCCGCTCGACCGAGGCGTAAACCCGGTCGCCGAAGGGTGTGCGAAAGGCCTGCGCGGACGGCATCGAGGCCGTCCAGACGAGGGCGATGGACAAAAAGAGAACCGGCAAACGCGCAAGCCCGCGTCGCTGCATGAAGCCTCCCCAGGTCGGCACTGGCGCGAGTGTAACGGGCACCCCGAGGGCGTGTCGATTCGCGCGAGGCGTCAGCGGGGGATCGGGATCCGAATGAGGCCGACTGCGCCGGCCCGTTCGGCTTCGTTGCTCGTGTAGGGCGCGCCGACCACCAGGAGTACCCGGCCATCCGGGTCCGTGTTTGGGCCCACGGCCAGTGAGGCGCCGAAGGCATCACCGGCGTTGCTGCCCTCGACCGTGAACAAGGGCTCGCCATCCTGCGCCGCGCACGCCACGTAGCCGGGTCGGGCCGGGGCGCGGGCATAGGCGTCGGTGACGGCTCCGGCGCAGAACGCCGCGACGTCGCGGGCACGGAGGCCGGGCAGCACCGCCACGGAGAAGCCGAGTCGATCCCCAGCGTCACCGCGCAGCTCGCCCTGTGCGTTGCCGAATCGGGGCTCCACCAGCCACGCCGCGCCGCGGGGACCCTCGGCCTCGCCGTCGGCGGACCAGGCGCCTACGGCCACGTGCGCTGGCCCCCCCGCGAGACCCAGCCCAAATGTTCGGTCCGTCGGCTCGGGCGGGCCCAGCGTGCGGACAGGGTCACCGCGCAGAGGGTCCAGGACGATCAATTCCGTGTCGGGGCCGTTCGGCGAGAAGCGGGGCATATAGAGGGCGGCCTCCGGACCATCGCTGGCGGGTGGACCGACGACGACCCGCCGACCCAGGTCCGTGGGCATGTTCTGGGGCAGGAGCTGCCACTGCACCACGAAGTCCGGGGGCTGCCGCTCGATGTGGTAGGCGGCGATTCGACCCTCGTCGTTCGCGCCGTGATGGGGCGCCCCGACAAAGATCTTCCCCGGTTCGCCCCCCGCCGCCGACAGCGCCGCGACCGAGGTGCCGAAGCGTGTCCCGACGTCTTGCCCTTCGATCGAAGCGACGACTTCGAAGTCGCGTGGATCGAGCAGGTCGACGCGGCCGAATTCATTGCCACCCGAGCGGTGACCGGGCGCGCCGACGATCCACTCCCGCCGCCCGTCGCCGTCGACGTCGGCCGTGGCGAGGGCCGCGCCGCGCTCGAAGGCCCCTTCGTCGCCGCGCACCGCGACGAGCGGGTCGCCGGTGCGGCCGGAGAGAAGGTACAGCTCACCGACGGGGTCGTCGTCTTCAGGGGGAGAGGTCTCGCGGTCGGGCCCGGGGGCCCCGACGAGCACGTCGGCGTAGCCATCGTCGTCGACGTCATCGACGACCACGACGGCGCGTCCCAACTCGGCGCGCGCTTCGCCAACCACCTCGGCGAGGTACTCGAAGCAGATCGCCGCGTCCTCGCCGGGCGCGCCTTCGTCGATCCGGTCGTCGCAATCGTCGTCCACGCCGTCGCAGCGCTCCGCCGGCTCGAGCCCGCACTCGCCGCAGCGGTTGCGCACGCCCTCGTCGGTGCGCCCATCGCAGTCGTCGTCCCCGCCGTTGCAGACCTCGTCCGAGGGGACCGACTCGGCCGCGCAGATCCGGGCGCCGTCGATGCAGGTCCAGCGTACCGTCTCGCACGCTGAGCCGCCTCCGCACGCGCTCCCGACGTCCGTGGGCATGTCGTCGATCAGGCCGTTGCAGTCGTCGTCCAGGCCGTTGCACAGCTCGTCCCGAGGGCCCTGGCCATCACACGGGCCGAAGACGCCCCCGTCGCACGTCGAGCGGCCTGCGGCGCACTCGCCGGCGTCCGTCCCGCAACCGAC
Organism: Bradymonadia bacterium; assembly: GCA_049318805.1. Classification (GTDB taxonomy): domain Bacteria; phylum Myxococcota_A; class Bradymonadia; order UBA7976; family UBA1532; genus CANLBD01. Next base: position 13,136 of record JBMOFP010000151.1, read on the forward strand.
GGTTTCGCCGGCCTTACACGTGCCGGAGAGGCCCTCGTCGACCTCGCCGTTGCAGTTGTCGTCTATGCGGTTCCGGACCTCGTCCGTCGGCAGCGCCGCGACGCCATCGCATGTGACGCCCAGGCCGTCGCTCGTGCAGGTGAGCACGCCGCTGAAGGCGCAGGCGCCGATGCCGCCGCCGCAGGCCTGTCCGAGCTGGTCGAAGGCCTCATCGATCCGGTCGTCGCAGTCGTCGTCGATCCCGTCACACCTTTCAGGTCGGGTCGGCGAGATCCACGGGTCGCGGTCGTTGCAGTCGCCGCTGCACCCCGGCACCCCGTCGCCGTCGAGGTCGTCGCAGGGGTCGACGGAGACGGGCTGCGAGGGCGGCGCGGTCGGCGGTCCCGGTGGGGTGTCCTCGTCGGGGCTCGACCCCGCGCAGGCGACGAGACCGAGCGCTGCCCAGGCGCCGAGGCACCGAGCGCGGGTGCTCAGACTCACGCGAGCTCGGCGACGCCGTGGGACAAGACGAGCCGGTCACCGACCCGAGCTTCGACGGCGAAGCGCCCCGCGACGTCCGTGGGACGGGCGACGAGGTCGACGATGGTCCCGGGGTAAACGACGCCGCTGAACCGTGCCGAGAACGAGCGCAGGCGCGCCGGATCTCCGCCTCCCAGGTGCAGCACGAGCGCCCGCGCCGCGAAACCGTAGGAGCACAGACCGTGCAGAATCGGCGCCTCGAAGCCCACGCGTGTCGCCAGCGCGGGGTCGACGTGGAGCGGATTGAGGTCACCGCTCAGGCGGTACAGGAGTGCCTGGGTCGATTGTGTGGCGAACTGCGCCGTGAAGGCCGGCGGGGCGTCCGGCAGCGGTTGGACCGCAACGGGGCTGGGTCCGGGCTCTCCGCCGAAGCCGCCCTGGCCTCGGCAGAAGATGGACCACGTGGTCTCCGCGACCAGCTGACCGTTCGCGTCATGCGTGGTGGTGTCGATGACGACCACGGCCGCCTTGCCCTTGTCGTGCACCGCCGAGACGCGGCCCGTGCTCCGGAGGACCCCTGCGCGGTCGAACGGACGGTGCAAACGCAAGGTCTGCTCACCATGGACGAGCGTGCGGAAGTCCGCGCCGATCCGGGCGAGCGCGTCCATGACGATGCCCTGGACCGGCACGACGGCGAAGCCTGGATACACGTGAAAGCCGGGGGTCCCCTCCCAAAGGTAGGCGAGCTCCTCGGGCCCGGCGCCGATGCCGAGCGCGTACGTGGCGCAGGTCTTCCAGTCGTAGGTGAACTCGGGCGCCTCCAGCGTGCGGCCGACGAGGTCCAGGTTCAGGGTTTGGGGCGCGGCGGGCTGCATCGTCGATTCACTCACGGGTCGGTGGAGGATGGGCCCGTGTGTGGTACCGAACCGGCGGACGCGAGGCAAGGGTCGCTCGCCGCTGCGGCGCTTTTGGCGCGTGCGGGGCTGCGGGTCCGGGT
>JBMOFP010000152.1:0-14407 GCA_049318805.1 Bradymonadia bacterium
CTGAATGACGCTCCACCAACACGCGAAGCGCTTCCCGCGAGGGCGCCCCGGCGTCGGGCTGGGCCACGGAGGCATCTTGCGGCCCGACTTCGGGTTCACGCGTCGAGGCATCGAGCGGCAGGCGCGCGCCGACTTCTTCCGACGGCGGGTCGGAGGTCGAGCGCAAGGGGTCGCCGCACGAAGCTGTCAGCAGACCGAGGTGCACAGCGGAGACCGTGGCGATTCGGCCGGTGTAGGCGCTCTTCTTCACCTGAACCCGCTCTCTGCCCTCGCGCAACTTTCGACCCTCTGTCGAGCAGTCCCCGATGGGCGTCGGGACAGTCGTTGCTCTCAGCCTCAAGGTATCAGCCGTCCCAGGACCTCAGCAACTGACGCACGGCGTCCCACCTGGCCGCACGCGTCGCGTCGTGACCGTCGACAGGGAGGGGCTCGAGTACGCCCTCGAGACCGCCGCGTGCGCAGACCCGCGCGCCTTGGGGATGCGCCGGCCGGATCGGGGTATCAAGGAGGAGGTCTGACAGCGCGCGCCCGATCGAGCGCCGGCGCTCGAACACCTCAGCGGTGAAGAGGATGTCGCCACTGCGGGCGCAGGAACGGTCGAGGCCGCGTGAGGTGACGCGCCGTGAACTTGTCCCGGGCCGGCGCTCGGTCAGCGGGGTCGCGCGGCGACCAGCCGAGTCTCGACGCCGCCGGCCGCCCGGCGGACGACCCGACTGGCGGGGCCGTAGCGCAGCCAGGCGGCGATCCACTCGGCGCCCTGGCGAACGGTGCCGGCAGCGTTGGGGGTGTCGCCGGGCGTGCCCGCGGCGCCCGGCCCGGGTCGTGCGCCTCGCAGTCGGCGCGCGGCAGCGACGCACCGAAGCCAGTGCACGTAGGCCGTGAGATCGTGAGCGCTGACACTGACCAGCTCGAGCCCGGCGAGCGTCAGCACACGCTCGAGGGCGGCCGGCGTGAAGAAGCGCCGGTGCACGTGCAGGCCGGGGTTCGCGTTCAACGTCGCCCACGTCGATGGGTCGCCCAGGAGCGCGCCGACCTCGAAAGCGATGACGCCGCAGGGTCTGCGCACGTAGGCGCTGAGGTGGCGCAACCAGGCTACGGGGTCCTCGACGTGGGAGAGCAGGTCGGTGTGGTAGACGACGTCGTAGGCGGGTTCAGGGGTCAGCCGCTCGATGAAGCCTCCCTGCACGGGGTGGCCCCGCGCTCGGGCACGCGCAACCCGCTCGGGCATGGCTTCGACGCCGTGGGGCGTGAAGCCGAGCGCGCGAAACGCGTCGAGCTGGTGACCTTCCCCGCAGCCGACCTCGAGGACGTCGCGGGCCTCCGGCGCGACACCGCGCAGCCAGCGGGCCCGCCAGCGTGCGGGTGCCGCGTAGAAGGCTTCGCCGTGCTGGTCGACCAGCCGCTCGAGGGTGTCCTCGAAGGGCGGCGCGGGTCGTGTCTCGACGAGCCCGCAGGGCGTGCACAACACGGCCTCGTAGGGAGGCTCGGACCACACGATGGGGCCGACGGGCGGCCTGCCGCAGAGCATGCAGGCGCTCACGCCGCGCGCCTTTGCTGATGGCGAGCGGCGACCTCGGCGTAGACGGCCTCCATGCCCGCCGCGAGCTGAGCCGGCGTGTGTCGGGCGGACCATCGGGCTTGAGCACGCGCACCCAGGGCTCGACGCCTGTCGGGGTCCACGAGCAGCGGCGTCAGCGCGTCGACGAGGCCCCGCGTGTCCACGTCCGCGTCCAGCAGGTGACCGCAGGCCCCGCCGTCGAGCAGCTCGGCGATGCCGCCCACGCGCGTGGCCACCGTCGGGCGCCCGAGGGACATCGCTTCGAGAATGGCGAGCGGTGAGGAGTCGAAGCGCGTCGGGTGGGCGTGCACGTCCACCACCTGCCACAGGTCGCCGATGGGGCCTGGCCAGGGCACGGCACGCACCCGCGCGGCGACCCCCAGGGACCGGGCCCGCGCGCGCAGAGCTTCGAGGTGGTCGGGGGACTCGACGAGGCCCGCCAGGACGAGGTGCAGCGAGGGGCAGCGCGCGAGCAACGCCGGCATCGCGTCCACGAGACGGTCCTGCCCCTTGAACGGCACGAAGCGCGCGACCTGGCCAAGCACGAGCGCGTCCGCGGGCAGGTCGAGCTCGGCCCGTACGTCGTGGGCCGGGCGTGAAGCGCGCGGGGCTTCGAGCCCGTTGGGCACGACGGCGGTGCGCAGCGGGCGCCCCATGAACGACTCGACCTCGTCGAGCTTCGGCGCGGCATCGCTGACGAAGGTGTCGACACCGGCGTAGACCGCGCGGCCGAGCGCGGCGTAGCCCGGGCGCGCGAAGTGCGCGGGGCCGTAGGTCGTGGCGACGACGGGCAGGCCGCCGGCGAGCCGCGCCGCGAGGACACACAGCGCCGTCCCGACGGAGAGATGCGCGTCGACGACCTCGATGTCGTGCTCGACGAACCACCGCGCCAGGCGCCGGACGACACGCTCGGCGGTCCACCCCAGGCGCAAGGCCCGCAGGGGGAGCGAGCGCTCGGGGCGTGCGTGGAACGGGACCTCGCCGAGCTCGAAGGGCTCGACCCCGGCCGCGGCCAAGGTGCGGCGCAAGGTGCCCGGGTGCGCTTCCACGACGACCTCGGGGCGCAACACGAGCGCGAGCTTCAGGTCGACCCGTGCAGGGTCGCGTCCACGGACTTGCTGCACGTAGCGGTTCTCATCGCCACCGGCGACGTACATCGAGGTGAAGACGCTGCCGACACGAACGGGGCGCGGAGGGGGCCTCACGGGGACTCCTGAAACAGGGGAGTGGCGGGGTCGGTGCGCGGCCAACCGCGCTCGGTGGCGAGCGCCTCGAGGACGCGGGTGTACCGCAGGGCGAAGCGTCGCCGGGCGGCCGGCGGCCGCGCATCGACCGTGTCGGGCTCCAGCGGAGACCAGCCCCGCACGATGACCTCGGCCTCAATGCGCTGGCCCAGGATGCGCAGTCCGTGCAGGTCGGGATAGAGGCGCGCCAGCACCTCGGGCCAGAAGGGCAGCGTGGCGCGCACGGGCGCTTGCTCGATGAGTTCGAGCCAGGACGCGATGAGCCGGGCCTCCCACTCGAAGCCCGCGGTGAGCACCCCGGCCTGGTCGCGCAGCCGCGTCCAGGAGTCTCCCAGGGAAGGCAGGCCGGGGAGCCGCCCGAGCCAGACCTCACAGCGTGCCTGAAGGCGACGGGCGGGTGCGGCGGGGCTGGCCTTCGGGAGAGGGCGCGGGACGGGCTCGGGGAGCACCGGCGGCGGCAGGCGCAGAGAGAGGCGCGCGGCGTTCTCGGCCTCGGAGGCCGCGGCGTCGAGGCGCAGCTCGTCCGCACCCTGCGCGAGGGCGTCGAAACCCCGCGCATAGCCTTCGAGGCCGACGGGGTGCTCGTCGGCGGTGCGGTCGCCGCCCCGCGCTTCGAGGCGCGCGAGCGCCGTCGGCGCGTCGACCAGGAGCCAGGCGCGGGCGGCGGGGCGCGGTAGTTTCGCGAGCGCTCCGTGGTGCGCCATGGACCACCCGAGCTGCGCACCCGCCGCGACCTGATGCGTCTCGCACCAGCGATCGAGCACGACGGCGTCTCCGGCCTGAAGCGCCGGCAGGAGCGTCGCCTGCACGGCGCGCAACGAGTCGAAGAGCTTGACGAGCCGCGAGGTCCGAAACGCGGCGAGGGGGGCGCCGAGCGCCGTGCTGGCCGAGAGCGCGTCCGCACACTCGAGGAAGGCCCCCTGTCGGTAGAGCTTGAACATCAACGTGGGGTGCCCGCGCTCGGCGCAGGCGGCGGCGAGTCGCGCGACATGAGTGGACTTGCCGCTGCCATCGACACCCGTGACGGCGATTGCCGTCGGTGCGGCGGGACGCTCTGGCTGCGCGGGGGCCAGCGCCGCTTCGAGCGCGGTCTCGAGGCCCAGCGCGAGCTCGCCCAACAGCGCCGCGGGCGCGAACGCGGCCCAGGCACGACGAAGCGCCTCCGCGTCGGCGTCCCCGGCCAGGGCGGCGACGGGCAAGAGCCCGAGCCCGGCGCCGAGTCGGCCGTGACCGCTGGGTGCGACCGGGCGCGCAGGCACACCCTCGGGGGTCGCGCCCAATCGGGGATGGTCCTCGCCCGGGGCCCTCCACAAGATCGCCTGCGCCGCGGGTGGGGGCGCCGCGCCCACGTCCACGCGCCACAGGCCCTCGCCGAGCGCGACACACGCGGCGTCGGCGTCGAGCGCAGCGCGCAGGCCCAGGTCCGCCCCCGTGACCACCACGCCCTCGAAGCGCTCCCAGACCTCCCGGGCGAAGTCCGGTCGCTCGGCGGCGCCGAAGAGCGCGAGGTGTGTCACACCCTGCGCGCCCAAGCGCTTCAGCGCGCCGAGCAGGTCGGGCTCGTGCTCCAGATCGACCACCGGGGCCGAGCCCTCGAGCCCGCCGACCTCACGCGCGAGCGCCCGCAGCCCGCGCCCGCGAAGCGCCTCGAAGCGCGCGGGCTCGAAGAGACGCGCCAGCTCCGGGCGCGGCAACGCGAGCACGGCCCGCGTCGGCGGCGCGGCCTCGGCGCGCAGGTTCACACGGTGGGCCGCCGCGTCCTCCGTCACACGGGGGAGGGCTCGTGCGCTCGTCGTCGTCACCACCACCGCGCCTCCCGCGCCTCGTGCAGCAGCAGCGGCTCCAGGTGCCGCACGGCCTGCACCAGGCCCTCGCGCCGACTCATCGTGGGGTCTTCGTGTTCCACGGAGAGCACCCCGTCGTAGCCCGCGCAGTGCAGGCTCGTCACGATGCGGCGCCAGTCCAGATCGCCCCACCCGGGGACACGAAATCTGAAGCCCCGGCCCGGTCGGTCCCACGCCCCTTGCGCGAGCGCGCCGGAGCGTCCGCGGGCCGTGAGCGGGCGCTCGGCGTCCTTGGCGTGCACGTGCGCGATGCGCGCCCCCAGGGCCTCGACGAAGGCGCAGGGGTCGACCTCGGCGTAGGCCAGGTTGGCGGGGTCCAGGTTGAACCGCATCGCCTCGTGGCCGTCCACGAGCGCCACAGCGCGGACCGCGGTCTCCAGGTCGTAGACGAGCTGGTTCGGATGACACTCGAGCGCGAGGGAGACGCCCAGCGCGCCGAACGCGTCGAGCACCGGGAGCAGCGCCTCACGGAACCGCAGCTCGTCCCGCGCCCAGCCGGCCTCGTAGGGCCAGGGAAAGGTGCGGCTCCATGCCGGGCAGCCCACGAACGCGCACACGGTGCGGACCCCCATGCGGTTCGCCAGGGCGGCCGTATCGACCAGCCGGTTCGCCGCGAAGGCCGCGCGCTCGTCGGGTGTGCCGGAATGAACGTGCGCGGTGTCGTCGCCGTAGGGTCCGAGCAGGAGCTGCCCCTCCTGGTGCGCGCTCAGCGCGGAGACCTCGAGACCAGCCGACTGCACCCGACCACCCAGCTTTTCGCCGCCGTCGCGCAGGTCCGCGTCGAGGTCGACGAAAGGATTGCCGAGGTGCACGGGCAGCTCGATCGCCGAGAAACCCAGCGCACGCGCGGTCCCGAGGGCCTCGCCCAGAGGGCGGTCGTAGAAGACCTGGGCGCACACACCGAGCTTCATGGGGTGTCTCCGACGGAGGTGAGGGCGTGCTGGGCGAGGGCGAGGCAGGTGGCCGCGGTGAGGTCGAAAGGCAGCGCGCGCATCGCCGCGAGGACGCCGTCCGGATCGCGCTCGAGGGCCGCTGCGTAGGCGAGGCGGTCGACCTCGGCGAGGGCCTGCGCGCGCGTGACGACCTGGGGCGGCAAGGGACCGGGGGCACGGCGTCGGAGGCCTACGGGCGAGAGCCGACCCTCCAGCTCGACCGCGACGTCGGGCGAGAGCTCGACCAGGTGACCGGCGTTGCGCGCCGTCAGGAAGAGGTCGGCCGGCGGGTGGTCGGGGACGAGAAGCGCGCACAGGGCCGGTACCAGCGCGAGGTCGAACCAGGGCGTGGGGCGTTCGAGCTCGAGCGCCGAGGCCGAAAGGGGCGCTTGCTCATGGGCTCGCATCAGGCGGGCGTCGAGCGCGGCCAGTGCGGCGGCGCGCCGACTCGGGGTCGCGGCCTCTCCGAAGAGCCGCGCCTCGTACTTCGACCCGAACACACCCGACCGGCCCGGCAGGTCCCAGAACCAGCCGAGGTGGTTCAGTCCGCCGTAACGACCCTCTCCCGGACCGTGGCCCAGGTCACGCCGGGTCGTTTCGGGCAGCTCGCACAGGCCCACGGCGCGGGCACCGGCCTCTTCGAGGGCGCGTGTGGTCGTGCCGAGCGGCGCCATCAGGTTGAGGATCCACGCTCGAGGGCACCGGGCCCGCACGGCCGCGCCGAGTTGCCGCATCCACGGCAGCGTGCGCCATGTGTTCGCCACACCGCCGGGACCCAGCCCCTCGTCCCCCGCCAGGCCGTACTCCGTGGGGAATCGCTCGTCGTGGGCCCGCGCCGCGAGCCCGCCGATGCGCGCCATGGCGATGACCACGTCGGCCCCGTCCAGCGCCCGGTCGAGGTCGGTCGTGGCGTCGAAGGTCGTGCCTGGGGCGCGTTGGGCCGCGGCGGCCCGGACGACCTCGAGTCGCACGGGGTCTCGACCGTGCAGGACGACCCGAATCGGCGCGTCGAGCCGCGCCGCGAGGAGCGCGAAGAGCCTGGGGGCATAAGCACCCCCGCCGATGAGGACCACGGTCTTCATCGGCGTCGCACCGCGCGGACGGCGTCGATGACCCGCTCGACCTCGAGGTCCGTGAGCTCGTGGGCCAACGGCAGCGAGACGACCTGCGCCGCCCACACACGGCTCACCGCGCAGCCCAACGCGCCGACCCCGCGCCCCGCGTGGGCGGGCTGGTCGAGCGCCGACACGGGGTAGTGCATGCCGGTCGACACCCCACGCTCCGCCAACGCCGCACGAAAACGCTCGCGGTCGGGGACCCGCACCACGAAGAGGTGCCACGCCGGGGTCGCGCGCGGATCGACCAAGGGCAATCGCAGGTCCGGCAGGCCCGCAAGGGCGTCCAGGTACCGTGCGGCCACCGCCGCTCTCCGCGCATTCCAATCGTCCAGAAACTCGAGCTTCAGATGCAGAAGCGCCGCCTGGAGGGTGTCGAGCCTGGACACACCGCCCAGGTGCTCGAAGCCATACTTGCCCGCCCGACCCAGATTGCCGAGCGTGCCAATCCGCTCGATCAGGGCCGTGTCTCGCGAGACGACACAGCCCGCATCCCCAAACGCGCCCAGGTTCTTGCTCGGGTGGAAGCTGTAGATCGCGGCCTGCCCGAAGGTCCCCACGGGGCGCGCGTTCCATCGCGCGCCATGGGCCTGCGCGCAGTCTTCGATGAGCAACACACCCCGCGCCGTGCACACCTCCGCGAGGGCGTCGATCGGCTCGGGGTGGCCATAGAGATGCACGGCCAGAACGGCGCGTGTCTTCGGCCCCAAGGCCTCGGCGACACCCTCGGGCGTCAGCCGACCCGTCACCGGATCGGGCGAGATCCAGCGAGGGGTCAGACCCGCCAGAGCGATGGCCGACGCGACCCCGGGGAAGGTGTGGGTGCTGAGCGCGACCTCGTCCCCGGCCCGCAGCCCGAGCGACCGGTAGAGGAGCACGGCGGCGTCCGTGCCGGAGTTGGTGCCCACGACCCGGTACTCGGCGCCGTGCCGCATCGCGAACGCGCTCTCGAAGGCCGTGACCGCGCGTCCGCCGAGGGGCTCGTCGTCGTGGAAGACCCGCTCGAGCACCGGCGCGAGGCTCGGCCAGAGCGCCCCGTACTGGCGCGCGTAGCTCTTGGTGGGGACAGAGACGTTCATGCGGCCTCCTGCACCAGGGCCGCCGCGCCGTAGGCTCCGCTCCAGGCCCCGGCGCGTGCGCGCTCGAACCGGGTCGCCGCGGCGAAGGCGGGCATGAGGCGCGCCCCCGTCAGGGCCGCGAGGTGCGCGACGACCTCGGGGCGGTGGTCCACGACCCCGCCGCCGAGGACCACCAGGCCGGGGTCGAGCAGGGTCACGGCGGCCGCGAGGCCGCGCGAGACCGCTTCACAGGCGAGCGCCCGCTGCCGGGCGCCGGCCGCGAAGGCCTCACCCGACGCGAGCGCCCCCACGCACCCCGAGAGGCCGCAGCCGCACGGTCGGGCCTCGAGGCCCGTGTCGAGATGCCCGATCTCACCCGCCATGCCGTAGGTGCCCCGCACCAAGCGTCCGTCGGCCACGATGGCCCCGCCGACGCCGGTGCCGAGCGAGACGAAGAGCAGAGATGACGTGCTCTCGCCGTCCTCGGCCCGTGCGCGAAGCTCGCCGAGGGCCGCGGCGTTCACGTCGTTGTCCACCGCCGCGGGGGCCTCGAAGGCGTTTTCCACGAGCCCGCGCAAGGGCACGTCCACCCAGCCATCGAGCATCACACTCGACCGCGCCACGCCGGCCCGCGCGTCGACGAGCCCGGGGAAGCCGAGGCCCACGCTCCGAACGGCGCCGGCCCAGGCGCGTACCTCGCGCAAGAGCGCCGACAGAGCCGTGGGGGTCGTGCCGCGACCGGTGGGCCACCGTCGGGTGTCCACCGCGCGACCGCCCGCCGAGATACGCGCCGCCGCGAGCTTCGACGCGCCCAGATCGAGACCGAGCCTCATGCCGCCACCCGCACGCGGCCGCTCGAAGGCAGGGCGAGCGTCTCGGCGACGGCCGCGGCAAGCTCACCCGGCTCGAGCTCGGCCACCATGCGCACCGCGTCGATCGCGACCGGCGCGACGAAGTGCAGCGCCCCGCCGCGCACGCGCCGAATCTCGTCGAGGCGCCCGAGCGCCGCCCGCGCGGCGTCTGAGGGAAAGACCGGCGGCAGTCGATAGGCGCGCAGGAGCGAGAGAATGCGGTCCGCCACACCCGAGGTGCACCAGCCGCGCGCCCGAGAGACGGCGGTCGCCACGGCGAGGCCGAAGCCGACGGCCTCACCGTGAAGGAGCCCCGAGTACGCCAGCTCGGTCTCCAGGGCGTGGGCCAGGGTGTGCCCCAGGTTCAGGGGGCGGCGCAGGTCCACCTCCAGGGGGTCCGGGGCCAGCATCGCGATCTTGTGCGCGGCCGAGCGGCGCACGATGGCCTCGAGCACGAGCGGGTCGCGCTGCATCAGCACCTCGTGGGCGTGGGCCTCCAGCAACGCAAAGAGCGTCGCGTCTCCGGTGAGCGCGACCTTGATCGACTCGGCGATCCCGGCCGAGAGGTTGCGGTCGTCGAGCGTGGTGAGTGTGTTCGGGTCGCAGTAGACGCCGATGGGGTGATGGAAGGCCCCCACGGCGTTCTTGGCCCAAGCGGTGTTGACCGCGACCTTGCCGCCGACGGCCCCGTCGTGTTGGGCGAGCAGCGTCGTCGGCAGGTTCGCGTAGGGTACGCCGCGCATGAAGGTCGCGGCCACGAAGCCGCCCACATCGCTGACGGTGGCGCCTCCCAGGCAAACGAGCACGGAGCGTCGCGCGAAGTGTCGGTCGTGCAGCGTGTCCACGAGCGTGTGGTGCACGTCCAGGCGTTTCGCGGCCTCACCCTCCGGGAGCACGGTCTGCGTGACCTCGAAGCCGGCGGCGCGGAACGCGCTGAGGGCACGGTCTCCGTAGAGTCGCGCGACGGTCGGGTCCGTGAGCACGACCGCGTGCCGCGAGTCCAATCGAGCGCGCAGCCGGAAGGCGGCGGCGTCCAACAGCCCGCGTTCGACCTCGACCTCGTAGGTGTGTCGGGCCACGACCTCGACGTGCATGGGGGCGGACGCGCGGAAGGGCGAGACCTCGGGGAGCGCGCCGTACCAGGACACGAGGTGCGCAGTCATGTCGCGCAGGTCATGGCGCGGCGAGAACCCGAGGGCGGAGAGCGCCGCGGGATCGGCGCGGTGCTCGCCCGGTGGAGGGTGCGCGCCCGCCCGCCACTCCACGTCCGCGCGGCCCGTCAGCCCCGCGGCGTCGATGAGGCACTCCACCAGGGAGGTCACCGGGGTCGCCACGCCCCGCCCTACGTCGAAGGTGCCCCCCACGGCATCAGGGTGCGTGGCGATGAGGCGCAGCGCGCTCGCCACGTCGCGCACATCCACGAAGTCGCGGGTCGATCGGGGCTCGCCCAGCCGCAGCGAGAGACGCGCGGTCGGCCGGTTGCTCGCCGCCGTGAGCGCGGACGCCACGCTCGCGGGCAGGTGTCGCTCGTCGAGGCCGGGGCCGACCGGGTTGAAGATCCGGGCCACACGCACATCCAGCCGTGCGCTCGCGCCCAGCGTCCGCGCCCACTCTTCGGCCATGCGTTTGGACAAGGCGTACGGGTCGGCGAGGTCGACGGCGGCCACCCGACGCACCCCGTCCGGCGGGGTCGAGGGACCATAAACCGCCCCGGTCGACCCCAGCACGAGGATGGGCCGATGGGGCAGCGCACCGAGGACCTGGAGCAGCGCGGCGACGCCCTCCACGTTGCTGCGCAACAACGCGGTCGGGGTGTCGCCCTTCAGCGCCGTGGCGAGGTGCACGACGACGTCCGGCGCGAAGGCGTGGACCACGTCCCGCAAACGTGGAGCGTCGAGCAGGTCGACCTGCGCGTAGGCACAGCGGGGTGACCGCAGAGCCCCGTCGACCCGCGGCGGGCAGAGGGCCTCGGCCGGTCGGCCACGGCGTGTCGCCTGCGCCGAAAAGCGCCCGTGCGCGGCGGACCGGCCCAGGCCGAGCACCGTCACCGTGGGGTCGCGCTCGAGCCAATCGGCGACCAACCAGCGTCCGACAAACCCTTGCGCGCCCGTCACCAGGACTCTCATCGACTCATCTCCGTCGTGGGCATGTGGGAGGCCGCGCGTGCCGCGGCCAGGGTGCGGGCCAGCCCCACGACGAGCGGGGTGGGCCCGTGACAAGGCAGTTCAGGGGCAAGGTCGCCGCGTCGCAGCTTCCGCAAGTGGCGCGCGACCTGGGCGGCGCGCGTCGTGTGACCCGACCGGACCTCGACCACGCGGACCTCGGGGGGCGGCGGCGCGTTCAGCGCGGCCGCAAGCAGCGACCGGGCGACGTCGTCCACGTAGACCAGGTCGACCTGGGCGGCAGGGTCTCTGGGCCTGGCCTCACCGCCGTCGAGAACGTGGCGGACCAGGTCGACCACCAGCGTCCGCGGGCTCCCACCGGGGCCGTAGACCTGGGTCGGTCGCGCGATCGTGACGGGCGAGACCCGGCCCCAGGCACGGACCACCGTCTCCGCCGCATGTTTCGCTTCCGCATAGACACTCTCCGAGGGCGCTGAGGCCTTCGACGACGACACATAGACCAGGTGTGTCCCGGCGAGCGCCGCGCGCTCCGCGACCACCGCTGTGCCCGTGACGTGTGCGGCCAGCGCGACCAAAGGCGCCCGCTCGGCCGACCCGACGTCCGGCGGACCCGCCGCGTGAATCACGGCCGTTGCGCCCGCGAGGAAGGCGTCGAGTGCGGTCGTGTCGGTCAGCTCGAAGGCTGTCTCGCCTCCGCCCGAGGGCCCGTGCGGTCCCGTGTGACGTCGGACCTCCACGGCGTCGAGCCGCGCAAGCGCGCGGACGACGGCGCGGCCGATGAATCCGCTGGCCCCGAGGACCGCGACGACGTGCCGGCTCATGGCTCCACCACCGCCGGGTAGTCGCAGCCGAAACACGGGTGGCCGCGGTCGAAGGCGCGTTGGACATGGCGCCGCCGTAGGATGCGATAGGCCTCACCGCGCCAGACCTCGGCGATCGAATGGACCCGCAACTGACCCAGGACGACCCGGCGACGCCAGTCACAGTTGCACATCACACACTCGCCGTCGGCCATGACATAGAGCTTCACGAAGGGACGCTGGCACAGCGGCCGTGTCTCCAGCGTGTCGGTCGGGTCCAACGCCGCGACGTGTGTGTTCACCGCACGCTCGTTGGAGAACCCCTTCCGCAGTACATAGGGCTCGAGCCAGTCCGGCGGGGGCGTCACACCTGTCTCCGGGGCGTCACCCGTGACGATGCGGAGGTCCAGGGCGCCCAGGTCACCGGCGACATGCGCCGCGACCACCCCTCGCAGGGCGCTCAGCGTGCGTTCGAAGCTCAGCCCGACCATCACCGACCCATAGGCCACCGCGTCGAAGCCATGCACGCTCACACACAGCTCGTCGAGCCCAGCCTCCGCCAGCCTCACGGCGCGTTTCGCGTCGAGCGCCGAACCATTGGTGAAGAGGTTCAGTGTCGTCCCGGGCAGCGCGCGGCGTGCCGTCGCGAGCCATCGTTCCATGCGTTTGTCGAGCAGCGGTTCGTTCATCAGGAACGGAGAGAGCCGCTCCACCGGGTGCGCGCTCAGCTCGTCGATGATTTTCAGGAACAGACCTTCGCTCATCTGTTCATGCTCGAAACCCGGCGCGCGTGCCACGTCGTCGTAGGGACACATGGAACACGCGGCATTGCAGCGGGTCTGGGTCTGGAGCTGGACCTTCAGGGGGAAGGGCGGCAGCGCCGCATCAATCAGGGCGTCGAGCGACGCGGCGCCGCTCGCGGGCGGCGTCTGCTGGAGCGTCGAGAGCGTTACGCGCTCCGAATCGCTCTGCGTTCTGAGGTCGAAGAGTCTCATTCGGTCGCGCTCCGTCTTCGGTCTGCACAGTGTGGCGCGCGCGCGCTCTGCCGCGCGCGGCCGCCGTCGCCAAGGGGAGGGGCGAGGTCCCGTCCCTCCACCACCGAAGGGTCTGACCCTCGGCCGCGCGCACCTGTCTCACGTCCTGAAGATCGACCACGAAGAGATGGTGACGGACCCATCCCGCGACCGGGTCCAGCTCGTCGAAGAAGCCGGCACCGCGTGCCGGCAGGTCCACCAGGCCCAACTCCTCGGCGAGCTCGCGGCTCAGGGCGTCGCGGGGCGCCTCGCCCGACTCGAGCTTGCCGCCCGGCGTGTCCCAGAGCCCCGGAGAGAGCTTCGACGCGCTCGGGCGCGCCTCGAGGAGCCACAGTCCATCGCATCGGACGATCGCGTCGACCACCTCGATGCGTGGCGTCTCGTCGGAGAGCCATGCGTCGAGGGTCGGGGTGACGGCGACCTTCTCTTCGGCCCGCGCGAGGGTCGCGGGGTCGTTGACGTCGATCCACGCGGCGTCATGGGGAAACGTCGCGACCCGTCCGGCCTCGGCGGCGCGGAGGCGGACCAGCTCGGGCATGTCGAATCGCCCGAGAGCCGGGCGCGCGTGGGCCGCCGCCGATGAAACGACATAGAGCCCGCTCGCCACCTCGACCTCGAGGGTGGGCTTCTCGTCGTAGGTCGTCAGCCAGCCGCCGGCCGAAGAGACCCGCCCGTAAGGGAGCCTGAAGGGCTCGCGGTGACAGGCCACAGTGAGGTCCGCGCCGAGGTTTCGGTGGGCCGCCAGCAACGCCGATCGCGACAGGTCGGTGAGGTTGTCGGCGTAGGTCAGCACCGCCGCGTCCGCGTCGTCCGGGAGGGCGTCCAGCGCGCCCGAGGTGCCCCGCGGCTGTCGTTCGACGTACACCTCGAGGCGGGCGCCCGCGCGTTCGGCGAGCGTGTGTCCCCGCCGCGTGCACCAAGCGAGCAGGTCGGGCGCCGAGGCCGGCACGACCACGACGATGTGGCCGAAGCCCTCGGCCAGCAGCGGGAGTACGTTGCGCTCGAGCAGGCTCAGACCGAGCACCTCGCGGAGGGGCTTCGTGGGCCCCGGTCCCATGCGGCTTCCGGCGCCGCCCGCGTTCACGAGCGCGACCCGTCGAGGGTCAGCGCGGTGGGGCGGCATGCACCACCTGGAGCTCGACGACGAAGAGGCGAAGTGTCTCCGGTCCCGGGTTCTCGAGGCCGTGGGCACCCCCTGGTACGTTGCGCACCAGATCGCCCGCGCCCACACGGGTCGTTTGCCCATCGCGCCACAGCAGACCCTCCCCCGAGAGCACGAGGTACAGCTCTTCCTCGTCGAGGCCGTGTCGATGCCGCCCGATGGACGTGCCCGGCGGCAGCTCGGCGTAATCCACGAAGTTCACCGCCGACTCGAAAGCCTCGGCATCGGCGATGCGCGCGAAGTGGATCCGGCCAACGCCGTGGTGGGCGCGGGTCGGCTCGAGCGTGAGCGCAGAGAGGTTCTCTCGGTCGAAGCGGGGCATGGGCGGCGCATCTCTGTGGCGGGGTTGCTGTCTGGACCCCGCTCGGTTCGGTGAGATTGCGATTCGTCGTCCCGCGGCCTCGGATCGGGTACAGGCCGGGCCAGGCCGGACAAACGTGAAGACGGCCGACGGGCGATGGGCGGGCTGCTAGTACCTCGGGCCTGAAGTTCGTTTCGTTTCGTCCTGTCCTCGACGCCGAGGGCTGCGTTTCGCCTCCTCGTCGTAGGGCGAGGCTACGCCTTCGTCGTCGCGCCTTGCCCTCGACGTCGATGACTCGGCCGATTCCGAAACGAACTTGGGGCCCGAGGTACTAGGAGACCGTAGCGCATAGCGCAAAGTGGATCGACAACACGAAGTGGGCGTG
>JBMOFP010000153.1:0-14354 GCA_049318805.1 Bradymonadia bacterium
TGCTGGACGCCGCGCCCCCCGTGCTGGACGCCGCATCGCCCGTGCCGGACGCCGCGCTCGATGCGGAGACGCCGGACGCCGAGCCCCCTCCCGAGTGCCCACCGCCCTTCGAAGGGCCGGCGCCGACGGCCGGGCGGTGGAGCTTGTCCATGTTCCACTTCAACCTGCAGTACGTCGCCGGAGGCTCCGACGGCTTCGCCGAGATCGTCTTCGGTTCGCCGGACCAGGCGGGGCTCCTGGACTACGCGGAGGACGACCTCGAGGACCGGATCATCGAGGAGAGCATCGTGCCCCTGCTCGGCTTGCTCGAGCGGAACCCGGACTTCGCGCTCACCTTCGAGATCCAGGGCTACGCCGCCGACGTCTTCCGCGAGCGGCACCCGGAGACCCTGACCCGCATGCAGGCGTTGGTCGCGGGCGGACAGCTCGAGCTCGCGTCGATCCACTGGAGCGACCAGTTCTTCCTCGCGTTCCCCGTCCAGGACATGGACCGCTCCTGGGCGCTGACGGCCCAGAGCTTCGAGCGTGCGGGGCTCCCGCTCTCCCCCGTGGTCTTCACCCAGGAAGGGCAGTTCGGCCCCGGCTATGCGGCCTGGTTGGCCCGCACGCGCCCGGGGGCCATCGGCGTCATGCCGCGCAACCTCGTGCGCTTCTGGCAGAACGACGTGGACGACGCGCCCCTGTGGAACGTGCGCGGGCTGGACGTGGTTCTCCCCCGGTCCATCTCGAACGACCTCGTGGCCAAGGACTTCAACTTCTTCGACGACGGCGAGCTGCTGGCCACGGGCGACGCGGACCCGTACTTCGGCATGTCGTTCATGCACCGCCCCGCGGCCGTCGCGGAGTACGAGCGCCGCCTCCGCTGCGCGGCCGACCGCGGGGTGCGTATCGGGCGCATCGCGGACTACGTCGCCGCGGTGCGGGGCGCGGGCATTGCCCCCGTCGACCTGCCGCCCGTCCTCGACGGCACCTGGCAGCCCCAGAGCACTCGAGGCCCGTTGCAGTGGATGGGGCGCGCGGGCCTTTGGGGCAAACACGAGCGCGATGACCTCGTGCTTCGGACCTGCCTGGTCGCCAGCCACACCGTCCGCGCCCTGGAGCTCGCGATGGGCACACTCTCACCCGAGGAGGCCGCGCCCTACGACCTCACCCGAGACACGGCCCAGCGGGCCCTCCTGCTCGGGCAGGTCTCCGACGCGCGCGGCATCAACCCGTGGTACGGCGAGGTCCAGTACGGCCTCGAGCACTGCGGCGCAGCGCGCGACCTGGCCTATGGCGCGCTCCAGGCGTTCGTGCTCGCCCGCGGAGAGGCCTCGATGGTCTTCCGCGGGGGCCCACGCCCGGAGGACACACGCGTGCACAGCGCCACCGCCGATCTGTTGGAGTTCCCGGCCTTCGAGCGTCTACCGGCCGACGAACGCCCGCTGCCGTTCCAGGTACGGATCGTCGAGGACGGCGGGCGCACACCGCAGGTCTCGACCGAGGCGCTCCTCGACCCCGCCGCACGCACCCTCGAGACGACCGTTTGGCGCGTGACCGTGGAGTGGCCCGCCGTGGACCGCGCCTTCGAACGCCACGAGGTCTGCATCGCGCGTGAGGGCGCGGACCGTCCGTGGGCCTGCGACGAACGCGCGCGCGCCGTCGAGCTCGCCGTCCCCCGCGTCGCGGGCTACATGGGCCTCCGCCCGTGGGGTGTGGAAACGCTCGAGACCTACGGGGCCGCGGACTTCGTGCCCAGCGCCGACGCTTTGGACGACGCCTTCTGGCTCCCCGTGGCCGATGGGTGGGTCGACCTCGGGAACGGACTGCACCTGGTCTTCCAGCGCGCGTCGACCTACCTCGCGGTCGGGTTCCCACCCGCGGGAGACGGGGCGAGCGAGGTGCGGGTCCGTGACGAGACCCTGCCCGAGTGGCAAGGCGGGCGCTGGGTCTTCTGGGTCACGGACGACGTCGACGCCGCCGAGCGTCTCGCGAATCTGAACCTCTGGGGCCCGGTCTACGTGCAACCGTGACGACGCCCTCGCCTGCGATTCGAGACCGGGTCACCGAGGCCTCCGTGGTCGAAGCGGCGGGCCGCATCGCGCCGTGGATTCGGCGCACGCCCATCCTACGGGCGCAAGGGCCCGGCGCGCGCGAGGTGGTCTTCAAGCTCGAGGGTCACCAGCGCGGCGGCTCGTTCAAGCTCCGGGGCGCGATGAATCGACTGCTCCTGCTCGGCGACGCCGCGCAGGCCGGTGTCGTGACCGCGAGCGGGGGCAACCACGGACTCGGTGTGGCGTGGGCCGGCTGGCTGCTCGGGGTGCCTGTGCAGGTGTACGTGCCGAGCAGCACGCCCGCGGTGAAGGTCGAGGCCCTGGGGGCCACCAACGCGCGGATTCAGGTGGTCCCCGGCCGCTTCCCCGACGCGGAGCGCGCGGCACGCGGCTACGCGGCCGGCCATCAGGTCCCCTACGTGCACGCCTATGACGATCCCGACGTCATCGCCGGTCAAGGCACGGTCGTTCGAGAGCTGCTCGAGGACGCCCCCGAGGTCGGCACCGTCGTCGTGTCCGTGGGCGGGGGCGGTCTGGTGGCCGGCGCGGTCCTGGCCGCCGGGGGGCGCCGAGTCGTGGGCGTGGAGCCCGTGGGCATTCCGACCATGCACGACGCCCTGCGAGAGGGCGGCCCCGTGACCCTCGATCGGGTGGACAGCATCGCCGCGGACGCCCTCGGCGCCGTGCGGGTCGGGGACCATGTCTACGCGGTCTGTGGCGGGCGGCTGGACCGGGTCGAGCTCGTCGACGACGCGGCGATCCTCGAGGCGCGCCGATGGCTCTGGGTCCACCTGCGCGTCCTCGTCGAGCCCGGGGCCGCGCTGGGCGTCGCAGCCCTCGCCCGAGGCGCCCTGGATGCGGACCCCGGGCCCGTCGGCATCGTCTTGTGCGGTTCGAACACCGATCCTTCGTGGTGGGGTTGAGGCCCGTGGAGAGTCATCCCTTCGCCTCCGACACCGTCGCCGGTCAGTGGCTCGCGCGTTCGGGCTTCGACCTCGTCGCGCCGCTCCGCGCCGCGGACTACGACGCCGTCGTTCCGGCCTCGCAGCGTGTGTGTGGTCCCGGCGGACCGTCGCCCCTCGCCGTGCTCGTCGGCCACTCGCGTGCGGTCTGGGCGCCGTTCATCGCGTGGCTCGCGGCCGAGCCCCTGCGGCTCTCCAGGGCCCACCCGCTGGACGACTACACGGCGGCCCAGGTCGCCGTCGCCGTGGCGCTCACCGGCGTCCCGGCCGAGGTCCGTTACGACTGGCAGGCGGTCGACGTGCTCCGCGCCGCCGAGGTCGCCGGGCTCTTGTCGCGCGGAACGAGTGGCCTCGGGGTCCACCCTGTCCATGGGCCCTGGGTTGCCCTCCGCGCGGTCGTCGTCTTCGACCAACCCGCATCGGTCACGCGGGCCCTCGCCGCCCCCCAGTGCGCCCACTGTTCGACCGGGTGCGGGCCCCGCGCCCGGGCGCTCGGTCCCCCGACGGACCTGGAGGGCGTGCGCTCGAACTGGCGCGACTGGGTGGCGCTGCGCGAGGCGTGCCCCCTGGGCGCCCACGCCCGCTACACCGATGAACAGATCCGGTATCACTACACGGGCGACCGCGGCGTGCTGCACGCGGCGGTCGCCCGAGAGAAACTCACAGCGAGTTCTTGAGGTCCGGGGCGGCCTTGAAGCCGATCGACTTGCTCGCCTCGATCTTGATCTCTTTGCCGGTGCGCGGGTTGCGGCCCGTGCGCGCGGCGCGGCTCTTCACCGTGAAGGTGCCGAAGCCGGGGTGGGAGTAGCGTGCGTCGTCCTTGATGGCGCCCGCGATGGTCGAGAAGACCGCGTCCACGACGGCGTCCACCTGCTTCTTCGTCAGGTCTTGACCCGCGCTCTCCTGCACAGCCGAAATCAGCTCTTTCTTCGTCATGCCCAGCGCCCTCCGATGATGGTTGGGAATTGCGAACAGACGGCGCCGTTCCTCACGATGCGACGCCGACCCGGTGAATTGACATCGACGCAATTCGGGTGTCAATGGGGCCATGCTCCCATTTTTCATGGATGTGCCGGCGGTCCCGGACGGGCTCCCGGGTCCGCCGCGGGTCGCGGTCTTTTTGCACGGCATCCTCGGCTCGGCGAAGAACTGGTACAGCTTCGCCCGGCGCCTCGCGCAGACGATGCCCGGATGGCGATGCGTGCTGGTGGACTTGCGCCACCACGGAGACAGCCAGACGACCGAGCGTCCCGATACCTTGCGGGCTTGCGCGGCGGACGTCGATGTGCTCGTGCGGCACCTCGGCATCGCCCCACAGGCCGTGATCGGGCACTCCTTCGGCGGCAAGGTCGCCCTGGTCTACGCGCGCGACTTTCGGCCAGAGGGCCTACGCGACGT
The DNA here is from genome assembly GCA_049318805.1 of Bradymonadia bacterium. GTDB lineage: Bacteria > Myxococcota_A > Bradymonadia > UBA7976 > UBA1532 > CANLBD01. The sequence continues at coordinate 4,394 of JBMOFP010000153.1, forward strand.
GTGGGTCCTGGACGCGAATCCGTCGGCGCGGGACCCCCACGCGCGCAGTGCAAACGACCAGGACGACCAGGACGACCAGGACGAGCACGAGGTGGTTCGGGTCCTGGCCGCGCTTCGGGACGTGCCGCTCCCGGTCGTCTCGCGCGCGTCCCTGACCGCGCTCCTCGGGGCACGGGGCTTCTCGCCCCAGTTCGCCGCGTGGATGACGACGAACCTCGCGCCCAGGCCCGACGGCGGGTTCGGCTGGCGCTTCGACCTCGAGGGTGTGACGCGGCTGCTCGAGGACTACTTCGTCGAGGACCTGTGGCCATTCTGCGCGTCGGTGGAGCCCGCCGGGCCACTTCGCCTACACATGCTGCGCGGCGCGCGCAGCGACCGCTTTCGGGCCCAGGACATCGCGCGACTCGAGGCGCTCGACCACGCGGGTCACCTGCGGCTGTGGGTGCTCGAGAACGCCGGACACTGGGTCCATGTCGACGCGCCCGAGGTGCTCTCTGCGTGGCTGCGCGAGACCCTCACGGCGGGGCCGTAGGCGAGCCGGACTCGAGCAAGGCCTCGAGGGCCGTTCGGAACGCCGGTGTGTCGCGCACCGCCGCGAAGTCCCGGTCCGACCGAACGCGCTCACGGAGGTCGGTGCCGGGCGACCGCTCGAGGTAGGCGCGCAGCGCGGCGATGGAGGCGGAGGTGTCGCGCTCGAGCGCCTCGATGCACGCCAGGTTGTACCAGGGCAGCGCGAAGCTGGGGTCCGCCCGCGTCGCGCCTTCGTAGCCCGCGCGCGCCGCCGCGAGGTCGTTCGCTTCGTAGGCCCGGAAGCCCTCGATGTTGAGCTGCCGAGCCCGCGCCCGCGGCGCCATGTCCGGCGCAGCCGGAAGCTCGGCCGCGGTCGGGGCCGGGGCTGGGACCTCGAGGGGCGGGTCCGCGGAGGGCGGCTCGGGCGGCGTGGACGGCGCGTCCGGTCGGGCTTCGACGGCGATGGGAGCCGGCCTCGCGGGGGCCGCGGGTGCCGCGCCGGGGACGTCCGTAGGCTCGGCGTGGGCAGCGGCCGCGCGGTGCGAGGCAACGGCCTGCCGAGTGGTGCGTACGGTCCACAGGAGCGCGATGAGCAGGAGCGTGAGGGTCACCGCGAGGGACAGGCCGAAGCGGACCGGGTCCCGTGGGGGCGGCCACGTCATGAGCGGGGGCTCGGGCCCGGGATGCGCACCGCGGACGGGTCGTTCGGCGAGCTGCTTCGGGAGTTGACCCGTGTCGATGGGCCTGAGGAGCGGCGGGGCCGCCGCGGGCGGCAATGCGAGCAGCGCGCCCGTGTCGACCAGACGCTCCCTGGGCAGGGCCCGGGGGGTGTTCGGTCCGAGCCCCGACGGAGGCACCCGCACGGTCGCGGGCTCGGCGGCGCGGGGGGGCACGCGCTGCGCGACGATGTGCCCCTGCGCGGTCGGCGCGAAGGGGTCGATGTGGGAGACGGCGACCGTCGCGGCCTCGGCCGTCGGCCGTGGGCCCGTCGTGCTCTCGCCCAGCGCGAAGATGCCGTCCACCTGGCTCATCTCGACGGTCCGGAGCGGGTCGTCCTCGCGGTCGGGGGGCGCGCCCAGGCGCACCAGCAGCGCGTCGCACGCATTGACCGCCGACTCCTCGCCCAGCTCGGCGAAGCGTGCGCGGGCGCGGCGGACGCTGGGCACGTCTTGAACCGCCTCACCCCCCACCATGCCGAGCGTGGCCCGCAGGTGCAGGCCGTCGTGCACGCTCCGCGCGACGGCGGGGGACTCGGCGAGGGTGCCCAGGGCGCGCACGTGCAGCTCGCAGAGCGCCTCCCCGAGTCGGAGCACCTCGCGGAGCACGTCCTGGCCGAAGACCGTGCGTCCGTTGCCGAGGATCACGAGGCAGGCCCGACCCGCCGCCAGCGTGGCGCGGGCGTCGCGCGGCACGTTCGCGGGCGCGTCACTGAAGCCCGTGGGCCCGCCGCGCAGGGGGACGTCATAGTGCCGCGCGATGGGCAGCAGGACCTCGGTGCGCAGTCGTTGGGCGCGCTCCTCGCCCGAGAGCGGGCTGGTCGTGAGCGCCTTGAGCGCATCGAGGGCCGCGTCCAGCGGGTGGGGCGTGCCCGGCTCGGCCACGGCCTAGGTCCCCTCGACCGCGCGGCACAGCGCGCAGGGCGTAGGCGGGTGCCGCTCGGGCTGCCGGTGCAGGCCGATCAAGTGGCGCGCCTCGTCGTTGACCTCGCGGCGGACCTCGCGCCGTGCGCCTTTCACACGCTCCACCTGCCGACGATCGTAGTCCGTGGCCTGGTGCCTGAGCCAGGCGACGACCGCCGCGCGAGCGCGCTCGTCCACGGGGATGCGCTGGGTGCGCGCCACCGTCCCGCTGCCTACGGGGGTCGCGTGGGCCGTCACCAACGCGGCCAGGCGCCGCCGCAGGTCCTCGTAGGCCGGCGCGAACGCCAGCCAGGCGTAGACCTCTTGCTCGAAGGTCACGCGGTACTCCGCCTCGTGGTCGGCGCGGCGAGCGCGCTGGGCCTCGAGGCGACGCAGGCGCTCCGGATCATCGCGGGCGTCGTCGGCCGAAGCGCGGGCCGCCGCGACCTGCGTCGCGCTTGCCCAGACGCCGCGTGAGAAGACCTTGCGGCCGACCTTCTGCTGCACGGTCCACGTGGGCCCCAATGCCTTGATGCGCCGCGTGAGGAGCGCGTCGCCGGGGGCGACGTGGACCCAGCCCTCGGGCGGGCGCACGATCTGGCCCTCCTCGGTGCGGAAGAAGCGGGGGTCCGGGGTGGCCCAGAGAGACTGCGACGACTGCGACATGCGTCGGGCATCGCCGATTTCCGCGCAGGATTCAACCCGGCGCGGAGGCACGTCGTCGTAGAGTCCGCGCATGGACACCGCACCGTCGACGCACGAGGCCGAGCTGCGCGTTCACTGGACGCTGGAGCCCGAGACGACCTTCCTGAACCACGGCTCCTTCGGCGCGACCCCGCGGGTGGTGCAGGAGGCCCAGCAGGCGTGGCGATCGCGACTCGAAGCGCAGCCGGTCACCTTCTTCGTCCGCACGCTGCCCGGAGCGCTGGACACCGCTCGGGAGCAGCTCGCGACGTTCCTCGGCGCCCACGCGGAACGCCTGACCTTCGTGCCCAACGCCACGGCCGGGGTGAACACGGTGCTGCGGTCCCTGGCGCCGAGCTGGACCCCGGGCGGCAACGTCGTCACGACGAATCACGAGTACAACGCCTGCCGCAACGCGCTCGAGTTTGTCGCCGCGGGGGCCGGGCTCGAGGTCCGCGTGGCCGACGTGCCCTTCCCGCTGACGAGCGCGGACGCGGCCCTGGAGGCCATCCTCGCGCAGGTCGACGGCGCCACTCGCCTGGTGCTCGTCGACCACGTGACGAGCCCGACCGGCCTCGTGCTGCCCATCGAGCGGCTCGTACCGGCCCTGCGCGCCCGCGGAGTGCCGGTGCTCGTCGATGGCGCCCACGCCCCGGGCATGCTCGCGCTCGACCTGGAGGCCCTCGGCGCCGACTACTACACCGGCAACCTGCACAAGTGGGTCTGTGCACCCAAGGGGGCGGCCTTCCTCCACGCCCGCGAGGACCGCGTCGGCGTCCTGCGTCCACTCTCGATCAGCCACGGCGCCAACGCGACACTGCGCCCCGGGCAGAGTCGATTTCGTGTCGAGTTCGATTGGACCGGCACGGCCGACCCCACGGCCTACCTGTGTGTGCCCGACGCGCTGGCCTGTGTCGCCGCGCTCGTACCCGGCGGGTGGAGCGCGGTGCGTGCCCGCAACCACGCGCTCTGCCTCGTCGGACGCGGCCACCTCTGTGACACACTCGGGGTCGCGCCGCCGGCGCCCGACTCGATGTTGGGCAGCCTCGTGTCGATCCCGGTGCCGCCGACGCCGGGCCTGCCGCTGGGGGCACACGGGCTGGACCCGCTCCAGGAGGCCCTCTGGGTGCGGGAGCGCATCGAGGTGCCGATCGTCCCGTGGGGCGGGGGCGGGGGTCACCTGGTGCGCATCTCGGCCCACCTGCACAACTGTGAGCGAGACTACGTGCGGCTGGCCCGCGCGCTCAGAGCCCTCGTGGACGAGACCGCCGCGCGCTGACGGCGCACGACGAGGACCACCAGCACACCGAGCGCGAGGGCGGCGGTCCGGGTCGGCGAAGGCCCGTTCGGCGGCGAGACGGCGCACCCGCCCGGGTCGCGTGCCCGACCCGCGGGCGGAACCGGCATACGACCGGCGTCCGGCGCCGCGCTCGGGCGGGCGTCGACTCCGTCGGGCGGGCCAACGGCGGCGTCTTCGACCCGCGGTGCGGCGTCGACGCGGCGCCCGTCGACCGCGGCCAGGGTGTCCTGGAGCACCTCCGTGGCGTCGAGGGCCGCGTCGGTGGGCGGCCCGAGGTCCGCGCTTCGAGAGTCCGTCGCGGCCGCGTCGGGGTCCGCGTCGGGGTCCGCGTCGGGCGGCACACGCGCGTCCTCGAACGGGGCGGCGTCGGCGAACGAGGCGTCCGGCGTGAGCGGCTCACACTGCAGCGCCTCATCGGCGCGGCCGTCGCAGTCCTCGTCGAGGCCGCCGCACACCTCCGGCGCGGGCGGACCGGGCACACAGGGCACACGTCGCCCGTCCGTACACCCCGCGACCTCGCGCGCGCACTCACCGAGCCCGCATCGACGCGCCGCGAGCCCTTCGTCCACCTCGCCGTCGCAATCGTCGTCGCGGCCATCGCAGATCTCGACGAGGGGGTCGAAAGGCACACAGAGCGCGGGCGCCCCGTTCACACATCCCGGTTCGGCCACGCTCTCACAGGCGCCCAGGCCACACACGATGGGCGGCAGCGCTTCGTCGACCCGGTCGTCGCAGTCGTCGTCCTCGCCGTCGCACGTCTCGTCCAGGGGCAGACCGGGTTCGCAGACCGCCGAGGGCCGACCGTCGACACACGCGGGCGCGCTCCGGGCGCAGCGCCCGACACCACAAGGCACGTTGCCCGTGTCTTCATCGACCTCGGCGTCGCAGTCGTCGTCCACGCCGTTGCACTGCTCCGGGTGCTCGGGTGAGCCGTCCTCGCAGCGCGCGGGCACCCCGTCGAGACACGCCTCGAGCACGAAGTCGCACGCGCCCACGACACAGCGGAGGCGCGGCAGGGCCTCGTCCGCGGTGCCGTCACAGTCCTCGTCCCGCCCGTCGCAGGTCTCCGCGCTCGGCGGCCCCGCAACACAGGGCGGGACCACACCGTCGACGCAGCCGGGGGCGGTGCGCGCGCACACGCCCGTCCCGCAGGCCTGCACTGGCTGGTCCTCGTCCACCCCGCCGTCGCAGTCGTCGTCCTCTCCGTTGCAGACCTCGACACCCGGGATGCCCGGCACGCACGGACCCGGAACGCCACCGCCCACACACCCGGGGACGGCGCGCGCACACGCCCCGAGACCGCATCGCAGTAGGTCGATCGACTCGTCGACCTCGCCGTCGCAGTCGTCGTCCACGGCATTGCAGGCCTCGTCGACGGGGGCGTCGGGCACACAGCGTTGCGGCGCGCCGTGGGCGCACCCCGGCACGACGCGCGCGCACCGCCCCACGCCGCACGCCACCGCGTCGTCGGTGCCCTCGTCCACGGCACGGTCTCCGTCGTCGTCCCCGCCGTCGCAGACCTCGGCGCGCGGCGGCACACCCCCGGTCGGCACACGGCGGACGACCCGCGCGAGCTCCAGAGGTGTGTCCGCACCCGCCTCGTCGTAGAGCGCGCGCAGGTTTCGGCCCGAGTCGTCCGTCACGTTCTCGGCCTCGAGGAACTCGACGTACTCGGGCGTGGGCGACTGCGAGAGCAGGCGAACGGTCACGGCGAGCCGACCGGTCTCGCCGCGCAACGCGGGGACGACATACAGGGCCTCGTCGAAGTGCCGGCAGCGCCCGTCGGCGTCGCAGTAGTCTCGCCCGCGCGGCTGGGTGTCGGCGCCGACCCGATGGCCCCGCGGCGGGATGCGTGTGTCGACGTAGAGGGTGTCGTCGAGCAGAAAGTGCAGGCCGGGGCCCTCGCCCGCGCGCCCGCCGACGGCCTCGTAGCGGCGCTGGAACGGGTCGTCCGCGGCCTCCGGCAGGCGGCGCCGGTCGCGGTCGTAGACCCCACTGGCGAAGACGACGCGGTCGTCCTCCGTCGTGACCGTGACCTCAAGCCACAGGCGCCGTCCTTCGAGCCAGCCCGTCGGGAGCTTGTGCCCCGTCAGGTTCGTGACCCGCACGATGAGCTCGACGGCCTCGGCGTCGGGCCAGACCTGCGGCACGGCCAGAATCTCCAGCGCCGCCGCGCGTCGCGAGACCCCCTCCGCCGCGGCCTTCGCGCGCAGACGCTCCGCTTCGCTCCAGCCTCCGACGAGGGCGAGCAGCTCGAGCCTTCCCCCGACCCCGCCCGACAAGACGTGGTCGAAGACGTCCCCACGCGTCGGCGCCTCGGGGGTCTGCGCGATGCGGCCCGGCGCGCGGGTCGCGTGGCACGCCAAACAGTCCACCCCCTCCTCGGCAAACGCGCTCGTCGCCCACTCGTCGTAGGTGCGCAGGCCGGGGAAACGAAACGAGAGCTCGTCGCCGTCGTCGGGGTCGAGGAGGGGCTGAATCGGGTTCGAGAGGCTGTGACAGCCCGCGCAGGCGCCCGGCGTCGTCCCGAACGGGTCGGGGCGCGTCCGGTGGGCGCCGGCGGGCAGAAACGCGCTGCCGCGTGCGGAGCGATAGACCTTCTCGTCGGCGACGTAGAAGCCGCCGTTGCCGACGAGCGGGCCCGGGGGTTGGCGGGCGGCGCCGACCTCGAGGCGATGGCAGAAGGCGCACGCCAGGCCTTCCCGGTCCTCGGGCGTGAGCGCGGTGCCCGAGCCCGGCAGGCCGCGTCCATCGAGCCAACCGGTGGGCGCGTGGCAGCGCCAGCAGAACGAGCCGCCGTCGAAGAAGTCCTGGTTGGCGACGACGGCCGCCGCGACGAAGACCGGGTCCCGCGCGGCGTTCCCGTGCCCGGACAAGCGCCAGCCGGCCGCGAGGTCCGTGTGGCAGTCGGCGCACCGGGCGCTCTCCTCGAAGGGCACAAAGAGCTGACCGAAGTCCGTGCCCGGGCCATGGAAAGGGTCGCCCAGGTGGGCGGTCGCGGCCCAGGGCCAAAGCACGAGCGCCCACGCGAGGAGCACGCCGCGCGCCAGAGTCGACCCGCTCAAGGTCGCCACGCGGTGAAGTGGTCGAGGGGCGACGTGCCGAAGCGGTCGGCGCCCCCGGCGAGGTAGAGTGTGCCGCCGACCACGGCGGTGCCGAACGCACGCCGCGGTCCCGAAAGGGCGCCGAGCGAGGTCCAGCGGTCGAGGACCGGGTCGTAGAGGTCGATCTCCGCGAAGGCCCCGTCCACGGCTTCGGGCGCGTCGCCCTCGCCCCCCAGCAGCACGAGACGACCGTCGAGTGTGCCGAAGCCGGCGACCCCCCGAGGGGTCGGCAGCGGCGCGAGGGGGGTCCACTGGCCGGCGGCCTCGTCGAGGCGCCAGGTCGTGCTCAGCAAGGCGTCTGGCGCCCCTTCGGTCCCCGCGGAGACGTAGAGCACCCCCTCGATGACCGCGGCCGCGGCGTGGTCCCGGGGCTCGGGCAGGTCGGGCAGGATCCGGTAGGTGCCCGTGTCGACGTCGAAGGCGTCGCAGAGCGTGACACCGCGCACCGCGGACCCGCCGATGAGCAGGAGCTCGCGACCGCGGACCACGACGGCGGCGTCTCCACGCACGCGGCCGGCCGGGAGGCTCGGCGCGTCGGCCCAGGTGTCGTCCGCGGGGTCGTACACGAAGCCGCGGCGGTCGGGCACGGCGCGTCGACCGAGGAAGCCCAGCACCCACAGGCGACCATCGGGGCCGGCGGCCGCGTTGGGGTGGTTCACGGGCACCGGCAGGTCGCGGGCCACCGCCCACGCGCCCCGCGACGTGTCATAGACCTCGTGGCGTGCGAGCGGGCGCTCCTCGGCGTCGAGGCCGCCGAGCACATGAATCCGCGCGCCCAGAGCCGCGACCCCGAGCTCTTGCCGAGGACCCCCGGGCAGCGGCGGCAGCGGCGTCTCCCCGCGCGGAGGCTCTACGGGGCGCTCGGCGTCGACCGGTGCCGTGCCCGCGTCCGCCGGCGCCGTGCCCAGGTCCGCGGGCGTGGCGTCGGGGACGACGGCGGTGTCGAGCGCGACCGCGTCGTCGGCCCTCGCGTCCGTCGAGCCGAGGTCCAGCGGCCTCGCCGGCACGTCCGGGGTGTCCGCGTCGCGGGCGGGCTCGGCCGCATCCGGACGCGGGCGTGCGTCGAGGGGCTGAGCCGAATCCGGGGTCGGTCCCTGGTCCGCCGACGGTCGCTCGACCGATGTGGCGGGCTCGCAGGCCGCGAGCGCCGCACCCAGGGTCAGGGTCGCTCGCCGGCCCACACGACGATCCGCCGCACGGCGATTCGACCGCCCCACGTGTAGAGCCCGTTCCGGTCCCGGTTCGCCGGCTCGGCGCGCTGGTCCTCGGTGGTTCGGTACGAGATCGCGTAGCGCTCGCCGTTCCACCCGAAGCGGGCGAGCATCGGGGAGCGGTAGGCGCGGAGGTTGTAGAAAACGTCTGGGACCGGGCGGGCGTCGATGATCTCGTCCACCCGCACATCGTCGAAGTTCACCGCGGTCCTTACGCCGCCGTTGGTCCCGAAGCCGAAGTACCAGCCCAGCACACCGTCGAGGTCCCCGGCGTTGTTCAGCAGCATCGATTGCTCGTGCCCCGCGGAGACGACCGAGATCTCCATGCGTGTCGGGCCGGCCACCCGCGCGGGCGTCAGCACGATGGCCGCGTCCTCGGGGTTCGCGACACCCTGCAGCAGCCCGTTCTCCACGGCCCAGTCGCCGCGCACGACGCGCCAGCCCGTGAGGTCCTCGTTCTCGCTGAAGTCCTGGTCGAGGACACGCCGCCACACGAGCGCAAGGTCGGCGGCCAGGGGGTCGTTCGGATCCACCCCGGGGTCCGGCTCCGCGGCCCGCTCGGGTCGAAGGACCTCGTACTCCACCAGAGAGTAGAGTCGCAGCCACTCCGCGTTGATCGCGCGGTACGCCGCGAGAGACGGGTGCAGGCCGTCGGGCACGTCCCGAGCCAGGTCGTCGCGGTCCACGAGGAAGCGGTGCAGATCGAAGAGCGGCACCTGGCGGCTGGCCGCGAGGGCGCGCACCGCATCGTTGAACGGCACGACCAGGGCGGAGTCGCCGTCGATGGGCGGGATGGTCATCAGGATCGGCAGCGTGCCCGCGCCGATGCACGCGTCCACGATGTAGGCCATGTCTTCCGCGAAGGGCACGGCGCTCCCGCCCCGCCGCGCGTTGTTCGTGCCGAACATCACGCTCGTCAGCTCGGCGCGCGCGGTCGCGAGCGCGTCGTCCACGACTTCGGCGCCCCAGGACGACTCCTGACCGGCCATGGTGGCCAGGTCCTTCGGCAGGTGCGTGTAGCCCGAGGCGCGCGCGACGGGGCTGTCCGCCTCCCACTGCTCGATGGCGAGGAACGCCTGCGACTCGGAGATGCTGTCGCCGATCTGCAGCAACGACTTCGGCGTGTTCGCGTCGGCGTAACGCGCCCGGTTCACCTCGATCCAACCCTCCGGCAGCACGGCGTAGGGTGTGCCGGCGGGCGGGTCGACCTGGGGCGGGTCGACCACGACGATCGTCGGGTCCTGCCACTCGGCGTCGTCGATCGTTGGCGACGGCCCCTCGGCGAAGAAAGGCGGGACGCCCACGGCCGCGTCCGCGGGCGGGTCGACGACCGCGGCGTCGTCTACGGGCGGTTCGACGACCGCGGCGTCGTCTGCGGGCGGTTCGATGACCGCGGCGTCGTCCACGGGCGGTTCGACGACCGCGGCGTCGTCCACGGGCGGTTCGACGACCGCGGCGTCGTCCACGGGCGGTTCGACGACCGCGGCGTCGTCCACGGGCGGTTCGACGACCGCGGCGTCGTCCACGGGCGGT
>JBMOFP010000154.1:0-14343 GCA_049318805.1 Bradymonadia bacterium
CTGGAAGGCGGCAGCCACTCGTCAACCCCGATCGCGACGGAGGCTCGCAGACAACGCGGACGGGTCCCCGCTTCGGGCCAGTCAAGGCAACGCCGGACCCTTCGCCCGAGGACGGCGTGCGCGTGTCATCCTTGCTGCACAAGCCGCGAGTGAGCAAGACGCCCGGCCTTGTGAATCCATCACGTGCAGCGTCGATCGGCGTGGCGAGTATCCCGATCGCCGAAGGCAATTCGGGCGGGACTTCTTGGCGTTTGGTGGTCGAAGTCTTTCGACGCGGCCAACAGCCGTGACAGTCGACAACTCGTCGGACACTTCGGTTTTGGACTCGTTCCTCACCGATATCCTGGTGCAGCCTCTCCGGACTTAACCATTCTCCTCTTCTTGAAGATCTGACCGCTCTCCGTTACGGTTCCAGTTCGATTGAGCCGTGTAGGACAGAAAAATGCGTAACAGTTGGGTGGGCTTCATCGGTTTCTCAATTTTCATGACTCTGATGGCGACGAGGGTGCGGGGCGCGGTGCAGACCGAGTGCCGAGCGGCTCATGCCGCGTTTACTGCGGGAGTCGGAGGGCCCAACGGGTGCGTGTTGGCGTGTACTGGACTGGCGGATTCTGAATCGAACCATAAACTGGCCGAGTGTGCGCGGTTTGCAGCGCAGGCTGTCGTGAAACCGATACCTCACTCGGGCAGATCTGGAACCGGCCCGGCGTCATCGGATCGATGGGTAGAACTCGGTATCTCCCCCGTACGTATTCCAGGTGGTCGGTATCGACCCGGCACTCCCGGTGCGAAGGGTGCTCCGAAACCGCCACCCTACGACATCGAGATCGCACCGTTCGAGATGTCGCGCACTGAGGTCACCGTCCGTCAGTACCGGAGCTGCGTGGAAGCAGGCGCTTGTGCGGATCAGGGGATTACGATACCGACCTCAAGATGCAACTGGGGCAAGGGCGACCGCGACGACCACCCCATGAACTGTCTGAGTCGGGATGACGCCAAAGCGTTTGGGGAGTGGTTGGGCGATGGGGCACGTCTGCCCTCGGAGGCCGAGTGGGAGTGGGCCGCCCGTGGTCGAGACCAGGCGCGTGTGTACCCGTGGGGAGACACTCCAGGTCCGAGCTGCCGGCGCGTGGTCATGAAGGAGCATAAGAGTGGATGTGGCGAAGAGAGCACGTGGAAGGTCTGTTCGAGATCGCCACTCGGCGATAGCCGAGACGGAATCTGCGATCTAAGTGGCAATGTCGGGGAAATGATAGAGGACCACTACAGTCGCACCTACGATGATTTGCCCCGCGACGGGAGCGCTCGGAGCTCGAAGCTGGATCACAAGCGCGCGCCGGTCGGGTCTCGCGGCGGCGGGTACATCAGCAGAAAGTCGATCAACCTTCAGGTCAGGCGCCGTTGGCGTGGTCCCAGTTTCGGCTTGTCAAGCGTCGGGTTCCGAGTCGTCCGGAGCGTTCAACCAGCCCTGCCGAACGCGACGACGCAACCGGATTGACCCGAGCGCCTGCAGGCCCAGCCGACGTGGCGCGTGAAGGTCGGCGGACACACCGACGACTGGACTTGCGTGGTCGAGATGAATGAACGGGCTGGTGTCGGCGACGACCGTTTCTGCGACCGTCTCAGAGATGGGCAAGCTCGGCCTCGACGGACTCGGGCGTGTACGAGCACGTGGAGATGCCGGCAGCCGTCGCGAGTGCGTAGAACTCCGGGCGGCTCATGCCGAGAACGGCCGCCGCCTCGCCCTCGCCGATGCGTCGAGCCTCGTATGCGGCGAGTACGAGCGGGCGGAACTCGGCCAACGTGATTTGCACCGCCACCTGACGGCCGGTCTCGTCGACGAGGATGTGCGGGTGGAGTTCGAGGCTCGTCATGGAGAGAGTGTCCGGGGACCGGGCTGGCAGGTCAACGCCGGCCAGGAACCGGCGCGTCGAGCGGGTCTACGAGGCGGAGTGACGCAGGCGGCGCACGGCCCAACGCCCGAGGGCGAAGACGCCGTAGAGCGCGAGCGCGGCGAGCGCCGTCGCGCCCCACATGCGCCAGGTCGCGTTGCCCCAGAGCGACGACGGGGCGAGGGAGGGGCGCGAGAGCAAGCGAGCCTCCGCGACCGGGCCGCTCGTCTGTAGGTTCGGCACGCCGTCGCCGTCGAGGTCGGGCCGGGACGCCACGTAGTCCACGAGCGCCCGCCAGTCCTTGAGCTCCTGCAGGCCGGGCTCGTTGGGCGCGGCGTCCACGAGGATGCCCTTGAGGTCCAACGGCGGGACGAGGGTGTCCTGGGCGTCGAGGAAGGCCGCGTCCAGCAAGCCGTAGGAGAGCTGCTTCACCTGCGGCAGGAACTTGGCCACGTAGGTCGAGGTGGTGACGGAGACCCGCAGCGCCTCGTCCGTCAGGTCGACCTCGCGATAGCCCCGCGCCTCGTCGCCCAGCTCGACCTTCACGATGCGGTCGAAGGGCACCCGCCACGGGTTGTACTCGACGCGCACGCCCGAGAGCCGCGGGTAGTAGTCGGGGCCCTTGAGCGTGTAGCCGATCAGCAGGAACTCGAGCACGCTCTTGAGGCTCGGGCCGTTCACAAAGCCCTTCACGAGGGGATAGCCCGCGGCGTCGTCGACGGTGCCCACACCGAGCCCCGAGAGCCGGAAGATGTCGGCCACGGTCTGCTGCCCGGCGAAGAGGTCCGCGCGCAGCGTGCCGTTGCCGGTCACGGCCACGTCCGCGCCCGTGGCGGCGCGCATGCCGTCGGTGACCAGATTGCCGATCACATGGTCCTCGAAGCCGCGTCCGTGCTGGCCCTCGACCTCGCCGATGACCTGGTCGAATTTGTACCCGAGGGGCGCGAGCACCCGGGCGTCGACCTCGGCCTTCACGGTCTCGATGCGCGCGGTCACGTCCGGTCGGCCGGGGATCTGGTCGTCCAGCCGGTGCAGCGTGTACTCGGCGACTTTCCAGCGGCCGTCGGCGCGCTCGAGCCGCAGCTCGCCCAGATACTGGGTGTCACTCCCCGCCTGCAGAATCGGGCGGCCCCCGATGTAGATCGGCTGCTCCAGAGCCGTGTGGCTGTGCCCGCCGACGATGACGTCGATGCCGGGCACCGCGGCCATCAGGTCGACCTCCTCGCCGCCCCACGTGCCGTCGTCCAAGCGTCGAACGCCGCTGTGCGACATCACCACGACGAGCTCGGCCCCTTGTCCCCGTAGGGTGTCCACCGCGGCGCGCGCAGCGTCGACGGGGGGGCTGACCTTCACGGGCGTGCCCGCCTCCATGACCTCGTTCGCGCCCACGCCCAGGATGCCGATGAGCCCGACCTTCAGGCCGTCGCGCTCGATGAGCCGCGTGCGCTCGAGCACGCCGCGGGCGTAGAGGTCGGCCAGCACCTTCAGGTCCGGGTGCGCGCTCGTGAGGTCGAGGTTCGTGGCAACGAGCGGCGGCAGACCCACACCGCGCTCCGCCGACGCGACCATCTGCCCGAAGCCGCCCGGGCGGAAGTCGAACTCGTGGTTGCCCAGCGTCACGCCGTCGTACGCGAGCAGGCGCATGAGCTGCAGCTCGCTGCCGGTCTCGCGCGTCACGGTGTGGAAGAGCGTGCCCATGGTCACGTCGCCGCCGTCGAGCAGGAAGACGGGGCCCTCGGCCGAGCGCTTCTGCCGGAGTGTGTCGACGAGGGTCGCGAGGCGGGCGACGCCGCCGACGGTCGTGTCGTCGCCGGTGGTCCCGGGGGTGAAGGCGCCGTCGGGCCCGACCCCCGTGAGGTAGCTCTGCCAGTCGTTCGTGTGCAGCACGGTGGCGCGTTCGGTGGCCCACGCCGGCGCGGCGAGGAGGAGCGCCCCGATGGCGAGGTGGAGCTTCATCGCTGCGGCCCCGCGCGCTCGGGGAGCCGATCGGGCGGAAGGCCGCGCTCGGCGCGCCACGCCTGGTATCGCGCCCAGTCCCGGTCGAAGGCGAAGGTCTCCTCTTCGGACTCCTCGTCCAGGTCCTCCCACCGCTCGGGATCGACCTGGTTCACGCGGATGCGGCGCTCGGCCTCGGCGCGGGAGATGCGACCCATCTTCCAGAGGCGGTACGCGTCGAGGAGCGGCGCGAGCTCGGGGCTGCGGTCGGGGCTGCGGAAGTCCATGCGCATCGACTCCATGGCGCCGGGGGCGTCCGGCGGGTTGACCTCCTCGGGCAAGCGCCGAGGCACGACCGCGTAGGGTGTGAGGTCCGGGGTGGCCGTGAACATGTCCCACACCGGCGACGCCGCGGCGTCGGGCCGACCGATGGGCGGCACGCCGAGCAGGCGGGTCATCGTCGCGAAAACACTCACGTACGACGCGTGCACGTGGGAGACGTGCGCCCGACGCGCCCAGGGGCTGACGACGAGCAGGAACGAACGGTGCGCGTCCACGTGGTCCTCGCAGCCCTGGGGGTCGTCCTCGAGCACGAAGATCGCGGTCTTCGGCCAGAACGGCGACTTGCTCAGCGCCTCGACCACGAGCCCCAGCGCGAAGTCGTTGTCGGCCACCATGGACTCGGGGGTGGGGTCGCCGGGGCGGGTGCCGTTCGTGTGGTCGTTGGGCAGCAGCAGGAAGGTGAACTGCGCGAGCTCGCCGGCCTCGATCTTCGACACGACGTAGCGGGCCTTGTCCTCGTCCTTGACGCTGTAGTTCGTGAAGGGCCCGCCCGGGAAGTCGCGGTCGGAGCGCTCGATGACCCGGCCGCGCCCCAGCCGCGACTCCGCGAGCATGCCGACGATCTCGCCGTAGACCCGCACGCTCACGTCGTTGTCGATGAGGTGCACGAAGAAGTTCCCCACGTCGGGGATGCTCGCCTGGTTGAGCTGGTAGCCCGTGAAGCGCCCGGAGCGGTTCGCCTCGATCCACACCCGCTCGGCGTACTCCGTCAGGTGGGCCGAGGTCAGGAAGATGTGCCCGGCGTCGGAGTTCGCGCTCTCGGTGTAGAAGTTGTCGGAGAGGGAGAAGGCGCGCGCGAGCGCGTGGCTGTTGGGCGTGAGGTCCTCGCCCCACCGCAGCAAGCGCGGGTCCGCCGTCACGTCGAGCTCGCCCTTCAGGCCCGCGAAGATGCAGTCGAAGGTCTTGTTCTCCTTGACCACCAGCACCACGTGCTCGATGGGCGTGGGTCGACCGCGCCGCAAGGGCACGGGGAAGTCGCCCTCACACTCGAAGGGGAAAACATCACGCGGGCGGGTGTAGTGCGCACGCGCCGCGACCGTGCTGGCCGCGAGGTCCAGCGTGGGTAGGTCGACGACCGAGAGGCTCCCCGCGAGGCGCTCCTTCGCGCCCTTGCCTTCGTTGGGGCCGGCGCCGCCGCCGCGACCGTCAATCACGACGAGCTTCGTTCCATCGGCCGAGGCGGCCACGTCCGTCGGGTACCAGGCCGAAGGCAGGGCACCCAGGAAGTCGAGTGTGTCGGCGTTCAGCACGCTCACCGCGTTGTTCGCGCCCAGGCTCACGTAGAGTCGATCGCCGACCAACGCGAGGCCGTTGGGGTTGCTGTTCGGGAGCGACACGCCGTCGTCGTCGGCCTGGGCCGGATCGGCGGCGGGGGCCCAGGTCACGACCTCACGTGTGGCCGCGTCGATGCGGACGACCATGTCGGCCCCGGAGACCGCCGCGTAGACCCGGTCGCCCGCCGGGCTCTTGACCATGCGGGCCGGGGCGGTGGGCACCCGGACGAGCTCCACGGGCGCGCCCGCGACGAGGTCGACGATGGTGATGGCATCGCCCCCCAGGTCCGCCGCCCACAGCTCGTTGCGCTCGGGCAGGAGCAGCAGGTCCCACACGGGCGTCGGGAGCCGGATCCGACGGCGCTCCTCCAGGGTCGCGGCGTCGAACTCCACCACCGTGCCCTCGTCGAAGAGGCCGACCCAGAGTGTCGTCGAGTCGGCCGACAGCGTCACCGCCGCCGGGTAGCCGCCGGTCTCGGCGCTGCCGGCGGGCATCGCGCGGCCGTCGGCGTCGAGGGTGTACGCGTCGACCCGACCCGCGACCCCGCCCGCGGCGTAGAGGCGCGCGCCCGTAGGGTCCAACGCGAGTCCCGAGAAGCCCTCGCCGCGGTCGAGGTCCTGCACGATGCTCGGCCCCGTGGTGTCGACGACGAGCAGGCGACGGTCGTCGTCGCTGGTGCTGGACACAAACGCGAGCGGGCGGTCCGGGTGCACGACGAGGCGGGCCGGGAAACCGGGCAGCACGACCGTGGGGCCGGCCGGGGCGATGACCCGACCGCCCAGGGCCAGGTTCAAGCCGTCGGGGCCTTTGCCCATGGGTCGCTGGGCCTCGGCGGACGGCCTCGGCACACACGCGGGGTCGAAGACGTAGCCCTCGGGGTACAGGCCCGCGTCGCCCTCCGGCGGCGCCTGCGCGTCGGCGGGCGGCACGGACGCGGCGTCGGGTCCCGGAGCGCGGGCATCTTCGCGCGGGGTCGGGCGCATCGTGTCGCGCGCGGGCGCCGCGTCGACGGCACGCCGCGCGTCCACGACCTCGGCGCTCCGCTTCGAGTCGCCGTCCCCGCAGCCTGCGAGGCCCACAACCAGGGCGCACAGCCCCGCACTGTTCCGTCCGCTCATCCACCGACTCCAGGTCCGCGCGCGCGGCGGCATGGTGCCCACATCTCGTTCGTGCGAAAAAGCGACAACTGTGTGAGCGCGGCGCACGTGGCGCCCCGGGGAGACGACGATGCGGATTGTTTTGGGCGCCCTCATCGTGGCGGCGGGTCTCCCGACCCTGGCGCGGGCCGACGCGTGCGGTGGGCTTCTGCTCGAGAACGGCGTCGTGACCACCGCGCGCCGTCTCACCGCCCGCCTGGACGTGCCGAAGCCCGAGCTCGAGTGTGTGGCCGAGCTCGGGGCGGCCCTGAAGGCGCGGCGAGCGCGCTCCGTGACCGTGGCCGTGCGCCTGCCGGACGCGCTGCGCGCCGGCGGCCAGGGACTGCAAATCGGGGCCAAGTACCAGGCGGCGCTCGTGCTCGCCGGAGTGCCGGAGGCCCGCATCTCCGTCGTCGTGCCCGTCGCCCGCCCCGACGAGGCCGGCACCGTCAAGGTCACCTACACCGAGGGCGGCGCACGCTCTCCCGTCGCCATCGTCGAGGAGGCGGGCGGGCGCGTCGACGCCGGGCCGAGCGCCGACAAACTCGAGCCCGTGACGCGGGGGGCGCCACTCACGGTCGGCACCGTCGTCTCCACGGGCGCCGGCGCGGCCGTTTGGCTCGGTCTCGCCGACGGGAGCCGGGTCCGCCTCGGTCCCAACGCCTCGATTCGATTGGGGAAACTGCACCTGAACGCGAAGCTCGCGCGGGTCGTGGAGCTCGAGCTCTTGCGTGGGGAGATCGAGACACGCGTCGCCGCGGGCGCCAACGGTTCGGTCTTCGACGTGCGCACGCCCTCGGGCGTCGCCGGTGTGCGGGGGACGCAGTTCCGCGTGTCCACCGGTGAGGCCGACGAGATGCGGCTCTCGACCCTCGAGGGGCGCGTCGCGGTGACGGCGAAAGACACCGAGGTCACGGTGCCCGCCGGACAGCGCGTGCGTGTGGTCGCGGGACAGCCGCCGTCGCCGCCCGGCGCGCTGCTCGAGGCGCCGTTGGTCGATGCGCCGCTCCAGGGCGCCCTGCCCGCCGACCGCGCGCTGCGCTGGCGCGCGGTGTCCGGCGCCGCGCGCCATCAGGTCGAGCTCGCCCGCGACGCCGAGTTCACCTTCGACGTGCGCACCTTCGAGGCCGCCGCCGACACTCTGCCCATGGGCGCCGAGCTCCCGACGGGCAAGTGGTTCTGGCGCGTCGCCGGCGTCGACGCCGAGGGCTTCGTCGGCCGCACGTCTCGCGTGTACGCCTTCGAACCTTGAGCGACGCGGACTCGAGAGCGCTCGTCGGGGGTCGTCCCCGGGGCTGGATTCCGCTTCTGGCCGCGCTCGTGGCGCTGCCGCTGGGCGTGGCCCTCGACTCGGCCGAGGCCCCCCTCGACCGGCCGGCCTACGACCTCGCGCTCCGGTCGGGCTGGGCCGAGACCCGCGCGCCGACGCACACGACCCTCGTGCTCGTGACCGACGAGACCCTCGCGCGCCTGCAGGAGCGCTGGCCGATGGCGCGCGCGACCTGGGGGCGCCTGGTCGAGACCCTCGCGAGCTACGGGCCGCGGGCCGTCGCGCTCGACGCGTGGTTCGAACACCCCGCCCCCAAGGACTTCGTGACCTTCGCGATGGACCTGGCCGACGAGGTCCGCGACGGCGCCCTGGGCGACTCCGACGACGGGCGCAAGCTCGCCGAGTCCCTGGAGCGCGCGTCGGCGAAGCTGGACGGCGATCGCGTTTTCGCCCGCGCCCTGGCCGACGCGGGCCGGGTCGTGGTGGGCATGGCGTGTGTGCCCGACGGCGCGGACCGCCTGCCGACGACTGCGCTCCCCGAGGGGCTCACAGCCTACGGCGAGGCGCCCGCGGGGGCGCCGGCGTGCCCGAGACTCTCGCCGAGCCTCGCGGCCTTCGCGCTGACCGCGGCCGGGCAAGGCGTGCTCGACATGCCCCGAGACCCCGACGGCACCGTGCGCGCCGCCAGGTACTTCGTCGACCTGGACGGGAAGGCCGTGCCCACGCTCGCCGTCGAGGCCGCGCGTGTCTACGCGCAACGAGAAACGCTCGAGGCCCTGACGGCCCAGGCGAAAGACGCGACCGGCGCGCGCCTCGCCTTCCCGCCGCGATCGGCGTTCCGCACCGTGAACGCCATCGACCTGCTCGAGGTCGGCCCGGGCAACGCGGCGCTCGACGCGGCCCTGCGCGACCGCCTCGTTTTTGTGGGGGTGAGCGCCCTGGGCACCGAGGACCTCGTGCGCACCCCCCTGGGCGGCGACGCACCGGGCGTCTTCGTTCAGGCCACGGCGGCGGAGGCCCTGCTCTCGGACCACTGGCTGCGCCGCGATCCCATCGTGGCCTGGACTGCCGTGGCCGCCCTCGCGGCGCTGGTCGGCGCGCTCGCCGGTCGTACACGCAGGCTCAGGACCACGCTCGCGCTGGCCGGGACCGGCGGTGCGGTCTGGACCGGCACGACCGCCGTCGCCCTCGCGAGCGGGGTGCTCGTGCCCTTCGTACCGGCCCTGGGCGTCGTGCTCGCCGGGCCCCTCACACGCGGGGTCCAGCTCTACCTCGAGGCGCGCGACCAGCGCCGCCGCGCCGACGCCATCCGCGCCGCCTTCCAGCACTACCTCGAGCCGAACGTGGTGCAGGCCCTCATCGACGACCCGACCCGCCTGCGGCTGGGCGGTGAGCGACGCACCATCACCGCCTTTTTCTCCGACGTGGAGGGCTTCACCTCGCTGAGCGAGCAGCTCGACCCCACGGAGCTCGTGCGCTTCCTCAACGAGTGCCTGGGCGCCATGTCCAACGCGATCCTCGAGCACGGCGGCAGCATCGACAAGTACATCGGGGACGCGATCGTGGCCATGTTCGGCGCCCCCCTCGACCAGCCCGACCACGCGGCGCGCGCCTGCCGCGCGGCGCTGGCCGCCCAGCGCGCCCTCGACGCGCAGCGCCCCGCCTGGCGCGCCCGCGGCCTGCCCGAGATCCGCGTGCGCATCGGCCTGAATACCGGCGACGCGCTCGTCGGCAACCTCGGCTCGGAGCGCCGCTTCGACTACACGATGCTCGGCGACACCGTGAATCTGGCGGCCCGCCTCGAGGGCGCGAACGGCGAGTACGGCACCGACATCCTCGCCGGGGAGCGCACCGCCGAGGCCGTCGCCGGCGCCGTCGGACTCCGCGAGGTCGACACCGTGCGTCTCAAGGGCAAACGCCAGGCGGTCCGGGTCTTCGAGGTCGTGTCGCCGGAGCCCGAGGCCCAGCCGTCGTCCGCGCACGCCGCCTACGCCCTAGCGCTCGCGCAGTACCGCGCCGGCGACTTCGAGGCCGCCGCCGCGGGCTTCGAGGCCCTGCGACCCTACGGCGACGCGCCCGCGGAGGTCCTGGCCGGCCGCGCCCGGGCGCTCGCCTCGGCGCCACCGACCGACTGGGACGGCGTCTACACCATGACTCGGAAGTAGCCGCGGCGCGTGGTACGCTGCGCGTGGAGGTCACCGATCGCCGTGCATCGCGTCGCGCTCCCGTTGCTGCCGAGATGGATGCTCGCGCTCGTCGCGGTCGTCTCGACGGCCTGCGCCCAGGCCGACCTGGCCGCGCAGTCGGACGACGCGGGGCTCTTGCAGGGCGGCGTACCGCCGGAGGGCGACGCCCCGCAGCGTAAGCCGGCCCCCGGCACCAGCCGACCCGCCGTACCCGGCGCACAGGACGCCTCACCCGGCCGCAAACCGCCGCGCGAGGCCAGCCCCGAAGGCTGCGGGCAGGTCGACACCACCGGGCTCTGCCGCGGGCCCGTCGCCTGGTGGTGCGAGGCCGGGGTGCTCGTCAGTCAAGACTGCGCCGGCCTCGACGCGACCTGCATCTTCCGGGTTGATCTGAACGCCTTCCGGTGCGACCCGTCGGTGCCCGAGGTCCCTGAGCCCGTAGGGCCCGACGCGCCGGACGACCCGGACGCTCCAGGCGATCCCAACGGTCCCGAGCCCCCGCCGGACGAAGAGTCGCCGCCCCCCGAAGACCCGAACTTCCCCGGCGACGAGCCCTTTCCGCCCGACGACGAGCCGGCCGCGCCCGGGGACGGCGGCGCGTGCGGCGGGGTCGACTACCTCGGCGAGTGTCGCGGGAGCGTCGCCGTGTGGTGTGGCGACGGCGTGCTGCAGTCCGTGGACTGCGCCCAGTACGCGGTGCCGTGTGTGTGGGTTGACGAAGCCACCGGGTACTACTGCGAAGCGCCCGCCGCGGAGCCCGTGCCGGACCCCGAGCCCGAGCCGGACCCGGACCCGGGCAACCCGCCCGATCCGGGGCCCGATCCCGATCCTGCCCCCGGTGGCTGCGGCCTGCCCCCCGAGGGCGAGTGCCAGGGCGACGTCGCGCGCTTCTGCATCGGGGACGAGGTCCTCGAGACCGACTGCAGCCTCTACGGCGAGCAGTGCGGCTACATCAACGACCTGATCGGGTGGTACTGCATCTCCGAGGGCGGGCCGCCCGACCCCGGGCCGCAGCCCGAGCCCGACCCCCTTCCCGAGCCCGACGCCTGCGAAGGCATCGACTACCTGGGCATCTGCGACGGCGACGTCGCGGTCTGGTGCGCGAACGGGCTCCTCGAGTTCGAGGACTGCGCCGCCTTCGGCGAGACGTGCGGGTACGTCGACGATGCCACCGGATACTACTGCCAGCCCGCGCCCTGAGGTTTCGACATGCGCCGCGCCATTGACTGGTCCAAGCCCGAGGAGGCCCACCCCGAGGGGCCGACCCCGCGCGATCTCAAGCGCCGGGCCTCACGGCACGCGGCCGAGGAGTCCGAGGTGCTCGTCGAGCGCCTCATGGAGCTCAAGCCCGAGCAGGTGGGCGAGGTCCCCCTCGACCCCGAGCAGCGCGCCCTCTTCGACGAGATCATGTCGAAGCGCGCCGACAGCGGGCGGCGGCGCCTGATGCGCAACCTCGCCGCCCTGCTCCGGGACGCCGATCGCGAGCCCGTCATCGAAGGGCTCAAGCGCGTCGAGGCCGGCAAGGGCATCGACGACGCCCGCTTCCGCGGCATCGAACGCCTGCGCACCGTCCTCCTCGAAGGGGGCGACGCGGCCGTCGAGGAGCTCCTCCAACGCCACCGGGGCGCCGACCGAACCCGCCTCTTCGACCTGGTGCATAAGGCCCGCACCGAGCGCGCCGAGCAGCGCCCGCCGCGCTTCTACCGCGAGCTCTTCCGCGTCCTCCGCGAGCTCGAGGGCTAGGCAAGCCGCACGACTCCAGACCCCCGGCGATTTCCCCAACGCAGGGCCGAGGTCCGGCGATGAGGTCGAGGGGGGCGGATGAGTGGGAGGTCCCCGAGGGAAACTCCGTCGCCGGGCCTCAGGCCCGGTGACCGAAGCAACCGCGGCCGCATTGCTGCCGTCTCCGCTCCGGGTACTTCACGACCTCGAGGGCTAGCGCACCCGCGCCAGCCAATCCCGCACCGCATCCCCCGTCGCGAACGGCCACGGCTCGAGCCGCTCGATCGACACCCGCTTGAACGCAGCCAGCTCCGCGCTCAACGTCGGCTCCGACCCTACGGGGACCTCGACCTGCCACACCAGGATCACCTGGTTCATCGGGAAAAACGGATACACCCCGACCCACTCACCGAGCCGCGCATCGAGCCCGAGCTCCTCTTTCACCTCGCGCAGCGCCGCATCATCCGGCGCCTCACCCCGCTCGAGAAAACCCGTGACCAGCCCGAACCATGCCGCGGGCCACGTCGCGTTCCGCACGAGCAGCACGTCGTCCCCTTGCCGCACGATCGCCGCCACCACCGGTGTCGGGTTGTCGTAGTGCGACCACCCGCAGTCCTCGGCCACACACCGCAGCCGCTCGCGGTCCGGATCGTCCAGCGGGTCGTCGCCCTTGCGGGCCTGAAGCGGGCCCCCGCACGAGATGCAGAATCGCGGTGTGAAGCGTGGCATGGACCGCAGTATGGGCCTCGGCTAGGCTGCCGCGCCACGTCGACCTCGTGAAGTCGACGACGTCGCAGAGGGGTCAGACAGGCTGATGAACACGTTCGATGTGTGTGTCGTGGGCACCGGCCGCGTCGGTCTGCCCCTCGGGCTCTCGTTCCTGGAGGCCGGCTTGCGTGCCGTGGGGGTCGACGTCGATCCCCGCCTGCGCGAGACCGTGAACGCCGGGCAGATGCCGTTCCACGAGCCCGGGTACGACGCGCTCGTGGCGAGTCGACGCTTCGAGGTCCGCGCCGACGCCGCCGTGGTCGCCGAGAGCGCCGCCGTGGTCGTCACCGTGGGCACGCCGCTGCACAACCACATCGAGACGGATCTGCGCCAAATCCAGCGTGTGCTCGAGTCCGTGGGCCCGCACCTGCGCCCGGGACACCTCCTGTGCCTGCGGAGCACCGTGGCCCCCGGCACCACGGCCTTCGTGCGGCGCTGGCTGGAGCGCAACACCGCGCTGCGTGTGGGCGAGACGCTCGGCCTCGCGTTCTGCCCGGAGCGCATCGCCGAGGGCAAAGCCTACGAAGAAATCCGCACGCTGCCGCAGATCGTCGGCACGGAAGACCCCATGAGTCGCGAGCGGGCGCACGCGCTCTTCCTCGCCCTCGCCCCGGAGATCCTCGAGACGGACTACGTGAGCGCCGAGCTCGTGAAGCTCTTCAACAACATCACGCGCTACGTGCACTTCGCGCTCGCGAACCAGTTCGCGCTCATCGCCGACACCCACGGCGCGAACATCCACGAGATCCGGCGCATGGCGAACCTGCGCTACCCGCGCAACCTCTTCGCCGCGCCGGGGCTGACCGCCGGGACCTGCCTGCGCAAGGACTTCGGCATGATCAACGAGTGGAGCCCCTACCCGGACCTGCTCCTCTCGGCGTGGAAGATGAACGAGTACATGCCGGCGTTCCTGGTGCAGCACCTGCGCCAGCGGACCCCGATCCACGACCGGCGCGTAGCGATGCTCGGCTTCTCGTTCAAGGCCGACACGGACGACGTGCGCGACAGCCTCGCGCCCAAGCTCCTGCGCTACATCGAGCGCGAGACGCCGCTCTCCGTGCGCGTGCACGATCCCCACCTGCCGAGCCCTCTCCCGGAGTCGGAGGGCGTCGTGAACTCGAGCCTCGAGGACGCGCTGTCCAACGTGGACTGCGTCTTCGTGGCGACGAATCACACCGGCTTCGACGCCGCGCTGCGCGGCCTCGCGCACACACGCCCCGACGCGTGGATCGCCGACATCTGGAACGTGGGCGGCATCGACCAGATGTTCTATCAAGCGGGCGCCCTCGCGCGCTGAGCGCCTTTCCACGCGGAGTCCAGACCATGAGCGTCGAGTCGTCCCCCTTTCACCTGGTCACCGGCGGCAGCGGCTTCATCGGCGCCGCTCTCGTGGCCGAGCTCCTCGGGCGCGGCCTCCGCGTGCGTGTCCTCGACGACCACTCCCGCGGCCGCCCCGCGCGCCTCGAGCCGCTGCTCGCGGGTCCGCACGGCGCGCAGCTCGAGGTCGTCACCGGTGACGTGCGCCGACTCGACGACGTGATGGCCGCGACCCGCGGATGCGCCTTCGTGTGGCACCTGGCGTACGTGAACGGCACACGCTTCTTCTACGAGAAGCCCGACCTGGTGCTCGAGGTCGGGGTGAAGGGCGCGTTGAACACCGTCGAGGCCGCGCTGGCCTGCGGAGTGACCCGCTACGTGCTCGCGAGCACGAGCGAGACCTACAACACGCCGACCCACGTGCCGACGAACGAGTCCGAGCGGCTCATGATCCCCGACGTGACGAACCCGCGCTTCAGCTACGGCGGCGGCAAGATCGC
>JBMOFP010000155.1:0-14298 GCA_049318805.1 Bradymonadia bacterium
GATTCCGCCGGGCCGTCCTGGCCCGGGCAGGCTGCTCTTTCAGCAGCCTGCTAGAGACTTTGCACCGGTCGGCCGCGGGCGTCTCGGGCCGTCGCGTATCGTGGCCATGCTCGGCCTTCTCTGTGCTTCGGCGTGCGTCTACGAGGAGAACGAGGACCTCGTCGACATCGACGGTGTTTTCTCCTCGACCTGCCCGCGCGCGGAGGGCCGCAACTGTGATGTGCGCGCCGACGGCTGCCGGGCCGCGAAGTGGGCCTACATGGCCTGCCTACGGGGCGTCTCGGTCGAACAGATGGACCGCCCCGTCGTCTTGTTTCGTAGCGACGTGTTCGACACCTTCGAGATGTCGGCGCCCGAGCGCGCCCGCACCGATCTGCTCGGACGTGGATACGCACTCTTCGGCCTGCAGCGACCGGGCATCGCGCTCTCGGAGGTCGAGTCGGACCAACTCGACGACCGCCTCGGCGGCTGGTACGACTCGGAACTCGACCAGATCACGCTGATTCTGCCGGACGGGGCATCGAGCACAGACGACGCCGCCAACGGTCTGCTCGCGCACGAGTTCGAGCACGCGCTGCAGGACCTCGAGGGCAAGCTGGACGCGCGTCTTCAGGCGCGGGGGACGAACGACCTGCGCATGGCTCGACGGGCGCTCATCGAAGGCGAGGCAACTTTCTTCGCGTGGATGATTTCGGCGGTGCAGCGTGACGTGTCCATCTGGAACCTGGGCGTGCCGGACCGGGATGACTTCGACGACATGCTCCTGGGCTCACCCAGCCCGATCGCCCTGGCCACTCTACTCTTCCCCTATGTGACGGGGGCTGACCGGGTCGCGTCACTTTGGCGGTCTGATCCCGTGGATGGGGTTGAACGGATTGCGGAGTTCCAGCCCTCTCGGTCCGCCGAGGTCTATGTCGGTCTGCCCGTCCTCGAGTCAGCGCAAGCCGCCGACCCGCCCATGCGCGTGCCCGCCGCGCTCGAGAGCGCACGAGCGGCCGTCTTCACGAGCCTGGGCGGGGTCGGCTTGGACGTCGCGGGCCTCGTCGTGCTCGACGCCAGCGAGGCGCGTCGGGACGCGGCCGTGGCCGCAAGCGGGGACGACCGGTTCGCCGTCTACGACGAAGCGAGCCCGGTCGCGGTCTGGATGCTGACCGAGACGAGGCAGGGCACACTCGTCGCGATCGGCGAAGCGATCGCCTCGCGGCTCGACGGGGTCGTCACCCGCACCGCGATCAACGCCCGCGAACAGACCGTCGTCATTCTGGTCGCGAGCAGCGACGCGACACTCCGCGAAGCGTACCTCGACCGCGCGCTCCGGGCCGCCGTGGGCGAGGACGAGGGCGCGTTCGAGGGGCCGTTCGTGGACACGGGTGTGGACTTCGACAATCTCACCGCGCCGATGACACGCCAGAGATGCCGTTGACTCTCTTTCTGTTGAACTGCTGATCTGCGTCGAGCCTGCAGAGAATGCTCGGCACTTTCTCGCAGTGCTGCCTGTATCAGCGCGGCGTACCGAACCGGCCGCGTGCCCAGGCCGCGAGCCGCGAGAGCGTCGCCGGCTCCACGACCCCGGGTGCGACCCACACGGCCCCGATCGTGCCGGCGAAGCGACTGTTCGGTCCATAGTAGGGGCCGTGCATCCCACCGCCGAGCATCGACCAGGCGCGGCCCGCCCCGTACTCCGCAGCCTGCGGCGGCCCGACGCTCGCGCCGTCGACGAAGAACCGCAGCGTGCCATCGGCGCCGTGGGTGACGCCCATGAGGCGTACCTCGCCTGCTCCGGGCTGTAGGTCCTCGCCTGCGGCGCGACGCACGTAGAGCGGCTCGCCGACGGGTCCGAGCCCCGCCTCACGGTTGACCACCACGAGTTGGCCTCCAGAGAGGCCGACGCCCGTCTCCGGCACGCCCCCCACCACCGCGGAGCCGCCCACGACGGTCTCTACGGGCGCATAGTCCTCCGTCCAGCCCCACGGCAGAGGCAGATACGGCGCACGTGCGACCCAGAACACCGACCGCCCGGACGGCTGTGTGTCCGCGACCCCCTCGGGCAGAGACAACACATGACGCGAGCCGTCGAACTGCAAGCCCGGCGATCCGCTGCCGAAGGCGTCGTCGACCTGTACGGGGCGGGCCTCGTTCTCGGGCGCCTCGACCCACAACGCATCGTCGCCGCGCGCACGCCACCCGCGCACAGACCGTCCCCGGAAGGGCACGAGGCGCCACGTGGACTTGTCCACGCCGGCCCCGAAGCCGAACCCGTAGTTGCCCCCCGCCAGCACGAGCTGGGACTCGGTCACTGCGACGCCCTGGGCGTGCGAGCCCGGTACCGGCGAGTCCGCGGGCAAGGACTGCCAGGACTCGCCGTCCTCGGAGAACCAGACCTCGTTCGCGTTGCCCGCTGGGAAGCCGTTCGCCTGATCACCCAGCGTATATCCGAACAATATCCAGAGCTTATCGTCCCAGACGACCACGTTCGGCCAGATCTTGCCCGCCCACGGCGGTGTCGCGTGCGGCCGCCACTCGACGCCGTCGCGCGAAGACCAGACCGCGTTGAACATGAGGTGCCCCTCGGCGTTCTCCCGCTCGCGCGCACAACCCACGAGCCAGAGCTCACCCCGGAACGACACCAGCCCGTCGAGCACCCCACAGCCGCCCCAACGAGTCGGGCTCGCGGGGGCGTCCGGCACGACCTGCGTCCAGTTTTCGCCGTCCGCCGACCGCCACACGTCGTTGTGGTACGTGTACTCTTCGATCGGGCCGAGCAGGTCCTGACCGCCGGCCATCCACAGGTCGCCGTCGTGCACGCCGATGGCCTGCAGCGCGCGGGGCGTCCAGGGCGGTGGCGTCGTACCCGGTCCGAGCACGACACGCCAGTTCACACCGTCCGCGCTCGTGACGACGTCGTGGTTGTAGCGGCCCTGGTGGGTATCGCCGCCGATCATCCACAAGGCATCGCGCCAGAGCACGGTGTTGTGACTGTGTCGCCGCTCGAAGCCTGCCGTGCCGTGCGCCCGCTCCAGCCTCCAGCTCGCGCCGTCGGCGCTGGACCAGACCTCGTCCGTCGTGTTCAGGGGGGGATACACATCGTCCGGAGGCACTGGACTGAAGCCGTCGGGCGCCTGGTAGCCGTTCCAGCCCGCCACCATCCAGTACCGCTGGGTCGAGGGCAGCCAGGTGAGGGTATTGCCGTCGCGCACGCGCCATTCATCGCCGATGCTCGCCGTGAGGCGCTGCCACTCGTACGTGGTCGTCGGTTCCTCGACCTCCACGCCCGTCGCGGCATCGAACAGTCGCGACCCGGCGATCTCCGCGGGGCTCCACGCGGTGAGCGCCCCGGTGAGCCGCAGCACGGCCTCGCCGACCTCGACCTCGACGTCCAGGCCTTCTCCGGGCGCCATGGCCTCCGTCACGACGACCAGAGCCTGGTCGGAGGCCACCTCGAAGCTCCGCGCCCGCACACCACCGATGCGCACCGCGCGGACACGCGCGCCGTCGCCGAACCCGGCGCCGGTCAGTCGCAGGGTCGAACCCCCGAGCGGGTCCACGACCTCGGGCTCCACGGCGTCGAGACGCGCTGCCGCGGCGGCGTCGGGCGGGCGCGGCGCGGCATCGGGTGGCGTCGGCAGGCGTGCGGCGTCCGATTCGCCTGCAGCGTCGGGCGGTGGCGCATCAAGCGCCGTGGCCGCGTCGTCGGGCGTCGCGGCGTCGGCCAGCCGCGCAGGCGCGTCCGACCCGTCGCAGGCTGGTGCGATCCACAGCGCCGAAGCGGCAACCCACCCCGGTATGATCCTTCGGCATCGGGCCATGGGTTCCTCTTGCCGTTCGAGCGTACCTGCGCACGAACGGGACCGCCAGCGGCGCGGAACGACGGCTCGGCTTGTCCCCACCGCGCGCGCTCCGTATCATCGCCGGCATGCATCCCGCTCTGAAGCTGCCGACCGTCGAAGACTACCTTGCCGCTGACCTCGCGGACGAGAACAAACTCGAGTTCGTGGACGGTGAGATCATCGCGATGGCGGGCGGCGATCCCGTGCACTCGCACCTAGCCGCGACCCTGACACAGCTTCTCAAGAACCGACTCCAAGGCGCCCCCTGCCTGACCTTCCAGTCGGACCTCCGTGTCCGAATCGGCGAGACGGGCGAAGAGTACGTCTACCCAGATGCCACGGTCGCGTGCCCGCCGCGAACCTTCCTCGACACACGTCCCCGAACGCTCGCCACGCCGACCGTCGTCTTCGAGGTGCTGTCACCGAGCACGGCGGCCCACGACCAGGGCGCCAAGGCGGCGGCCTACCGGCGCACGCCCTCGCTGCGGGAGTACGTCTTGATTGATTCCGATTCACGGCATGTCATGCACGCCGTTCGACAGGACGCCCACGCCTGGACCGTGCGCGACTATGTCACGGACGCGGTCTTCACGCTCCCGGCGCTCGAAATCGAACTGTCACTGACCGAGCTGTACGAAGGCCTGGAGGCCCTGCGGGAAGAGCTGCGTCGGAACGCCGCGCCCGCTGAAGGCGGGTGATAGTCCGCGGGAAGTGACCTGGTCATTCATTTGAACCGACGCTCCAGGAAATCCTCGATGGTGCGCCACAGATGGATGTTCAGCGCCTCGCCGGCGACGCGATGGGTCTGGCCGGGATAGACCATGACCTCGAAGAGACGCTGACTCTGCTGCAAGCGCGCGATGAGCGCGGTCGTGTTCTCGAAGACGACGTTGTCATCGGCCATGCCATGAATCACGAGGACCGGGTCGACGAGCTTCTCGACCGCAGGCAGCACATCGGCCCGCTCGTAGGGTCCGCGGTCCTTCGCCGGATTGCCGAGGTATCGCTCCGTGTAGTGGGTGTCATACAGATCCCAGGCGGTGACCGGCGCACCGGCGACGCCGGCCCGATACAGCCCCGGGTAGGCCTGGAGCAGCTTCAGCACCAGGTATCCGCCGTAGGACCAGCCCTGGATCGCGATCCGCTCGGCGTCTACGTCGGGCTGGGCGCGCAGCCACGCCACACCGGCGGCCTGGTCACGCGCCTCGACGCCTCCCATGGCCAGGTGCAAGGCGTCCTCGAAGGCCTTCCCGCGCCCGAAAGTGCCGCGGTTGTCCAAAGAGAAGACGTGCCAGCCCTTCTGCACGAAGGACTGCCGCACCAGGCTGCTCCAGCGCCGCGTCACGAGCTGCCCTGCGCCGGGCCCACCGTAGACGATGACCAGGGCGGGCGCCCGCTGGCCGGGCGCGAGTCGCGGCCGCAGGTGGCTGTAGTGGAGTGGTGTGCCGTCCTCGGCGGGCAGCGTGCCGAACTCGGGGTCGCGATGCGCGGGCAGCCAGGGCGTGTACGGGTGCGCACCTTCGACGCGGTTCTCGTCGATCCAGGTGATGCGTCGACCCTGGGCGTCGGCGAGGTAGGTCTGCGGGGGCTGCCGCGGCGTAGACCGTGTGATGAGCGCGCGGGTCCCCTGCTCGTCCATGACGGCGTCATGCCATCCGCCGGCCGCCGTCAGCCGCTTCGGCAACAGAGGCGCCCTGCCCTTGCGCGGCAGCTCGACCGAGTACAGATGGCGCTCGAGGGGCGTCTCGATCGCCGCCGTGAAAAAGACGCGGCCAGCGCGCTCGTCGAGGCCCACGACATCGGTCACCGCCCACGGCCCGCGGGTCAACGCCTCGAAGCGCCCGTCCCGCTCGAGGTAGAGGTGCCGAAACCCGTCCCGTTCGGAGCTCCACAACAGACCGCCGTCCTTGAGCGCACGCAGGTCGTTGTTCAGGTTCACCCACGTCGGTGACGTCTCGCTCAACCGGACCCGCCCCTGGCCGGTGTCGGCGTCGAGTTCAAGCAGGTCCAGACGCCGCTGGTCTCGACTCTGCCGTTGCACGAGGACCCTACGGCCGTCCGCGCTCCAGCTCACGCGGGCCACGTAGACGTCGGGGTCCGCACCCAGGTCGAGTCGCACGGGCGCCGCGTCGGGCGCCGCGTCGGGCCGAAAGACGAAGAGGTCGACCCGCGCGTTGTCCGTACCCGCACGCGGGTACTTCTGCGTGTAGGTCGTGGTGCCGCTCGCGCCGATGGCCGCGCGGGTGACGGTGGCGACGGGGCCTTCGTCGACGCGGGCGACAACGAGACGCGCGTCGTCCGGCGACCACCAGTGCCCTTCGCCGCGCTCCATCTCTTCCTGCGCCACGAACTCGGCGATGCCCCAGCTCACGTCCCCCGCGCCGTCCGTCGTGAGGGCGCGGCTCGTGCCGGTGCGGGTGTCGATGAGGTGCACGTTCTGGTCGCGGACGAACGAGACCCAGCGCCCTCGTTTCGAGACCTGGGCGTCGAGCTCCGTCTCGGGGGTCCGCGTGAGTCGCGTCGCGCGGCCGTCGAGGGTCGCGCGAAAGAGGTCGCCCTCCAGGGGGACGAGCAGGCTCTTGCCATCCGGGGCCCAGGCGTAGCCCACGAGGCCGCGCGTGCCGCCGATGCGGGCCCGCTCGCGGCGCATCTTCTCGGCCTCGGAGACCTCGGCGCCGGTCTCGAGGGACGTGGAGTCGAGGAGCATGCGGGCCTTGCCGGTGGCCGTGTCGATGGCCCACAGGTCGAAGCGGTCGCGGTCGTCGGGCCGGTTGCGCAGCAGCGTCGCGAGGCGGCCGTCAGGGGAGAGCTGCAGGGCCCGCGGGCTCGTGCCGGCGAGGTCGGGGCTCGCGAAGAGGCGCGCCCAGGTAAGACGCGTTTCGGCGTGGGCACCCAGCGCGCCCAGCGAGCAGACGAGCGCTGCGCCCCAGCCAACGAACCGTTCGACGTTCATTTCGCCTCCGAAGACCGCTTCCCGACGCCGCGAGGGTGTCGCATGTTCAATCGACGCGTGCCACCCTCGCCGGACATCGGAGGCCCACATGAAGCGCACGCTCGGAATCATCGCGCTGCTCGCCGCAGGCTGCGGTTCTTCGGACGACGGCTCCACGGCCGATGCCGGCGCGGGCAACGGCGGCGGTGGGCGCAATCCCCCGCTGCCCGCGGGCGCGACGCCGCGGGGTGAGCAGGTGGACTGCACCTTCTTCGACCGACCCGACGGCTGCTGGGCGGAAGTGCTCGAGGCGATTCGAGCGTGTCGACCCAGCCCGGTGGAGGGGCAGCCGATTGACGACCAGCCCGAGGCCTTCGGCACGCTCGATGACACGTTGCGGGTGTGCACCTACCCCAATGGCACACGGATCACACTCCAGGACCCCCTGCCCGACATCTATACGCTCGGTGACCTCGAGCTCGTCGGAGCCTTCGGGGACTACATCTATCGCTTCACGATGACGGATCCGAGCGGCGCGGAGTGTCTGCGTTTCGACCAGGAAGAAGAGCCCCTGGTTCTGCACCTTGCAGCGGGCGACTTTCGATACTCGTTCGGCAATCTGCTCGATCCGATGAACGCCTTCGGCCAGCTCGTGTGCCCCGACGGCAGCGAGTACTGGATGCCCTACACCGAGTTCTCGACCTGCGCCCCGAGCGCCATCGGGGGACGGCAGGGTTCCTATCACCTTCACGTCCCAAGACTCGGCTTCAACGACGACCAGCTCACGAGCTGGATCTGTTTCGCCCCGCCACCCTGAGGCTCAACGCAGCCATCGGTCGGCGAAGTCGAAGGCGACAGCCCACGTCGGCGCGCCGATCTCATGGCCCCCGGCGATGCGCGCGTAGCCGACGCGCGTGAGACTCGGCGCGCCGACCAAGGGCCACGGGGCGTCGTCGGGCAAGGCCTCGCTCCCGAGCAGGCGCCACGCGGGTCCGGCGAGCCGCGCCGCCAGGAACTCGCCCTCGGGATCGGCCCAGGTGTCTTCCTCACCCGAGACGACGAGCACGGGCCGGGGCGCGAGGAGCGCGATGAGCAGGTGCTGGTCGATCGGGAGCTTCTCTTCGGCGTCGGCGAACTGAGAGAGCACGGTCGGCCACCACCACGGAAAAACGGCAGTGATCAGCGCCACGTTCTCGCCCACGTCGCGCCGACTGAGCGCCGCGCCCAGGCACCCCGACATATTCGACACGACCAATGCGATGCGTTCGTCGAGCGCTCCGCCCCAGAGCGCGACCTTGCCATTCCGCGAGTGCCCGACCGCGGCGATGCGCGCGCCGTCGACGTCGGCGTCGGTGACGAGATAGTCCACGGCGCGACTCAGGCCGAAGGCCCACGCTGCGAGGACACCCCAGTCATGCTGCGGATCGCCCGAGGGCGATGGAAAGTGGCGCCGGATGCCATCCCCCTCGATGGGCGCGTCGCTCTCGACGTCGCCGTGGTAGAAGGTCGCGAGCCCGTAGCCGCGCTCGACCGCGTCGCGGAAGGGCCAGCGATACGCGACCGTCCCTCGGGAGGCCTCGGTCGCTCGATTGTCGACGACCCCTTCACCCCGCGTGGGCACCCACCCCTCGGTGAGCGGAATCTCGGGGTCGTCGATCGTGGCGTGATTCCCGAAGAAGTTGGCGCCGAGAAAGACAGGCGACGGGCCAGGCCCGTTGGGTGTGATGACCAGCAGGTCGAGGGGCGGCGTGCCCGCTGGGCCGTAGGTCAAACGCACCCGCTTCTTGGTCGCGAGGCCGTCGAAGTAGTCGCGGTCCACGGACTGCACCTCGACCTGGACCGCGGGCGGCTCGGCCGGCGCGAAGCCATAAACATAGTGCGAGAACAGACGCAGGAGCTCGGGCCGTCGCACAGCGCGCCAGGCCTCGGCCGTGTCGATCACCCGTCCGTCGAGCGTCTCGAGCACCGGGGGCACCTCGGGCCGGACGGGCAGCTCGGCGAAGGCGGGTAAGGGGGCGAGCGGCGCGGCATCCGGGGGCCCTGGAGTCTCCGCGTCCCCGACGTTCGGCGCGGCGTCGACCGCGACCACGGCGTCGAGCGAGGGCGCGCCGCGATCAGCCTCGGCGCCACAGCCGACGACCACGACCCCCAGAACCAGCACGCCCCGACGCAGCATGAAAACCCTCCAGTTCTCGCCCGAGTGTACCCTGCCGGCCCATGTTCTCTCCGCTCGACATCGGGATCGTCGGCGCCGGCACCGCGGGCAGCGCAGCCGCGCTCTTCCTCGCCCGGGCCGGGCACCGCGTCACCTTGTACGAGCGGGTCGAGAACCCCGGCCCCGTCGGCGCCGGGATCGTGCTGCAACCCACGGGTCAAGCGGTGCTCGCGCGCCTCGGCCTCGGGGAGCAGGTGCTCGCCTCGGGCGCGCGCCTCGACAGCCTGCGCTGCGCACGGGCGGACGGTCGCCCCGTCTTCCGGCTGGCGTACGCCGACCTCGCCGCCCACCTCTTCGGCCTCGGTCTGCACCGCGGCGCCCTGTTCCAAGCGCTCTTCGAGGCCGTGCGGGCGACCCCGGGAATCACGGTGCGCCTCGGCGTCGAGCTCGTCTCGTCGCGGCAGGTCGACGGGGGCCGAACCGTGACCGACGCGGCGGGCCAGACCTACGGGCCACACACGCTGCTCGTCGTGGCCGATGGCGCCGCGTCGCGTCTTCGAGACGAGCACCCCGCGCCTCGACGCGACGCGGTCTACCCCTGGGGCGCGCTCTGGAGCGTGGCGCCAGATCCCGAGCACACCTTCTCGGGAGAGCTGTTTCAGATCGTCGACCGGGCCGAGGTCCTGCTGGGCTTTCTGCCGACGGGGACGCCTCCGGGCGCGTCGGCCCCGGTCGTGTCGATCTTCTGGAGCCTACGGCGGCGCGACCTCGAGGCGTTTCGTGCGGGCGACCTGGAGGCATGGAAGCGGCGCATCGTGGCGTACGAGCCCCGCGCCGCCGCCCTGGTCGCGCCCGTGGTGGACGAGAGCCAGGTGCTCTTCTCGGGCTACCGCGACCTCGTGCTGCGCCGGCTGCACGGACCCGGCGTGGTCTACCTGGGCGACGCGGCCCACGCCATGAGCCCGCAGCTCGGTCAGGGCGCGAACCTCGCCCTCTTCGACGCGATGGTGCTCGCCGATACGCTCGCCGCGCTCGCGAGTCTGCCGCACCTGAACGCCGCGCTCGAGCACTACACCCGCACGCGTCGACCCCACCTCGCCTTCTATCAGCTCGCCAGCCGGTGGCTGACGCCGTTCTTTCAGGGCGATTCGCGCCTGCTCTCGACGCTGCGCGACCTCGCTTTCCCGTGGGGCGTGCGGCTCGGGTACCTGCGGCGCCGCATGATCCGCAGCATGGCGGGCCTCGAGACCGGCATCGTGCGCGCGCCCCTGCGCCTCGAAGTGTCACGTCGCAGCGAATGACAAGTCCCCGGCGGGGGTCGATACTCCCCGCGTGCCGGGAGTCCACACATTGCCGCGCCGTTGGTCGGCGATCCACGCCTTCGCCACGGGGCTTTTGGTCCTCCTGTGCACGCCGCGCCCGACCCGCGCTCAGCTCGCCGAGGGGCCGGTGACCGCCCGAGTGCGCGGTTACCTGGAGCTCCGGCAGGCCCTCGTCTTCGGCCTGGACCCGGACCTCGAGGCGTTCACGCCCCTCATGCCGGCGGGCTACCACCCCGGCGAGACCTACGGCGCCCAGACCCGCGTGCGCCCGACGCTCGAGCTGCGCGCCGGCGAGGGTGCGACGGCGGTCTTCACGCCCCAGGCCTTCACGGGCCACGCCTTCTACGCCACGGAGCCCAAGGGCATCGAGGACGTCGTCACCGTGGAGCGCGCGTACCTCTTCGCCGCCACGGGGGACGTGGACCTCACACTCGGCAAGCAGGTCACCACCTGGGGCTCCGGCCTGCTCCTGAGCCCGACGGATCCATTTTTCGACAAGAATCCCGCGGACTTACAGGCTGAGCGCCCCGGGGTTTGGGCCGTGCGCGCGGGTGTCCCGCTTTCGGAGCTCTCCGGACTCGACCTCTTTGTCGGCACCCCGGAGTCTCCGTGCTGCGACGCGCTGGCCGTCGCCCGTGCCGAGACCTCCCTCGACACGACCGACCTGGCGCTCCAGGGCGGCTGGAACGCGCGCGACGACCTCGCGCTGGTCGGTGTCGACCTGAAGGGCGAGTGGACGCTCGGCCTCTGGCTCGAGTCCGGCGCCCAGGTCCCGAAAGACCGCCCCGAGGACACGGCCGTCGAGGTCGAGGTCGGCGCGGACTACTCCTTCGAGGTCCTGGGCACACTCTACGTCGCCGCGGAGTACGTGTATCGGAGCGCGGGCGAGACGGACGTCGGGGCGATGCTGTCGAAGGACACACTGCGGAACGCGCTCGCGTCGGGCCGCTCGCCGGCCTCGCTGCTCCAGGGCGCCGCGCAGGACCGGCGCCTCTTCATGGGCCGCCACAGCGCCGTGCTCCTGACCCGCGCCGAGCTGGACACCCGCTGGCGAGTCTCGCTGAGCGGCGTGGTCAACGCCCTCGACGGCACCGGCACCGCGTCGCCCCAGGTCCAATGGACCCCGGCCGATGCGTGGACCCTCACCCTGGGTGCCCAGCTCGCCTTCGGGCCCAGCGGCGGCGAGTACACGCTGCGGCTCCCCACGCTGACGCCGGCCGAGGCGGCCCTCGCCGCCGCGGTCGATCCCGAGCTCGGGCCCGCCCTGGCCCGCATCGACGGCGCCCGTCTACAACCATCGGCCACGGTCTATCTGTGGGGTCGTCATGCCTTCTGAGGTCGTCGTGTCTGTCGTCGAGGCGAGCCGGGTCTACAACCCGGGCGAGAACGAGGTCCGCGCCATGGACTCGATCTCGCTGGAGATTCGGCGAGGTGAGTTCCTCGCCCTCGTCGGGCCGTCCGGCTCCGGCAAGTCCACGCTGCTGCACTGCATCGGCTGCCTCGACGCACCGACCTCCGGCCGTGTGGAAGTCGAAGGCCGCGACGTGACGACCGGCCTGAACGCCGACGCCCGCGCGGACGTGCGCAATCGCTCCATCGGCTTCGTCTTCCAGAGCTTCAACCTCATCCCCGTGCTGACCGCCTGGGAGAACATCGAGCTGACGCTGCGCATCCGCGGCGACCTCGACCCGGCGGAGATGAAGCGCCGCGTGGACGACATGCTCGAGCTGCTCGGCCTGACGCCACAGCGAGATCGGCGCCCGAACCAGCTCTCGGGCGGCCAGCAGCAACGCGTGGCCATCGGACGTGCCCTGGTCAAGGCGCCGGCCCTCGTGCTCGCCGACGAGCCCACCGCCAACCTCGACCGCAAGACGAGCGACGAGATCATCGCGCTGATGCGCCGCATGAACGAGCAGCTCGGCGTGACCTTCGTCTTCTCCACCCATGACGAGCACCTCATGCGCCACGCGCGTCGCATCGTCCGCCTCAGCGACGGGCGAATCGTGGCCGACGGCGACCCGGCCGTGACCGATGCGTGAGTGGCTCTGGCTCGCGCGCCTCGCGCTCCGCAACGCGCTCCGGAGCCCGCGCCGCACGTTCTTCACGCTCTTCTCGGTCTTCCTGGGGGTGGGCCTGCTCGTTGTGTCCCAGAGCTTCGTCGACGGCATCGAGGCGACCCTCGTCGGCATCGAGGTGCGCAACGAGTCGGCCCACCTGCGCGTCGCGCCGACGGACTGGTTCGGTCAGGAGGAGTATCAGCCCCTCGACGTGCCCTTCGAGGCCCGCGACGCGGTCCGGGCGCAGCTCCGCGCCCGGTTCCCCACAGCCACGGTCACGGGCCGCACGTCGTTCCCCGCGGAGGTCGGCGACGGTCGTCGGAACCTACGGCTGCGCGGCCTCGCGGTCGATCCGGTCGCCTACGCGGACCTGCTGCCGGGGGTCGCGCTCGCGGCGGTCCAGGGCCCCGCGGACCAGCCGGTCGTCTGGCTCGGCGCCGACGTCGCAAGCGCCTTCGGCTGGAAGGTCGGCGACACCCTCTTCCTGAAGGCGAAGTCGCTCCGGGGCACACTCAACGCACTCGACCAGGTGCGCATCATCGGCCTCGTGGCGAGCGGACACCCCACCGTCGACAACTACACGGTCTTCCTGCCCGAGGGCTTCGCGCGGGGCTTCCTCGACCTGCCCGAGGGTTTCGCGACCGAGCTGATGGCGCGCTTTGACGACCCCGAGTCGGCGGACGCGGCGGCGGCGGAGGTCGAGTCGGGCGCCCCGGGCCTCACCGCCGAGACGTGGCGCGAGCGCACCCGCGACTTCGTCGAGGTCAACCAGATACGCCGCGCGGCATTGAACCTGGTCGTGGGCCTCATCTTGCTGATGGCGGCGGCCGGCGTCGCGAACACGGCGCTCATGAGCGCGTTCGAGCGCACCCGCGAGATCGGCACGCTGCTTTCCCTCGGCATGCCGGCGAAGCGTGTTCGGCGACTGCTCATCCTCGAGAGCGGGCTGATCGGCGGCGTGGGCACGGTCCTGGGCCTCGTCGTCGGCACCGTGATCGCGACCCACTTCGCCCGCCACGGACTGCGCTTCGAGGTCCTGCAGCAGGCCGAGAGCGTCACGCTCATGCCGCCGATCCTGTACTTCGAGCTGCGAACGAGCACGCTGCTCATCGGCGCCACCCTGGGCCTGTCCGTCGCGGTGCTCGCTGCCGCCTGGCCGGCCTCGCGCGCGTCGAAGCTCTCACCCATCGACGCGCTGCGGGAGAACGGCTGATGGCGTTCCTCATGCGCTACGCCCAGCGCAACCTGCGGCGCAACCCCGCCCGCAGCGCGCTCACGCTCTTCGCCGTCGTGATGTCGGTGACGATGCTGCTCGTGGGCCATGCCGTGCTCACCGGTCTGCGGGGACACGTCGTTTCTGAGTTCTCCAAGCACACCGGGCACGTCCGTCTGCGCGACTCCGATTACGAGCGCGAGGCCCGCTTCGACCCCCTCGACCACGTCGTCGAGGACTGGAGCGCACTCGCCGACCGGATTCGCGCGGTGCCCGGCGTGGCGCGGGTCACAGGCCGGATCCACTTCCGCGGGATGCTCCAAAGCACCGACGAGTCGACCATCGTGCCCGAGTCCGCGGGCATCCCCGAGGACCAGCTCACCGACGAACAAATCTTTGGACGCAAACGCCTCGAGCTCGCGCCCGGCCTCGCGTTTGTGCCGAGCGGCGAGCACGACAGCCTGAAGCTGCACGAGCGACTGGTCGGGGGCGCCGACTTCTCGAGCGACGACGCCGCCGAGGTCCTGCTCGGTGCCGACCTCGCGGCGCGCCTCGCCGTGCGTCCCGGCCAGACGATCCAGCTCGTCAGCCACCGCAAAGGGGTCGCAGGCATCGACCTCGTCGTCGTCGGCATCGTGCGTTACGGCAACCGGTTCTATGACCGCCTCGCCCACGTGCCGCTCAACACCGTCCAGCGCCTGCTCGACCTGGACGGCGCCGTGACCGAGGTGCTCGTCACGGGCCCGGGCCTCGACGCCGCCGCGGACCTTCGGGAGACCCTCGTGGCGCGCG
>JBMOFP010000156.1:0-14119 GCA_049318805.1 Bradymonadia bacterium
GACCTCATCGTCATCGCGATGGTGGACACGACCCACGCGAGCCCGTACGGCCGTCGGGCGAACCCCGGGGGCGAGCCGAACGGCCTGCTCACCGAGGACGGCCCCTTCGACATCGTCGCTCGCCCCGGTGAGTTCGCGGTCGTCGTCACGGCGGCGATCGCCCGAATCGACGATGTCTCGGCCTATCGCCGCGGCAACTTCACGTGGTGGGACCTGCACGAGCTCTCGACGCCCATCGCCATGGGTTTCCAGCGGTACCTGAGCGTCAGCCCCGGCGAGAGCCTCGAGGGCATCGAGGTGAGCATCGACTACCCCATGGACCTCGACGTGCCGGTCCACCTCGACAACCCGCCGCGCGCGGAAGAGGGCCAGGTCGGCTACTTCGCCGTCGTGGCGCGCATCGACTTCGGGCCCGAGGGCTACTGGGAGCTGGATCCGCGGGGCATGGGCGAGTCCTCGGACTTCCAGATCGCGCACCTGCCCGACGTGCGCGGCTGGGACGAGGACCTCGAGGTGGAGTGGGAGGCTCAAGGGAGCATCGACACCGTGCTTCTCGATTCGCCCCCCTACTTCGTCGCCTTCGAGCGCCTCCGCGACATGACGGCGGGCGTCGAGATCTCGCCGGTGGCCGGCATCGCCTTCTTCGACAATCCGGCGAACCTGGGAACGTTGGGGCCCGACCGACGGATCGCGTGGCACTTCATGCCGGGCGTCGAGGGCCCCACGGTCCAGCCCGACGCGTACCTTCTGACCATCGATGGACCGGGCAACCTGCCGCTTTGGACCTACATCGCGCCCGGGGGGATCTCCGAGGTCGTCCTGCCCATCTTGCCCCCGGACGTGGCCCCGGGCGGCCTCGTGGACGAGGAGAACGGCATGGTCCTCACGTTGATCCCGATGCAGCTCGAGACCCCACTCGGCTTCGACGACTTCACCTACGAGGACCTCGGCTTCTGGCGCCGTACCAGCTACAGCGTCTCGCGGGTGCGCTTCAGCCCCTGAGCGGCCGTCAGCGCCGGCTCCGCGGCAAGGGCCGCATCTCCTGCGGTGGGGGGAGCGGGCCGTTGCGGAGTGCTTCTGCGCGCGCCCTGGCCGCCAGGGCGCCCTGAGGGTCGCCCATGAGCTCGAGCTGGGCCGCCAGACGCGCATGGGCCAGCGGATTGGCGGGATACTCGGTGGCCAACCCGCGATAGATGCCGACGGCCTCGGCGCTTCGGCCTCGAGCCTGCAAGAGCTCGGCGTACTTGAGTCGGAGGACGGGGTCCCGTGACTCCGGCCCCGAGGTTTGCATCACGATCTCGAGGTGCGGCCAGGACTCCGCGTCCCGGCCGAGGGCGAGCAGAACGGCCATCAAGCGTCGCCGCTCGTCGAGCGTGAGCGTCGACCTCTTCTCGAGCTGCGCGACCCGCGACACCGCGGCGTCGTCGCGTCCCAGCTCCAGTTCCAGCTGCATCAACCGACGAAGCACCGAGGCGCGATGGTCGCCGAGCGCGAGCAGGCGCTCGAGCATCGGCACGAGGACCTCCGGTGGGCGTCCGCGCGCCGCGGCGCACTCGTAGACGAGCTGGTGGTCGATGAGGAGGGGGCGCGTCAACGCCTCGGCGGCGTCGAGCGGGGCCTTCGCGTCGTCGCATCGCCCCTCACCGAGCAGGGACATCGCGAGGCTGCGGTGCGCGCTCGCGATCCGCTCCGTGGGCGTGCGCTCCTGGGGGAGTCGTGCACGGGCCTGCTCGTAGAACCCGATGGCCGCCTGATACTGTCCGGCGCCGAGGGCGTCGTCCCCTCGGCGGATGTCCGGATCCCCGCACGCCCAAAAGGCGACGGTCGGCAGCAGGCATTTCAGTCCAACCAGGCGTTTCGGCATCGATGGGGTCATCACGGTGACAGTGAACACCACAGCCGGGTGGGCATGCACCTTCTCTCGTCGGGTGAGCGTTTGGGTGCTCGTGGGTCAGTGCCTCGTGGGCTGCGCCGCGGCCCCATCCGCGGTCTCTGGTCCGTCCTCGGCGGCGCTTCCGAGCGCGCCGCCGCCGACGCTGTCGGCGCTGCGATG
The DNA here is from genome assembly GCA_049318805.1 of Bradymonadia bacterium. Taxonomy (GTDB): domain Bacteria; phylum Myxococcota_A; class Bradymonadia; order UBA7976; family UBA1532; genus CANLBD01. The sequence goes on from JBMOFP010000156.1 coordinate 2,054, forward strand.
GCAGGTCTTCGGTACGCCCGACGGCGCGCTCTTCGATCCGGCCACGCTCCAGGGGCGCTGGGTGCTCGTGCACGCGCTCAACACGGCCTGTGTGCCCTGCGAGGCGCAGCTCGCGGAGGTCCAATCGCAGACGGCCCGGCTCGGATTGACCTGGGTGTTGCTCGTTCTGGACGCCCACCCCGAGCGCACCCTGCCGCGTTTCCTGGACATCTGGAAGCCGACGGCCACGGTCCTGGTTGCGCCGCGCGGGGTCCGGCCCGACGCGACCCCCCTGGGCCCCGTGGAGGTCGTGCCCGAGTTCCGGCTCTACGACCCTTCTGGGACCCTGCAGGAGCGGTTTCCCGGGTTTCTCCCCGCAGGGCGGGTCGAGGCGATGGTCCGGCGCTGACGCAGAACACCACGCCGCACAGTCACCGACATTTGGGACTTTTTTCTCCACGAAAACGGTGTTAGCCCATGCCCATGCGGAGCCTGCTCGAGCGCTGGGGTCGTGAGGTCGCGTACGGGCTCGGCGCGCTCGCGCTGGTCGTGGTCGTGCACCTCTGGAGCCGCGACGGCGACAAGGCGGCCCGCAGCGCCGGACTCCGCACGGAGCTCGAGCGTCTCGAGTCGCGCAACCAGACGCTGCGCATCGAGAACGACGCGCTGAAGGCCGAAATCTCGCGGCTTCGGACCGATGAACGCGCGAGCCTCTCCCACGCGCGCACGGAGCTCGGCATGGTGCGCCCCGGCGAGCTCGTCTACCAGTTCCGCGCCGAAGAGCCGACGACCGCAGCGTCGGCGCCCGCATCCGGGAGCCTAGAGCTGCCCCGGTGAATCGGCGGTTCTCGCCCGGCGTGACGGTGCTTCAGCGGCTCGACGCCGTGATGTTCCTCGCGCTCTCCGGTGGGCTCGCCCTGGCCACTGTCCTGGGCGCCTTCGAGCCCGGCGCTCCCCGTTGGCTGGCGTGGGGGTTGTGCTGGCTGCTGGCCCTCGGGCTCGGCCTCGAGGCGCGTCACCGTTCTGGACCGAGCGGGTCGAGCCGCCCTCACCACGACCTGGAGGGGCCCGTCCTCTGGATGGTCACCGCGCTCGTCGTCTGTCGAATCTTCACCTCCGCCGCGCCTGAGCTCGCGGCCATTTGCTTCGGCACCGCGGGCTGGCTCTTTGCGACGACGGCGGCCCGCGTCCGCTTGACCGTGCTCGCGGTGGCGATGGCGGTGGAGCTCGGTCATGTGGTCGCAGGCCGAGGCACGCTGGGCGTCTTTCTATTGCACCTGGCGCTCTACGGGGCCGCCTGCCTCGCGTTCTCGCGCCTCGGCAGCTTTCAGCGGTGGATGGTGGAGCGTGCCCAGGCGCAGGCGCGCGCGGCCGCGGAGGCCGACGTGCGGGGCCGGGCCGTCGACTTCGGCATGCACACACGCCAGGCGGAGGTCCTCCCGCGGCTCCCATCGTTGGGCGAGCCCATGACCGGCCCGACCGTGGGTCGCTCCATGTTGGACTTCGTCGACCAGTCGATCGCGCTCTCCCTGGACGGCCTGCGCCGCGCGCTGGGGCTCAACACCGCCGCGGTGCTGTGGCACAACCGCGAGCTGGCGGAGCTCCACCTGCGCGGTCTCTCCACGACACAGCCCGACGCCGTGCAGCGGGGCCCCTTCGCGCCGGGCATCGGCGTGCCGGCGACGGTCGTTCGAGGAGAGGTGCGCGAGATGCAAGTCGCGCCCGTCCGTGCGGGTTACTCGGGCCTCCCGTACTACGGCGAGGCGGTCGAGGTGGGCTCCCTGCTCGCCACGGCGATTCCGCACCGGCTCGGCGTGGGGGAGGGTGAGCGCGACGAAGGGGTCGACGGTGTGCTCTGCGTGGACCGGGCCAGCGCCGATCGATTCACGGACGACGAGCGCGAAGCCGTGCGTGTCTGTGCGCGCAAGATCGCGCTCGACGTCGCCTGTGGGCGCACGCTGAAGCAGGTCGAGGTCGACCGCGGGACCATGGGCCGATTCGTCGCGGTGCTGCGGGAGCTCAACGGCGTGCTCGGGGTCGAGCCCGTCGCTCAGGCGGCGACCCACGCGGTCAAGAGCCTCTTCAAGGTCGACCTGGTCGCGGTCTCTCTTCTCGAAGGGGATCTGCTGCGCGTCGCCCAGGCCGACGGGCTGGGGGCGGAGCGTTTCCAGGGGCTCCAGTTCACACCCGACGAGGGCCTGACGGGTCAGGCGGTCCGGTTGAACCTCGTGCTGCCGAGCGGGGGTGAGTACAAGGGTGTGCAGCCGGTCTTCACGGTCTCGGACCGACTCACGGACCTCCGCTCCCTGCTGGTCCTGCCGCTCGTGCGGGTCGCGGTCGAAGCCAGCGAGGCGCCGGAGGTGATCGGCGCGCTGACGGTCGGGGCGCGAGAAGCAGGGCTCTTTCCCCCTGCGCAACAGCGCGTGCTTGAGCTGGTGGCCACGACGCTCGGGGTCAAGCTCGAGCTCGCGCGCTCCCACGAACGTATCCGCGAGCTCGCCACCCAGGACGGCCTGACGGGCCTGGCGACACGCCGTGTCTTCGATGAGCGCATCGAGGCGATGGTGCAGCGCGCCGAACGATTGGGCGGACGCATCGGCTTGATCCTGAGCGACATCGACCACTTCAAGAAGCTGAACGACACCTACGGGCACCCGTTCGGCGACGTCGTCTTGCGCCAGGTCGCCCAGGTCGCGAAGCGGGCGGTGCGCAAGGTCGATCTCGCCGCACGCTACGGCGGCGAGGAGTTCGTCGTGCTCCTCGACGACGCCAGCGAGGAGGGGGCCGTGCTCCTTGCGGAGCGCATCCGCAAAGACGTCGAGGCCCTGCGCTTCGACCACGACGGCACCGAGGTCAAGGTCACGCTCTCCCTCGGCGTCTCGGCCTATCCTCAGGACGCGACGACGGCCCCGGCGCTGACCGACGCGGCCGACCAGGCCCTGTATCGAGCGAAACATGGTGGGCGCAATCGAACGGTCGCCCACGGCCGGAGCGAGGACTGACAGCCGCGCGAGGCCCATCCGATCCACCGTTCAGCGAGCGAAAGCGGCGCCGACCGCACCAGAGATGGAGCGCAGATGCGAAAGACCTTCGTCCTCGACACCAACGTGGTGCTGCATGAGCCGCGCGCGCCGTTTCGCTTCGGCGACAACGACGTCGTGCTGCCGATCTACGTCGTCGAGGAGCTCGACCAGTTCAAGAAGGACCTCTCCGAGCTCGGTCGAAATGCCCGTGAGTTCTCCCGCACCCTCGACGACCTGCGTTCGCGCGGCTCGATCAAGGACGGCGTGCCGCTCGAGTCGGGCGGCACGCTGCGGGTGGCGTTCCTGTCCTCGAAGCGCCCACACGACAGCGCGTTCACCTCACGACACCAGTACGACAATCACATTCTCGCCTGTGCGCTGGAGCTGAAGGAGCAGGAGTCGAAGGCGGGCAAGGGGCCCGTCATCCTGGTCACCAAGGACGCGAATCTGCGCATTCGCGCGGACGCGCTCGGGCTCCTGGCCGAGGACTACGACGCCGCGCAGATCGAGATCACGGAGCTCTACCCCGGGCATCGTGAGATCGAGGTCGACGCCGACCAGCTCCAGCAAGCGCAGGAGGGCGGGCTGCCGTGGCCCGCGGGACAGCTCTATCCGAATGAGTACGTGCTGCTCCGCAACGGCTCACGCACGGCGCTGGCACGCAACGACTCGGTGCTGGCCCGCATCCGCACGCTGCCCCGGCGCCGCGAGGCCATCTGGGGCATCGTGCCGCGCAACAAAGAGCAGACCTTCGCGCTCGACCTGCTCATGGACGACGACATCAAGCTCGTCACCCTGGTCGGCAAGGCCGGCACCGGCAAGACGCTCCTCGCCCTCGCGGCCGCGCTCTTCAAGGTCACCGAGGAGAGCACCTACCAGCGTGTGCTCGTGAGCCGGCCCATCTTCCCGTTGGGGCGTGACATCGGCTTTCTGCCGGGCACCGTCGAGGAGAAGCTCGACCCGTGGATGAAGCCCATCTACGACAACGTGGAGCTGTTGCTCGGGCTGTCTCAGAAGGACCGGAAGGACGGGCGGAGTCACGAGGAGCTCTTCGAGCTCGGCCTCGTGCAGATCGAGCCCCTGACCTACATCCGCGGGCGCTCGATCCCCAACCAGTTCATCATCGTGGACGAGGCGCAGAACCTCACGCCCCATGAGGTGAAGACGATCCTGACGCGGGTCGGCGAGGGCACGAAGATCGTCTTTACGGGCGACCCGTACCAGATCGACAACCCCTACGTGGACTCCGCGAACAACGGCCTCGTGCACCTCGTGCACAAGTTCAAGAGCCAGCCGATCGCGGGCACGTGCACGCTGTCGAAAGGGGAGCGCAGCGAGCTCGCCGAGATGGCGGCGAACCTGCTCTGACGGTCAGACCCTAGAACCCGTAGCCGACCGCCAGCCCGTAGACGTACGCCGTGTTCTCGGCGAAGAAGTCGGCGTCGAGGACAGGGCCCACGCTGAAGTGGCCGAAATGCAGGTCGTAGCCGACGTTGACGCGGCCGCCCCACGCGCGGTGTCCGCCGGCCATGGCCAGCACCGGGGCGAGGGTCAGGCGGAGGCCCCAGGGCGCCCGCATGGCCACGCCGAGCCCGACCAGCAGCTCGCGGGGCTCACCGAGCACCAGGTCCACGAGCGGGCTCAATCCAAGACGACGGTCGAGCACGGGCAGCCAATAGACGTAGTCCGCACCCACCGTCGGGTGGGTCTCCCCGTGCACGGTCGTCGCCCCAAGGAGCACGGCGAAGTGGTGCGGGTGGGTGCCCTCGTGCTCGGCGTCGTGGGTCTCCTCCACGGTCGTTTCCGTGCGTGCGGGCACCCTCTGCGGTGAGTTCGACCGCGCGGTCGTCGCCGCCGGTGGGGTACTCGAGAAGCGGGGGGGCGCCGCGGCGGCCGTGAGGGGGAGGGCGAGACCGAGCAGGGCGACGTGCAGGGGTCTCACTCCTCGTTCTCCTCGTGCCAGGCCGGCGGGGCGGTGACGAGCGTGACCTCACCCGCCGCCTCGTCGAGGGGTGGGCCGGTCATCGAGGCGGTGGTGAGCGCGGTCAACACAGAGACACATTCGTGCACCAGACCGCCGAGGTCGAATTTTCGGTTCTCGGGGCCGATCTGGGCGTCGAAGGCCGAGGCGACCTCCGCGAGGTCTTCGAACCGGTCCGCGGGACGCTGGCGCAGCATGCGGAGGACGATCGCCTCCAACGCCTCGGGCAGGTCCGGGCGAATCGAGCGCGGCTTCGGGATCGCGCCCGAGAGCAGGCGGCGCATGGTCTTCACGGGGCTGTCGGTCTGGAACAGACGCTGCCCGGTGCACAGCTCCCAGGCCACGATCCCGAGGGAGTACTGGTCGCTGCGCGCGTCGAGCTCGTCTCCGCTGGCCTGCTCGGGCGACATGTAGCTGAGCTTGCCGCGGAAGCTGCCCGGCGTGGTCGTCTCGAGTCGATTGGCGGACTTCGCGATGCCGAAGTCCAGGACCTTGGTGAGGCCGTCGAGGCGCACCATGAGGTTCTGGGGCGAGACGTCACGGTGCACGATGCCGAGCGGCGACCCGCCGGCGTCCCGGGCCGTGTGGGCGTGGTGGAGCCCGCGCGCGGCATCACGCATGAGGAGGTGAATCGCGGACACCGGCAGCGGTCGCCGAAGATGCGCGTGGGCCGACATGAGCTGCATCAGGTCCACGCCCTGGATGTACTCCATGGCGATGAACCACCCCGCGTCTCCGCCCCCGCTGGCCTGGCCGACCTCGTAGATCGACACGATGTTCGGATGGTTCAGCGTGGAGGCGACCCGCGCTTCGTCGAGGAACTGGTGCACGAACGGCATGTGCCGCGCGAGCTCGGGCAGGATCGACTTGAGGATCACCGTACGGGTCAGGCCGCCGGGCATGCGCTGTCGCGCGAGGTAGACCTCGCCCATACCGCCGGTCCCGATCTTCTCTTGCACCTCGTAGTGGGCCCAACGGTCCGGTCCGCTCTTGAGGAGCGCCTGTGAGACCAGCGGGGCGAATCGGCGCGCGAGTCGAACCTCCCTCGGTCCGAAGGCGCCGTGCTCCTCGTGCGTGAAGACGAGCAACGCGGCGCGGGCGCGCGAGCTGGTCTGCACGTGGAGCGCCGAGAGCACGCCGAGCTCGCGCCACCGGGCGCCCCCTTGGCCCGATTGCCGCCACTCGGAGATGCGCTGGACGTCGAAGACCGCGGCCGGGGCGCCCTGCAGGACACGCTCGAAGAGCGCACCCGAACGGAACTCGACGTGCTCGAAGGGCTGTGAGGTCGCGGCGACCGCCCTCAACGTGCCGTCCCCCTGGGCAACGAGCACGAACGCATCCACGAAGTCGAGGGCCGCCCTGAACGCATGGAAGAGCTCGGCAAAGACGATCGCGCTGTCCGCGTTGCGGGTGAGCGCGGTCATGCCGGCATGCAGGCTCGTGGATTCGACCCGTCGCTGCTGCTCGCGCAATCGGGCGCGCTCGAGGTCGAGCAGGGCCTCCCGAAGGTGCTCGGACTGGCTCATCGGGCGAAGAGACTCGCGCAGATCATGAGGTTGCCGTGGCGATTCTCGCCGCCGGGAAAGCAGCCCTGCTCACCCAGGGTGAAGAAGCCGAGAAAGGGCCGACCGGGCAAGGCGTCGCGCACGCTCGCCGCGACCTCGTCCATCCGGTCGTAGACCGTGAGCATGCACCCCGCGCAGTAGATCACGAGGCCGCCCGCGACCTCGCCGACCCCCGCGGCGGTGCTCTCGAGAGCGGACCGGACCACACGACCGGCGCGGTTCGTCAGGGTATCTCGAGAGCCGCGCAGCATGACGATCTCCTCGCCCTCGGGGAGCGTGGTGAGGAACGTCAGGGCGCCCTCGGCCGACAGGCTCTGAGGATGCGCGATCAGGTGATACGGTTGCCCGCCCGCGAGCCCGATGACCCGGCCGAGCGGGTGGAGGGTGATGTCGGCCACGACTGGACCGCCGCCCGTGCGGGCCCACTCCGAGGCGAGCCCACCGCTCCACGCGTCGTAGACCTCACCGGCGGGGCGCCCGTCGATCTCGAAGACCGTGCGACCCACGGCGCGGGTCACACGACCGCGGTGCTCCGTGGGCTCATAGCCGTTGTGGAACGAGCCCATCAGCTCGGTCGTGGGGAAGAGCGCCGCGATGGAGACGGCCCCCATGTGCGCGGCGTCGTTGGCGAGCTGCCAGGACGCTTCGCCGGTCATCATGTCGCCCGCGGTGCCGCCGACGATCACGACCCGGGGCCCGAAGTAGGCCTCGACGCCGCGCAGGAGGCGCTCCTCATGGCCCGGGCACGAAGTCATCAGCACCAGCGCAGGGACCTCACCCGCACGATTCGCCTGGGCGAGCGCGGCCTCGCAGGCCGCCTCGGCCGCCGCCTCCGGTGCGTCTCCGACGGGCGCGACGCCGACCCCGAAAGCCCCCCCGGGGTCGTGGATCAGGAGCAGTCCGAGGCCCGTGCCCCAGAGGCCGTGGAAGCCCTCTTCGGTCATCACGCCGGCGCAGCTCGAGCCCCCCTGCAGGGGAACGCCCGGCGCGAGCCGGCTCAGCGCTTCGACGATGGCCGTCGGTTCGTAGGCGACGGTGGCATGAACCACGATCATCGAAGGCGGCTCGCTCATCCGGAGACGGGCACGCCCCCAGGCCTCCGCCACCGCGGCCGCAGCGCCGTCTGCAGTCGACCAACCCGAGGCCACCTTCATGGCTTCAGCATCGCAGTCGCGGGGCGCGGTCTCAACCCCCGAACAAGCGACGGAGGTGCTCGTTCTCGAAGATCCCCTTGGGATCAAGGCGCTTTCGCAGCGCGTCGAAGCGCCGCGCCCCGGGAAAGACCTCGAAAACTTCACCCGGAGTTAACCCGTGTGTCTTACCCAGGTGCGGTCGACCGCCGAACGACCGCATCAACGCCCAGAACTCCGGGTAGTAGGCCTGCGTGATGTTCTCGCCCGCGGCGTAAGCGCCGATCCAACACGAGTCGCGGCCGTTGCCGGGACTCATGAGGTGGCCGTCGGCGGCGCTGAATCGAACCTCGACGACGAAGTTCACCGGGAGCCTTCGACCCTCGATCAACGCGCGCAGCGCCTTGAGCGCCTCGACCGCACGGCCGGCGGGGATCGCGTACTCGCTCTCGTCATGTCGTGCGGGCATCGGGATGTTGAAGATGCGGTCGCTCCGCTCGACGAACCGCTCTCGACGAAAGCTGACCCACGCCGCAAAACGGTTGATCCGCGGGACCTGGGAGGGGAAGCGCGCGCCGAGTCGCAGCAGCGCGCCGAGCACGTACCAGAACAGCAGTCGATCGTGGAACCAACGCACGAGCCCGGTGCGTTCACGAATCGCACGTTGCGTGCGGTTGAAGCGGAAGAACTTCACCTTCGGCACGTACGGCCAGTAGTAGAGCTTGAAGTGCGCATTGTGCTCGAGTTCTCGTTCGACGAAGTCCATGGCCTCGTCGAAAGGGAGCACGGCGTTCTTCTCCTCGAGCAGAAAGGCCGGCACGACGCGCAGCGTCACCTCGGTCACGATCCCGAGCGCGCCGAGCCCCTGACGGGCCGCGTCGAACAGGTCCGCGTTGCGATCCGACGACAGCTCGTGGGTCACGGCGTCGGCGGTCACGAGCGACATCGCCTCGATCAGCGTCGCCAGCGCACCGAAGTCACGGCCCGTGCCGTGCGTGTTCGTCGAGGTCGCGCCCGCGAGGGTCTGCGCGCCGATGGAGCCCAGGACCTCGAGCGCGAGACCATGGTGGTCCAGCGCATCGTTCAGGTCCTGGAGTCGGATGCCCGCTTGCACACGGACCCGCATGCGCGGCCGATCGACCTCGATCAGACGATTCATGCGCTCCAGCGAGCAGACCCAGGTCTCGCCGTCGCCGGTGCACAGTCCGCTCCAGGAGTGGAGCGACCCGATGGGGCGCAGTCGGGCGCCGGCTTCAGCGGCCGCGGCGACGACGTGCGCGACCTCTTCCGTCGACCGCGGCGTGAAGACCCTGGAGGGTCGATAGCGCCAGGTACGCCCCCAGCTCTCCAGGTCAAACTCGGGGACGTCGAATTCGGGCGTCACGGGCGCCGAAGGTGCGACGGGCGCGGCCCACGTGTCAACACGGGTTCGGCGCGTCGGAACGGGGTCGGCTCAGGCGCCCGGCGTCGTGGCCGGCGGCACGGCGAGGCTGCCGGCGCCGAGCTTGCGGAGCAACGGGGCGAGGGCATCGCGGCTGCCCCCTTGCACGAGCTCCTGGACCAGGGCGACGTCCGCGCGGAGGCGCACGTGGGTGTCGGGATCGCGCATCCACGTCGCGACCTTGCGGCCGAGGGCAGGGGCCTCGCGGACCCGGCTCGTGAACTGCTCGACGGCGGCGCGGGTCGCACGCACGGCGCGTTCGGCACGGCTCTGCTGGATGAGGGGGGCCACCTCACGCACCAGGTTGGCGGCGGTACAGGCGCCCACGTGAGGCGGCACGTGCAGCGGGCTCGCATACTTCGGGTGCTTCACGAGGAAGGCGCGGACCTCGGCCTCGGTCACACCACACGCCGCGTAGGTGTCCTGCAGCTCCTGGTCGGCGGCGATACGGGCCTTGAACATGTACATCTGCACACGGGAGTAGAAGTTCGTCGCGCCGTCGCCGCTCGTCTCCACCGGGCAGTAGATCGTACCCGGGAAACGAGACGTCACGAGGGACTGCACACCGTCGCTGACGCCGCTGCTCGGCATGCAGCCGAACGGCTTCACGCTGAGCGTCATGTGAGACTTCGCGTGCACCACGTTGTAGATGAGCTTGCCCACCTCCATGTGGCCTTCGCCGCCGCGGAGGTCGTTGTTGTAGTAGGGCGCCGCGACATCGGCGATCTCGTCCATGTTCGGCAGGTGGTAGTTCGTCAGGCCGATGGGCTGCGCGAACGCCTCGAACATGAGGCGGAGACCCTTGTCCGCCAGGCGCATCATCGCGAGACGCTTGCTGACCTGGAGCGCGGACATCTCGACGAGGCCTCGGGGGCCGCCGTCCGCCTGTCGCAGATCACGACGGACGCGGGTGTCCCGCTCGACCTCCCAGATGTTGTAGAGGAGCCACGCGGTCGTGAGCTGGATGTCGTTCTCGCCGCCCTCCTGCTCGAGGAACTTCTGCAGGTGGTAGTTCCCGTCGCCCTCGGTCGTCATGGCCCAGAACTCGCCAATGATGGAGACCTTGGCGCGCGGGCGAAGGCGGTCGACGGGGATCGCCTCGAAGAGCTTCCGACACTTCCACAGGGCCAGGAAGACGTTCGAGCGCGTCTGGAGGGCGCGGTAGAGCTGGCGCTTCGCCTCCTCGACCACACGGAACGTCTCGCCGGGGTTCACCTCATAGGGGCGAATCCGGTACGCGAGCGCGTTCAACACGTCTCCGGCGGCGATGGCCTGAATGATCGCGAGGAAGAACTTCGGGCTCAGCTCGATGCCGACCTCTTCGCCGGTCGCCTGGGCGAGGCCGCCCTGCTGCTGGAAGAGAACGACGCGGAAGCCGTCGAAGCCCGAGTCGCGCAGCGCCTTGCGGTACTCGGTGACGTACATGCCGAATCGACAGGGGCCGCACGCGCCGGCGGTGAAGAAGACGTAGTCGCGGATGATCTGCTCCGTCGACATCCCGTGCACGTCCCGCAGCTCGATGAGGTGCTTGAGCAGGTTGCCGACGGTGAAGTAGGTCGGGTTGCACTGCCCGCGGTTGCCGAACTCCTTGCCGGCCTGCAGGCCCGCCTGGTCGGGCGTGCCGATGTACTGCACGTTGTACCCGACACCCCGCAGCGCGCCTTCCACCAGGAAGTCCTGCGCCGCAGTGAGGCCACTCACCAGCAGCGTGACCGTCGCGCGCTCTTCGCGCTTCACGTCGGGCGTGAGCATCTCGTCGACCCACTGTCGACGCGCCTTGCGCATCCCGAGCCGCTCTCTCTCCGCCTGTTCCCAGGCGCCGAGCTCGCTCTCGAGGTCCGCTCTCCAGTCGCCCAGCAGGGCTTCATGCTCCGCCTGGGTCTTCGGGGCGCTCACACCGGCGTCGGCCGTTCGAGCTTCCATTTCGGGATCGAGTCGCATGGGGTCTAGCCTTTCGTCGAGCGGGCCTGAGGCGGTCGGTTCAGAGTGTGGAAGGCGCTCGGCGCCCGTCGGGCAGGCGCTCCATGATTTGCACGAGGCCGGGCGTCGGCTCCGGCGCCGTCGGGGCGGGGGCGTAGGCGCGGAGTCGGGCCGCGAGGCGGTCGATCTCGGCGTCCAGCTCGGCGTCCGCGTGACGCAGTCGGGCGAGCTGGGCGCGCTTGCGCTCGAGGAGCTCGAGGCGCTTGCGCTCGACGCCGAGGTGGAGCTCTTCGCGCTTGCGGGCGTCGTCCTCGAGAGCTTCCTGATGAAGCTTGAGGCTGTGCGCGTAGGTCTTCACGCGGATCTTGATCGAGCCGCCCGGCTTGTTCGCGTCGATGTCGTGCAGCGCCGCGTAGGGCGCGGCCGCCGTCGTCACGAGGCTGTCGATCAGGCCGTAGACCGGCGCGTCGTGACCGCACTTGAAGCTCGAGAGGTCGAGGAGCGCCACGTTCGGGTGCCGGGTCGCGAACTTCACCGCCCACACCTTCTGCGAGCTGTTGGCGGAGTAGTTCTCGGGCCACACGTCGTTGATGTCGAGCGGGTCCTGTCCGCGGGCGATCTCGGCCTTGAAGTAGCGCGCCAGATACTCCGGATCGCGCGGCAACGAGCGCACGCTCAAGACGGGGTATCCCAGGACCTGGAACTCGTCGGGGATGCCGTGATTCAAGCCCGGATCCGAGTGGTACGGACGGGCGACGACGAGCAGGGCCATACGGTTCTCGGCCTCGACCGTCTCCAGGATCGCGCGACCCTTCTCCTGCAGGTCGGCCTCGAAGGCGGCGAGCGCGCGCATGCCCTCGATGTGGGCGTGGTCGTTCTCGTCTTCCGTGATGCCCAGGCGGTGCCCGAAGCAGTCGAACATCCGGCGCGCCGTCAGGTGCGCCTCGGCGAAGGTCAACGCCGGGTCCAGATACTCGATGCCGCGCTGCGCGAAGAAGTCGATCTCCTTCGTGAAGGCCGCCTTCAT
>JBMOFP010000157.1:0-14114 GCA_049318805.1 Bradymonadia bacterium
ATTCCGCCGGGCCGTCCTGGCCCGGGCAGGCTGCTTTTTCAGCAGCCTGCTAGCGGCGAGCGCTCCAGCGCATGTGTCTCAATCGCAGTCGAGGATCGCGGCGCGGATGTCGAATCCCTCGTCGGGGATCGCGCGTCGCTGCCACCACGACGCGCGCAAGTGCCCGCCGCCGTAGGTCAGGTGCAAGCCACCGACGGTGCTGGGCGCTGGCGCGACGAGGTCGAGATCGCCGCCCACGACCGTGATGACGTCGTACGACAAGATCGCGCCGCGCAAGCGACTGGCACCGCCGTCGTCGCCCTCGTAGCCCAGAACGAAGCCACCGGCGGACCTCGAGAGCGTCAAGCCCGAGAATGCGTCGCCGTCCACGATGAACGATTGTGTGTCGATCCACTGCAGTCGGCCGCCCGAGGCGTCGAGCCGCATGGCCTCGAAGCCAAGGCCGTCGGCGCGACCGACCGCGACGATGACCCGCTCGTTGTCGTCCACGGCGGCCGCCAGCTCGCTGCCGAAGGCCACGAAGCTCTCGGGCAACACCGCCCGCGCCCCGTCGATGGAGTCGACTCCGTTCACCAGGTCCGCCGTAATCGCGCGGCTCTGACCGACTCGATCCGTCGACCGCGAGAAGACGAGCCAGTTGTCCTGGACGGCCACGACGGTCGGCGGCGTCGAAACGCGGCGCTCCGCGAGCGGAGTTTCGATCACGCCCGAGCGAAACTCCCCGAACACCCCATTCGCGGCATTCCAGGTCAGCGCCTCGAAGTTCAAGCGCGGATCGCGGATTGCGACCTCCGCGTCGTCGAGCGCGATGAGGATGCGGGTTGTCCTCCCCCGGGGCTCGAAGATCACGCCGGCGTCGAAGGCGTTGTACGCGCCCGTGTTGAGCACGTGGATGGACGGCAAATCGGTGCCGTCCGCGAGCACGAAAACGTCGAAGCCGGAGGTCGCATCCCCAAGGCCGTTGGGGTCGAGCCATCCGGCGATCAAGACGAAGGCCCCGGGCACCCGCTCGAGCTCCACCCGGGAGTACTGGCGCCCTACGAGCGCGAAGTCGAAGTTCCGAGAGACCCCGGCCCGCGTGAGGCGGGTCACGACCCTGGAGTTGCCGACGTTCGTGTCCACCCAGGCGGCGCCCCAGGTCTGGCCGTCCGTGTCGGCGGCGATGCGCGTGGCCTCTGGCTTTCGGACCAGCGGTACGAGGGAGACGACCTGTCCGTCGACGGGTGCACCGCAGCCGCGCTCACAGCCGTCGTCCGGCACCCGATTGAGGTCCCACGCCCCGTTCACGCACTCGGCGATGCAGCGACCGACGAGACATCGCCCCGTCTGGCGAGGCCCGGCGCACTCCTGTCCGGCGGGGGCCTCGTTCTGCTGCCCGTCACAGTCCTCGTCGCCCGCCCGGCAGGTCTCCGGCGCCTCGGGAGACACGAGGTCCGTCGAGTCGTCGCAGTCGCCGCCGCGCTCGATGTACCCAGGCGGCGCGGCGCACGCCTGTCGCACGTCGACGAGTGAGCCGTAGCCGTCGGCGTCGCCATCGCGGCGCCACGTGCGCAGCACCTGCTCATCGGTGGTGAGGTCGCAGTCGTCGTCCACGCCGTTGCAGAGCTCGAGCACGCCCGGGTTGATCGCCGGGTTCGCATCGGCGCAGTCGCCCGGGCGAAGAGACTGGAAGGCCCCCAGAGCGCAGCCCTGCGTCGGGCCTTGCAGCAGGTCGCCATAGCCATCCTGGTCCCCGTCGAACCAGCGATTGAAGACCGGAATGCCTTCGTCGACCCGCCCGTCGCAGTCGTCGTCGATGTCGTTGCACTCTTCGACCCCCGACTCGGGGGCCGGGCCCGGGTTGGGCAGGCAGAACGCGCCGGGGAAGCCGTCGGCGCACCCCAGGGTGCCGTCGCGGGCGCAGGCGCCGACGCCGAAAACACACGGGCGACCGAGGTCGTCGACATCGTCGACGCTGCCGTTGCAATCGTCGTCGCGCCCGTTGCAGGCCTCGTCGGCCGGCAGGACCGCGCCGTCGCAGGTGCCGGGTACGCCGCCCGCATCACAAAAGAAGCGGCCATCGCGGCACTCACCGACACCGCGGGCCACCTCGGGCCCCTCCCAGCAGGGCGAGAAGGACTCGGGCACGCAGGCACACACTGGGCCGCCGCCCGCCGCCAGGTCGATGCGGCCGTCACAGTCGTCGTCCTCCCCGTTGCAGACCTCCGCGGCGGGCACACACACGGGGCCCGCGTCCGGGAGCGCGGCGTCCGGGCGCGCGGCGTCCGGGCCCGCGGCGTCCGGGAGCGCGGCGTCGGCGACCCCGACCTCGGTCACCGTGGAGTCGGCCTCCGCCGCGTCGGTCACCGCAGCGTCGGCCTCCGCCGCGTCCGGGGGCGCCGCATCGGCCACCGTCGCGTCCGCGAGGCGCGCATCGCTCGAGCGCGCGTCGAGGGTTTCGGCGTCTGTGATCCCGGTGTCGCTCTCGGTCGCGTCCCGCGGGGGCGACTCGCCGTCGGACCCGCCCCCGCCCGGGACGTCGGCGGTCTCATTCTGGTCCGCGACGCAGAAGCCGACACGACAGATCGGGCGCCCGGCTTTCGGGCAGTCGTCGTCGGTCGCGCACTCGGTGCCCTCCAGGCTCGGAGAGCACGCGGCGAGGAGCACGAACCACCCCCAGCGCGCCCGCGCCGAAAGGGGGGAGCGCGGGCTCACTGCCGCTCGACGAGCACGACCAGGAAGCCCCCGAATCGTGCCGTGACCGGGAAGTCACGGGCCCATCGCTCGGCCTTGTTCAGCACCGTGCGCACGCCCGGCACCTTGTGGACCTGGGCGAAGGGCGTGAAGACCCGGATGCCGTGCACACCCACCACGGAGAGCGTGGAGGGCAGGTAAGCCTTGACCTCGTCCAGCGTGTCGTAACGGGTGAAGACCTGCGTGTCCTTCGTTTGCTCGCTGACACGCTCCGCGGGCTTCAGTCGCTTGACCGCGTATCGCAGGGACGTGCGGTTGTAGAACTCGAGGGCCGCGCGGCCGCCGGGCCGGAGCACCCGCGCCACCTCGCGCAGGGCCTGCTCGATGCCCTCGACGTGGGCCAGGACCTTGAAGCTGTAGACGGTGTCGAAGGACGCATCGTCGAAGGGCAGATCCGTCGCGCTGCCCTCGACGACGGTCAGACCGCGGTCCCGAGCGCGGGCGAGCATGCCGGGGCTCAGGTCGAGGCCGACCGCGCGGCGCGCGATGGGGGCGATCTCCTTGAGAATCAAGCCCGTGCCGCACCCGATTTCGAGCACCTCACGGCCGGCGCAGAGTGGGGCGGCCAGGTCGATCTGCAGGCGGTCGAGCATCGCGTGGTAGCCGTGATGCCGCTCTCGCTCGTACCACCCGGCGAACTCGTCGTAATAGGCGCGGTTGTCCTTCATCGGACGGTCATCCTGCGGGACGCGGTCGGTTGGCCGCAACGTCTGGCGACCCGGTCGCCGAAAGTCGAAACCTTTTTCGTCCTCCATGCGTGAGATAGTCTCGAAAGCCTCGTGAAGACCTGCAGCCGATGTGGATTCTCCGGCGACCTCACGCACTGTCCCAACGACGGTGAGGTCCTCCTGGATGACAGCGACCTCGCGTCCCGCGCGGCGCCGGAGCCTACGCAGGCGCCGCCCCCAGTCCCTCGGCGCGCCCACGGTGTCGTGCCGAAGCCCGTGGACACCGGCGCCGAGACGATGGCCGACTCCGATCCGGACGTCGTCGGGCTGAGGGACGCCCAGTACGGCAAGTGGGCCGAGCCCGAGGTCAAGAAGAAGCAAGGCGACCCGATGATCGGGCGCGTCGTGAGTGGCCGTTACGAGGTCCTGAGCCTGCTCGGTCAGGGCGGCATGGGCGCGGTCTACAAAGCGCGCGAGGCGAATCTGCGGCGTGTGATCGCGCTGAAGATCCTGCTGAAGGACTTCGCCGAGAACGAGACGGTCGTCCGGCGCTTCCATCAGGAGGCCCTGGCGGCGAGTCGACTCACGCACCCGAACACCATCCGGGTCATCGACTTCGGCCAGGACGGCGAGGACGGGCTGCTCTACATGGCGATGGAGTTCCTGCGCGGCGTCAGCCTCGCGCAGGAGCTGACCCGCGGGGGACCCATGAGTCCCCGGCGCGCGGTCTACATCATGCGCCAGATGTGCAAGTCCCTGGCCGAGGCGCACAAGGCCGGGATCATTCACCGCGACCTCAAGCCCGACAACATCTTCCTCGTCGAGATCGAGGGCGAGCGGGACTTCGTCAAGGTGCTGGACTTCGGCGTCGCGAAGCTGAAGGACAAGGAGTCCGGCGAGGGCACCCTCACCCAGGCCGGCATGATCTTCGGCACGCCGAAGTACATGAGCCCCGAGCAGGCGCGGTCCGCCAGCCTGGACCCTCGTTCGGACGTCTACGCGCTCGGGGTCATCCTCTACGAGATGCTCACGGGGCGACCGCCGTTCTCCGGCGACAACCCGCTCGCGGTCCTCATTGCGCACGTCAACGAGCAGCCCAAACGATTCGTCGTCGCCAATCCGAACGTCCAGGTGCCGACGCCGCTCGAGGCGGTGGTCTTTCGCGCCCTGGCGAAGGAGCGCGAGGACCGCCAAGCGAGCGTCGATGCGCTGCTCCTCGAGCTCGAGGCCGTGGACGAGCTGCTCCAGGGCGCGAGCTGGGAGAGCCTCTCCGACCGCTTGCCGCAGATGCTGCCCGGCGCGGACGGCGATCCGTCCCTCGTGGGTCCGGCCATCCTGCCCGCGGGCAGCTCCGGCACGCTGCCCGGCCAGGGGCTCGGGGGCGGGACGATTCGCCTGGATGCCAACGGCCAGCCGCTGCCGCCCCTGGGCGGGCCGAGCGGGAGCACACTCGGCCTCGCGGTCGGCGAGCTCGCGGTGCCCGTCGACGACGCCCCACCCCGCCGCAGCAATACGGCGATGATCGCGCTGGCCGCCCTGCTCGTGCCCCTGGGCGCCGCGGGCGCGTGGTTCGCGCTGAGGAGCGACGACCCGCCGAGCGTCGACCCCACGCTCGCGGCGTCCAACGGACCGCCCTCCGAGGCCCCGACGACGCCCCCGTCGACGCTCGCCGTCGCCACGGAGCCCCCCCGCCCGCAACTTCCGGGCAGCGGCGCCGACGACGGCCTCGGCAAGTCGTGCCTCATCGCCACGGACCCGGTCGGCGTCAAAGTGTTCACGACGGACGTGCCCGAGCAGCTCGTGGGCGTGACACGCACGGGCCTCGCGGTCCGCATCAAGGCGCCCACCCGTTACGCGCTCAAGCTCACCGGTTACAAGGACCAGACCATCGATCTGGACCCCAAGTCCGACCCCTGCTTCGCCCAGGTCAAGATGCGCGCCGTTCCGGGGGCGATCTCGCGCCCGACGCCGCCGAGTGCCAGCCCCGGCGGGAGCACCATCGTGATCGGCGGCGGGGGCACCGCGCCCGCGACCGGGGCTCCACGCCCGCCCCCGCCCTCGACGAAGGCGAGCGGCATCGAGTTCGAGTGAGGTGAGCGCCGTGCTGCCCGTTCAGTCGCTCGGCGAGGGCGCCTGGGTCACGTTCGTGCCCGACTTCATCGCGGACCCTGAGACCGTTTTCCGGGGCCTCCTCGAGGAGCTTCCGCTCAACGTCGAGACCCTGCGAATGGGCGCGCGGGAGGTCCCGACCCCGCGCGAGACTTCCTGGCACGGTGATCCGGGCTGTCGTTACCGCTACTCCGGTCGGGACTTCGAGCCGCAGCCGTTCACGCCTCGGCTCGCCGAGCTGCGCGGGCATTTGAAGACCGCTCTCGGGGTGGACTTCAACACTGTGCTCGCGAACCACTACCGCGACGGGCGCGACGCCATGGGTTGGCACGCCGACGACGAGCCGGAGCTCGGCCCGCGCGCCCCGGACGACGTGCTGATCGCGAGCCTCTCCCTCGGTGCCGCGCGGCGGTTCGTGATGAAACCGAAGCGCGCGCGAGGGCGCACCGGTGAGCGGTGGTCGTGGGCGCTCGGGGGCGGCAGCCTGCTGGTCATGGGGGGCACGTGCCAGCGACTCTACGCCCACGCGGTCCCGCGCACAGCGCAGCCCGTAGGGCCGCGGCTGAACCTCACGTTTCGGATCGTTCAGCCGGTCTGAGGTCCGCGGGGGTGTTGAGATTCTGGAGCACCGCGGGGTCGTCTACGTCGAGGCGCGAGACCTCCGGGAGCGAGACGAGCACCGCGCGCAGCGGCTGGTCGTCGGGCTCGAGCAAGCGGCGTCGGGCCGCCGGCGAGATCCGCACCGGGTGCCCGGGCTCGCCCAGGTAGTACGGCACCACGCTCGCGGTGCGCGTCGGCCCGGCCTCGCGCACTGCGCGCAAGGTCTCGGCGGCGACCCCCGGTCGGTCGACGTGGGTCACGAGGCACGGTCGGTCGTCGGGCACCGCGCGCAGGCCCACCCGTAGGCTCTCGCGCATGCCCAGCGTCCAGGCGTCGGCGTGCGCACGCACCGCCGGGGCGGGCGGCTCGAAGTCAAACGCGCCGGTCACCACGACCACGGGCGCGCAGCCGGCCTCCGCGAGGCGGCGGACGAGGCGGCCGACACACGTCTCGCCCTGCCACACGACGAGCGCCTTGCACACACCCATGCGCCGGGAGGCGCCGCCGGCCAGGACGACCGCCGAGGCCGGGGCCACGCTCACGAGGCGCCTCGGCGACGCACCGTGATGAGCTCGGCGACGATGCTGACCCCGATCTCCGCGGGCGTCGAGGCCCCGAGATCGAGCCCGACTGGGCACCGGACGCGCTCCAGGGTTTCCGCGGGCAGACCTCGATCCAGCAAGCGCGCCCGGAAGCGTGCCCACTTGGCGCGGCTGCCGATGAGGCCGAGATAGGCGAGGTCGCGGGTCGCCAGGCGGCGGATGAGGGCCTCGTCGAGGGGATGGGAGTGTGTCGTCACGACCGCCCAATCTCCCCGACTCGGGCCCTCGCCGTCGCGATCGAGCAGGTCCTCGGGATCGGCGTCGACGACCTGCACGTCGGCGTCGAAGCGCTCGGGGCGCGTCCACTCGGCGCGGTCGTCGACCACCCTCACGCCGATGTCGGCCAGGCGGGCCTGTGCGGCGAGGGCGGTGCCGATGTGTCCGGCGCCGAAGATCCACAGCGTCGGGCGCGCATCGGTGCGTGTGAGAAACGCGGTCATTCGGCCTCCGCAGCACATGCCCAGATCACGGACCAGGTGAACGTCCACAACGGCGGTGGCGGGCGCTCCCGGGCGAAGGAGCGACCGCGCGGTCTCGATCACCCGATGCTCGAAGGCCCCCCCGCCCACGGTCCCGCTCGCGCTCTCGACGCTGATGAACATGAACGTCCCGGCGAGCCGAGGGGTCGAGCCCCCGGTGTCCGTCACGACCGCCAGCACGAAGGCGTCCCCGCCGGCGCTCCACCGGGCAGCGACCGCGAGCGGCGCCTCGTTCCTACCGTTCATCACACGGCCTGCTCCAGATGGATGGGGCATCGACGGGTTTTCCCATCGGCGCCTTTTTTCAGTGCGGACAGATCCCTTACAGTTCCGCGTCACAGGATTGAAACACAAGGATGGGCGTCCGTGGGGCGCCGGAAGGAACCTGGGTCATGGGGCAGCTGAACGGGACGCGGGGGAAGACGGCATGGACGCGCCGGCTCGTGTGGGCGGCGCTGGCGGTCGGCCTGACGTCCGTAGGGTGCGGCAAGGACGCGGAGAGCGACGGTGACGGCGAGGGTGAGGGCGGAACGGCCCCCACGCCCGACGCCGGACCGACGGGGGGCACGCCTGTCGGTGGTGAGCCTGTCGGCGGTGAGCCTGTCGGCGGTGAGCCTGTCGGCGGTGAGCCTGTCGGCGGTGGGGAGCCGCCGCCGCGCTTCGATTGTGGTCGCGGGGTGCTCGTTTTCGACCTCAACGCCGAGGGCACGCCCGCCAACGGCGGCTTTACGCTCGAGGGCCAGACCTCCGACACGGACGAGTTCTTCGGGAGCTGCACGCCGGAAATGTCGGTCGGGAGTGAGGCGGTCGTGAAGTTCACGGCGCCCTCCGCCGGCTTCTGGACGGCGACCTCCGCCGGCAGCGAGCTCGACACGATCATGTACGCGCTCTCGGACTGCAATGACGGCTTCACCGAGATCCCCGGGGCGTGCAACGACGACGCCAACGCCGAGGAGCAGACCAGTCGGATTCTCCTCGATCTCGAGGCCGACGAGGTCGTCTACATCTTCATCGACCAGTTCGACGGCGAGGGCGCCGAGACCTTCCAATTCAGCATCGAGCCCGTCACGAGCGCGCCGCCCGTGATCAACAGCGTCGAAGCGTTCGTGAATCCCGAGGTGCCGTCCGTCGGTTGGATCGTCCGCGGTCAGGATGCCGAGGGCGACGCGACCCGGTTCCGCCTCGGGCTCATCGGGGCCGACGGCGCACCGGTCCAGCTCTCGCAGGACACGAACGAGCTCGAGGCGGGCCTGGTGGGCGAGGTCGACTTCCAGACCGCCGTGCTCAATGAAGACGGGACATTCGAGCTCACGGGCTCCCTCGTCTTCAATCCGAACTTGCCGGCCCTGTCCGACCTGACCTTTGCGGTGGGGGACGAGATCGGCCTGTGGAGCGAGACCAGCACCGCGGCCCTCGAGGTCACGGACGTGGAGCGCGCGCGCGGCGACGGTTGCGATCCGGCCTTGGCTCGAGACCGCTGCCCGGAGGCGGACGTCTGCCTCGACCGCGACCGCGACGCGGCCTTCACCTGCGAGGTGGCGACCGCGCCCACCGTCGCCACCGCGGTTGCGACCTACAACGCCGAGACGAATGCCTTCTCCGTGCGGGTCACGGGGACCGACCCGGAGAACGACGCCGTCGGCATCCGCTTCCGAACGTACGACGCCGAGGGCGCCGAGGTCTTCCTGGGCGACGCTCCGGGCGAGGTCGGCTCGGGCTTTGCGCGCTCCGTTGGCGTGGACGGCAACATCGACTCGGCGACCGTCTTTCTCGGGTTCTTCCAAGGCCTGTGTCTCGGCCCCGCCCAGCAGCAGTACCAGGACTGCACGAATGGCGGTCGGAGCGAGGAGACGTGTGAGACGGAGGCGAACGCGTCGCTGGAGATGTGCAATCGGGAGAAGGCGGCGTCCATCGCGCGTTTCGACCTGGTCGTGGTCGACGCTTCGAACAAGACCTCGGAGAACATCGAGGCCCTCGTCGAGGCCACCGAGACGGTCGAGGTGGGCGGACTGTGTGACCCCCTCGAGGGGCTCGGCATCTGCCCCGAGGCCACTGGCTGCGCCGACCTCGTCGGCCCGGAGACCTACTGGGCCTGCGTCGAGCCTGTCACGGCGTGCCCCGAGTCGTGGGCGCCCGTGGACCTCAACGCGAACGAGATGAACGGGCGCTTCGTCTACCGAGGCAACAGCGCGGACGCCGAGAATCATGGCGGCGGCGGGACGTGCGGCGGGGGCGGGCCGAACGTCGTGCACCGTTTCGTAGCCCCGGCCGCGGGCCGCTGGCAGGCGACCATCAGCGGGCTCGGCGCCCAAGACGACACCCTGCTCTTCGCGCGCACCCATTGCGGCTTCGTCACCCCGGCGTTCGAACTCGCCTGCAACGACGACATCGTGCTGGGCAGTAACCTGGCGAGTTCGGTGACCGTGGAGCTCGAGGAAGGGGCCGAGGCCTTCTTCTTCGTCGACGGCTTCCAGGGCGGCTTCGCCGGCGCGTACATCCTCACCATCAGTCGCGGGAACTGACCTCAACTCGAGGAATGACGGGAGTCGAAATGCGATCTGGAGCTTCGTGGGTCCTCGGTGCGCTGTTCTTGACCGTGGGATGTGGCGGCGAGAGTGAAGGCGGCGCCGCGCCCGGGTCGGAGTCCGAAGTGGACGGTGCGGTCGGTTCGAACGGCGGGACGCCCGGCGAGGCTGCGACGCCGACCTCGCTCGCCCTCGACGCCACCGCCGGTGAGCTCGGCGGCGCGTTGAAGGTCGGCGCCACGCGGACGTTGTCCGTGCGCGTGACCCTCTCGGACGGCACGATCTCCGAGGTGACCGCCGACGCGGCGTGGACCTCGAGCGACGCCGCGGTCCTCACCGTCGACGGCGGGGTGGTCACGGCCGTCGGCGCCGGGAGCGCGACGGTCACCGCCGCCTACGCCGGGCTCGAGGCCAGCCAGACGCTCGAGGTCGAGGCGGCGGTCCTCACGGGCCTCGTCATCGCGCCCCAGCTCGACGCCTTCACGGTCGGTGTGCCCGAGAACCTGACGGTCACGGCCATCTACGACAGCGGCTCGGAGGTGGACGTCACAGCCCAGGTCGAGTGGGAGACCTCCAACCCCGACATCGCCACGGTCGATGGCGAGGGTGTCGTCGAGGCGACGCACGGCGGCGCCGTGACCCTGACCGCAACGCTCGACGGCGAGCGCACGACGCTCGAAGCGACCGTGGGATGCGACTACCCGCGATACGCCCGCGCCCTGCGCTACGGGGCCGTCGTCCCGCCTCTGTACTGGAACGGCGCCTACAACCCGGATGGCTCGAAGTTCGACTTCGAGCTCTCGAAGGTCCACTGCGACGTCGAATACAAAGACGTCGACGTCATTTTCTTCATCATCAGCGCCGGCTGGTGCACGCCGTGCACGATCTACGCCCAGCGCTTGCTGAGTGAGTATCAGGCCCTCCAGGACGAGGGCGCGATGATCGTCATCGTGGAAGCCGAGACCGCGGACTTCGGCCCGGCCGACAGCGACTACGCGCAGCGCCACCTCGACCGCATCATCGGCGACGCCTACGCCATTCGAGTCGGCGACTACGACACGCAGCCCCTGACGAACTTCCTTCAGGAGCAGCCCATCGTGCAGGGCTTCCCCACGACCATCGCCGTCCGCACCCGCGACATGCAGGTGATCACCGACTCGAACCACAGCCAGTACTACCTGCCGTTGCGCCTGATCGCCGAGAACCCCGAGGCCGACTGGTCGAACCCGGGCATTCCGCCCTTCAACGACCGCTGCGGCCCGGGCGACGAAGAGGCGACCGAGCCGAACGACCAGCCTGGTCAGGCGACCCCGCTCGAAGAGGGTCGCGTCACGGGCGGAATCTGCAATGAGAACATGGACTTCTACGAGGTCCAGCTCGACGGCGCGTGGGAAGCGGCGCTCGAGTTCGACCCCACGGTCGGCGACCTGGACATCTACGTGTGGGACGTGGGGCAGAACCAGCCGCTTCAGGTGGGCGGGCAGATCATCGGCAGCAACGGCACGAGTGGCGACGAGGTCTTCACTCACCGGGGACGCGCCCTGCTGGGGGTCATGGGCTTCCAGGGCGCCAGCGCGGGGTATACCCTCACGCTCCAGGCCCAGTGAGCGGCGAGCGTATGGTGACCACCAGCACACGGCTTCGAATCGGCGCGTTGGCATTGGCCACGGCCCTCTCGGCATGCGGCGGCGACGCGGAGAGCGCCGGGACCGGCGGCTCACAGGACGCGGGTCCGTCCGGTGGAGACGCGCCTCCGACGGGTGGGACCCCAACGGGCGGCCAGCCCGGACCGGTGGGTGGCGAGGGCGCCGGCGGCCAGGCGGGCGGGGCCCCAGCCCCGGGCGGCGAGGTCGGCGGCACACCGGCGCCCGGCGGCGGTCCACCCGATTGGCCCGAGGACTCCGATGCCCCGTGGACGCCCCAGACCCCCGCGGGCGTGGACGATGCCGTCAATGGCGTGCCCGACGTTGCACCGCCCGAGTGTCGCGACGTCTTCGTGGGCGCGGTGAAGGGCTGGGTGGCCGCACCGGGCGGCGCGCCCGTGCCCGGCGCGCGGGCCCAGCTCTGCGTGCACCTCTCCCCTTCGGACAACCTGCTGTGCCTTCAGCCCGGCACCGCGGGCGAGGACGGCGTCTTCACCATCGACGTGCCCGAGCTGAACCGCTGCATCACCCGCGCCGCGATGCGTGTGCTCCTGCCCGACGCCGGCAAGGCCACGACCTACTGCCCCGTGGCCGTAGACGCCATGCCGTCCGTGCTGCGCTTGCGCGACCCCTACGTGCTCTTCCAGACCCGCCCGGCGACCACCTTGCCCCCCCAGGGCGACGCCACGGCCGTACGCGACGTCGTCTTCGAGGACGGCACCGTCGTCGAGTTCGTGCCCGAGGCGTGGTACAGCGGCGGCGGCATCTACGAGGAGCTCAGCGCGCGCCGGGTGCCCGTCGACTCCGTGGGCCTCTGCCTCCCCGAGGGGGCCGCACCGTTCACGGGGCTCTACGCGTTCTATCCCGAGGGCAGCGTCGACGGGGGCGGGGTGTTCCCCGTGCACCTGCCGAACACCGACGGCCTTGCCCCGGGCGCCCAGGTCGAGCTCTCGGTGCTCGGCGGCCTCGACTGCCTCGCGCCCGGCGGTGAGCCCATCCCCGAGGCCACCTGGCAGGTCGTGGGCACGGCGACCGTCTCGGCGGACGGCACCCGCATCGAGAGCGACGCCGGCTCCGGCATCCCCTGCACGACCTGGCTCGGCTACCGACCGCTGTGAGGGCTCTCCGCCGCGCCTGGCCATTCTTTGTGGCGGTCTGCGCGCTCCTCGGGTGTGACGCGTACACCGAGAAGCGGGACCGCGGCGACCCGTCGCCGCCGCCGAGCGCCGCCGAGGATGCCGGCCCGGGCACGGACGACGCCGCGCTCGATCCGTGCGCGCTCCGCCAGACCTACCCGCCGGGACCCTACGGGCGCGCGGTCGGGACACGGATCGAGAACCTGAGCTTCGTGGGGCTCGACAACGCCCCGTTCGACTTTGCGTCGCTCCACGCCGACTGCACCCGCACGCTCCTGCTCGTGAGCACCTCGGCGGGCTGGTGCACCGCGTGTCGCGAAGAACAGCCGGAGCTTCAGTCGCTCTACGAGAATTTCTCGGCGAGCGGGCTCGTCGTGGTGGTGACCCTCTTCGAGGACGATGACTTCGAGACGGCCGTCTTGCGAGACGTCGAAGCGTGGCAGCGCCGCTACGACCTCACGTTCCCGGTCGTGCTGGACGCGCCCTTCGTCCTCGGCGACTACTACGACCGGAACAGCACGCCGATGAACATGCTCGTGGACCTGCGCACGATGGAGATCGTCACGATCCAGATCGGCGCCGTGGATTCGACCTTCGAGACGATCCTGGAGGCCAAGCTGTGAAGCCGTCGATTCTGACCCTCGCCGCCCTCGCCGTGACGCTCGTCGGCGCGTCGGCGTCCGCCGAGGCCCCGCCCAGCGGTGCGCCCGGGGCGGTCGCTGCCGGTGCGCCGATTCTCACGGCCGCCGCAGAGCGCACGAAGCTCGCGGACTTCACGCTGCGGACCCTGGACGGCAAGAAGGCACGCCTCACCGCCGAGCGCGGCAAGGTGGTGGTGATCTCGTTCTGGGCGACGTGGTGTCAGCCCTGCAAGCAGGAGCTGCCGTTCCTCGACGCCCTGGCCAAGAAGTACGCCGACAAGGGGCTCGTGGTGTGGGCGATCAACACCGACGGCCCCAAGACCCTCTCGGATGTGCGGCGCACGCTGAGCACCCGCAACCTGACGCTCCCCGTGCTGCTCGACGACGACGGCGGGGTCGCGGCGCGCCTGAACCCGCGGGTCGCGATGCCCCTCGCCATCTACGTGGACCGTGAGGGCCGCCGCGCCCACGAGCACGAGGGCTACGCGCCCGGGGACGAGGTCGCACTGGAGCAGCGCATCGTGGCGCTCCTCGGCGAAGCGCCCCCCAAGCCGTGAGCGCACGCGCGGTGTTCGTCGGTGGGGTCCTCCTGGCGCCGGTCGCGGCAGGGGCCCAGGAGACCTCGCTGCGGGCCGACGAACGGCTGGTGCTCGAGTGGCACGGCGACAACCGCAACGCCAACGACACGGACGACCACTACGGGGTCGCGCTGCAACGCCTGAACCTCACGGGCGCCTCGGGCAACCTCCGCACCTCGGCGCAGATCGACGGCGAGCTCTTCCTCGACCGACCCAGCGGTCGCTATGACGACGACGGGCGCCTCGAGCGGGTGACCGCCGAGTACGACGTGCCGAGCACGGTCGGCGACTTCACCCTGACCGCCGGCGACTTCCACCGACAGCTCGGACGCGGGATCGTGCTCTCGCTGCGCCGCCTGGACGAGCTCGGCCAGGACGTGACCCTCCGCGGCGGGCAGCT
>JBMOFP010000158.1:0-13969 GCA_049318805.1 Bradymonadia bacterium
GGTCGCGGGACTTGTCCGAACCATCGATCGCCGCCTTTACGCGACGACGCGGGGCGTGTCCCTGTCCGATGACCTTGTTGCACTGTGGACCGCCGCATTCGATGCGATTGTGTCCGCCTTCGGGCCGTCCGTGCGCTGCTGCTCGACGCTGGCTTCGACCAGGCGCTGAACTACCCGTTCCTCTCGCCGGAGTTGCTCGGACGCTTCGACAGCTCCGAGACCTGGCGGCTGGTGAACCCGCTCAGCGACGACCTCCGCGTCCTCCGCACGACGCTCCTCGCGCGTCTGGTGGCCAACGCGGCGCACAACACCCGTCACGGCCACGGGGACGTGCGCCTCTTCGAGACGGGTCGGGTCTTTCTGAATGCCTCCAGCGAGCCCCAAGGCGTCGAGCCGCGCGAGGTCGAACGCCTCGGTCTCGTGCTGGGCGGCCATCTCCCCGCCCATTGGAGTGCCGCCCGCCGAGCCGTGGACTTCTACGACCTCAAGGGCGTCGTCGAAGGCCTGCTGCAGCAGGGGGGCGTGGACACGGTGACCTGGTCGTCGCAAGATCTCCCGGGCTTTTTGCACCCCGGCGCTGCCGCCTGCCTCCGAGGCGCTGACGGCGTTTACCTGGGCGTGCTCGGTGAGCTCCACCCTGTCCTCGTGCGGCACTTCGACTTTGAGCAGGCGCCCATCGTGGCGGAGCTCGACCTCGCCCCGCTGCTCGACGGCGAGGACGCCGTCCGCCGGTTCGTAGACTTCGCCCGGTTCCCGGTCGTACGTCGGGACCTCGCGCTGCTCGTCGAGCGCGCGCTCCCCGCAGGACGCGTGCTCGAGGAGATTCGGGCCGCGCGCATCGACTACTTTGACGATGCGACGGTCTTCGACGTATACGAAGGCGAGGGGGTCTCAGAGGGCAAAAAGAGCCTCGGACTCACACTGACTTGGCGCGCTTCCGACAGGACTCTGACCGACGACGAGGTCACACGAGCGCAGGCCCGAGTGGTCGAGTGCCTCGGGGCGGCCTTCGGAGCGACGCTGCGTTGACGAGGAACTCGAACAGCATGACCAAGGCCGACATCATCGAGCGTGTGTATGACAACCTCGGTGCCTTATCGAAGAAGGAGTCTGCCGAGATCGTCGAGATGGTCTTCGAGACCATCAAGCTCACCCTCGCGCAGGGCGAGAAGATCAAGATCAGCGGCTTCGGCAACTTCGTCGTCCGTGAGAAGAAGGCCCGCATCGGCCGTAACCCCCAGACCGGCATCGAAATCCGAATTTCGCCGCGGCGCGTGTTGACGTTCAAACCGAGCCAGGTCCTCAAGAACTCCATCAACCCGTAAAGGGCTTGACATCGTTTCTCGCGCTGCGTAACGTGCCGCGCGCTCAGACGGGGTGTAGCGCAGCCTGGTAGCGCACTTGCATGGGGTGCAAGTGGTCGGAGGTTCAAATCCTCTCACCCCGACTCGCAGGCCGCGAGGGTTCGCCCTCGCGGCCTTTCGTTTTTCTGGTCTCCGCGCAACCCGGGAGTCGGCTTGAGCGAACGTCCACTGATCCTCGTGACGAACGACGATGGCGTCCATGCGCAGGGCATCGCGGCTCTGCGCAACGCGATGGCGCCCTTGGGGGACGTGTGGACGGTTGCGCCGGACAGGGAGCGCTCCGGCGTGGGACACGCGATCACGCTGCACGACCCGATCCGAGTGCGGGCACTCGAACCCCAGGTCTTTACCTGCGACGGTACGCCGACCGACTGCGTCTTCCTCGGGATACACAAGCTCTTGCCGCGGGCGCCGTCGTTGGTCGTCAGCGGGATCAACCATGGGCCCAATCTCGCCGACGACGTGACCTACTCGGGCACGGTCGCGGGGGCCATGGAGGGCGCGATCATGGGCGTGCCCTCCGTCGCGTTCTCGCTCCTTGGGCGCGAGAGCAGTGACTTCGCGCCGGCGGCCGAGCTCGCGGCCTCGGTGGCACGTTGGGTGCTCCTGCACGGGCTCCCCGCGCGGACGCTGCTGAACGTGAACGTGCCGGACACGCAGGGCAAGAAGGTGCCGGGGTTCCGGTGGACGCGCGCGGGCCTCAGGGACTACGGCCACGCGGTCGTGGTACAGAAGGATCCACGAGGGCGGTCGATGTACTGGATTGGCAGCGAGATCGGCTTTCACACGCTCGAGGGCAGCGACTGCAACGCTGTGCACGAGGGCCTTGCCGCCGTGACCCCGATCTACCTCGACATGACGCACCACGAGCTGCTCGGCACCCTCGCGCTGCAGGAGTTGCCGGGCTTCGAGCGGCGGTGAACCGACGCCTCGGGGCCTGGGCGCGTTGCCTGGCCTGGACGGTCGCGATGTCTCTGCCCGGCTGTGGTGCGCGTCCCGGCGCCGACGACGACGGGGTCTGGTACACGGTGGTGGCCGGGGATACGGTGGAGAGGATCGCGCAGCGGGTCGGTGTCCCTTCCGCCGACATCATCGAGCTCAACGCGATGGAGAACCCCGACCGCATTCAAGTGGGGCAGCGGCTCTTCCTGTACGGGGTCGCCGACCTCCTGGAGCGACGTCCCACCGCGCGCCGACCCGCTCGGGCGCGCTCAGCCGTTCGGCCTGCGCCCGACCCGGGAGAGGCGGCTTCGCCCTGGAGTTGGCCGGTCACGGTCGGCGTCGTATCGAGCGGCTTTGGCGAGCGCTGGGGACGGCCGCACAAGGGCATCGACATCGCCGCGGAAGAGGGCACGCCCGTCTTCGCCAGCCAGGGGGGCGAGGTCGTCTTTGCGGCGGATTCAGGGGGCGGCTACGGTCAGTTGGTCATCGTGAAACACGATGCCACGTGGGCGTCACTGTACGCCCACCTGTCGGCAATCCTGATTGACGAGGGGGATACGGTCATGCAAGGTGCCGCCATCGCCGAGGTCGGCTCCACCGGCCGAAGTACCGGGCCTCACCTGCACTTCGAAATCCGTCGCGACGGCGAGGCTATCGATCCGATGCCCTTGTTGCCTGCCAGGTAGTTGCATGTCCGATTTGAAGTCTTTGATCGCCGAGGTCCCCGATTTCCCGAAGGCCGGGATCCTCTTTCGTGACATCACCCCGGTGCTGGCCAATCCGGTGGCCTTCAATCAGGTCACGGACGCCCTCTGCGGGCTCACGCGGCTCGCCGGAGCCACCCACATCGTGGGCATCGAGTCGCGAGGGTTCCTCTTTGGCGTCGGCGTCGCCCAGCGCCTGAGCCTGCCCTTCGTGCCCGTGCGCAAGCCCGGCAAACTCCCGCGCGCGACGCGTCGCGCGGAGTACGCGCTCGAGTACGGCACGGACGCCGTTGAAGTGCACGTGGATGCGGTTGCGCCTGGAGATCGGGTCGTGGTGGTCGATGACCTGTTGGCGACCGGAGGCACGGCCGAGGCGGCCTGCAGACTCATCGAGGCCTGCGGCGCTCACGTGGGCGCCGTGTTGGTGGTGATTGAACTGGGAGCGCTGGGAGGGGTCGAGAGATTGGCGCCGAGGCCCGTACATGCGCTGTTGCGTTACTGAGCATCGGCCCCCATAGCTCAGGTGGATAGAGCACAGGTTTCCTAAACCTGGGGTCGCAGGTTCGAGTCCTGCTGGGGGCGCAGTGGTCCGCTGCGGTGCGAGGGCGCCGGGCGAGAGGACGGTCGAGGGTGGGGGACCCGAGACGGACGAGCAGGAGGGGGATCAGCCGCGAACGCTGTGTGCCTGCGCGACGACGCGCGGGCCCGCAGGACCGAAGACGAGGTCCACCTGTCCGAGGTGTGTCCCCGACGAGCCGACCTGCACGATGGCGCATGCCTGCGGCGTCTTCGGGCGCACCCAGTGGGGCGCCTCGAGGAAGGTGTGGGTGTGGCCCCCCACGATGAGGTCGATCCCGGGCACGGCCTCGGCCAGGTCGACGTCCCCGGGCTCGCCGTCGTGTCCGAAGTAGCCCAGGTGAGAGATCAGCACCACGGCGTCGACGCCCTCGTCGCGTCGCAGACGCTCCACCGTCTCGCGGGCGACGGGCACCGGGGTCCGGTAACGCACACCCTTGTGGAGCGCGGCCGAGACGAGGTTCTTGAAAGAGACGCCGAGCCCGAAGAGCCCGATGCGTCGTCCGCCCACGACCCGGACCTCCGACGGCACGACTCGGCTCCGCAGCCCGGGGTCGTCGATGTCGAAGTTCGCGTTCAGAAACGAGAAACGCGCGAAAGCCATGGCGGCGACGAGCGCGTCGACGCCTTTGTCGAAGTCGTGGTTGCCCAGGGTGACTGCGTCGTAGCCGGCCGCCGTCATGGTCTCAAACTCGGCGCAGCCCCCGAAGGCGTTGTAGTAGGGCGTGCCCTGGAAGATGTCCCCGGCATCGAGCACGAGCGTGTGCGGCTGCTCTCTCCGAATCCGGGCGATGAGGGCGGCTCGACGGGCGATGCCGCCTTGCCCCTGGAGCTTGCCCTTCTCGAACGGCTCGAGGCGTGAGTGCGTGTCGTTGGTGTGCAAGAGGGTCACTCGGTCCGTCGGACCCACGGCCGCGTAGCCGCGCGTCGAGAGGAGCGTGGCGCCCAGGGCGGCGGTGCCAGCGAGGAACTCGCGTCGTTTCATGGCTGCCTCGAGACGATCCGGTCGTCGGTGTAGGGTTCGAGTGGACGGCCCTCGGCCGCCCGTTGCTTGAAGCGTTCGGCCAGGGCATCGCGCATGAGCACGCCTGTGCGGCGAATCGGCAAGCCCTTCACGACGTCGCTCAACCAGCCGGACTCGGCCAGATAGTCCGTGGTGGCGACGCGGTAAACGCGTTGCGGATCGAAAGGCACGCCGCCCACCTCGAGGACGACGGCCGCGGGCGTTTCGGCGCTCACCGAATCCAGGCGCAGCCGCAAGCCGGCGATCGGCTCACCGCCTTTGCGTGCGATCTCCACGGCCATCGCCTGCACCCGTTCACCGGACAGCTCGATGATGACCAGCTCGTTGTCGAAGGGCATGACCTCGTAGACGTGAGTGAGGCGCACCTCGCCCGCGTAGAGCGGCGCGCGCAGCCCGCCGTCGTTCGTGATGAAGCACTCCGGGGCAGGCTCCGTGCCGGCATGCGCCCGCAGCCAGGTCAGGATCTCGTCGGCGACGAGCAGGCCGAGCGGATTCGAGGGCTCGCCGACGGCGGCGATCTCCGCGCGGGCGTCGACGAGACGTACGGACAGCTTCTCGCCGAGCTGCTCGCGGTAGCGCGTCACGATGGCCGAGACCGCGGGGGCCTCCTCGAGCGTGCCGTCGACGCGCACGGGCATGGCCCCCGCGATCGACGGCGGGCTGGCCGGTAGAGCCACGTTGCGCTCGTTCGCCCCGCCGCAAGCCGCGAGGAAAAAGCCGAGAATCGAGAAAAGTCGCGGGGTGTTCATGGGATCGGAAAGTACCACGGGGGGTGCGGATGTTGACGTCGGAGACCGGCGTGAGTATCAGTGGCCGGTCTATCTTCCGGACGTGCCGAAACGGAAACAACATGCGACTCCGCGACGTCAGTGAGCTCGTTCGCGAGCCCCTCGAGAACGACCCCGAAGCCCTGCTGGGTCCCGACAGCGGACACCCGCTCGTGCAGGACGTGCAGTCCGTGCAGACGCTTTACCGCGCCGTGGCACCATCGGCGCGACGCGACGCTCCGGCCGCATGGCTGGCGTTCTCGTTCGCGCCGTATCGGGGACTCATCGACCCCTTCAACATCTACCCGGGTCGATTCTGGGGGCTCGTGCACATGCACAAGCAGCCTTCCGGTCTCCCGGAGCTCGCCGTGCACATCGCGCGGGACCAGCCCGGCGCCTCGCAGGCCATCGCGCCGGATCTGCTCGTCAGCTTCAGCAACAGCCAGCGCGTGGAGACCGACATCGTCAAGGAAGGGCGCGAGCCCGCGACGCTGAAGTTCTTTCACAAGGGCGGGCTCCCCGACGGTCAGGGGGGCCTGCTCCCGGGTGAGTTCTGTCTCCCGGGCTTCGCCGAAGGGCTCCCCCCCGGCGACGCCGCCGAGGGCATCCCCGGCATGGTCGAGGTCGGCGGCGCCACGCGCGTTTTCCTGGGCGATCTGGTCTTCTACAACCAGTTCCGCACGGTGGATCGGGCGAAGCTCCGGACCTTCGTGCTCAACTGCGTCGCGGCCGGCGTCGTCGCTCGCTACGTGCGCGAGATCGTCAAGAAGAGCATGGGCTGATCAGTCGAAGTCCCGGTTCATGGGGGTCAGGTCGTCCTTCAGGTTCTCCATGAGCGCCTCGTAGCGGGCGACCACGGCGCCCGACGAAGGGAAGCGCAGGCTCCGTGCGGTCTCGACCACACACGCCGCGAACTCGTCGCTGGCCCCCTCAGGCGAGTCGAAGCCCGCGTTGAGGACCTGCCCCATCTGGCCGATGTAGAGTGTCAGCCGATAGGGCCCCTGGAACTTGTACTCGGTGCGGCAGTTGTCCAGCACCGGTCGATTCCGGGCCAAGACGGCGTAGCCGTAGGCCGGCTCGCGGAGCGACGACAGCCTACGACCCTGGGGATTCCAGGGCAGCGGGTAGGCGAAGCGCGCGCGACCGTTCTGCGGCGGAGGGAACTCGAGATAACGAGCCTGTTGCAGCAGGCAGTCCTCGGCCTTCAAGGCGCCCAGGTCCGACCGGGAGACGAAGGCCTTCTCGACGCGTCCGTTCGCCTTCACGGTGACCGTGAGCTGCACCTCACCCGAGACGAAGCTCTCGAGCGCTCCCTGCTTGAAGCAGTTGACGAAACCATCTCGTTGCTCTTCGAAGACGCGTCGTACGTCCGCTTCGTCGAGCACCCCCTTGAGCTGTTCACCTTGTCGGGTGTCGGGCGACTCCGCGTGCTGGATCTTGTACTGGATGTTCGACTCTCGTTGGGTCTGACCCCCGCACGCGAGTAGCGTGAGCGCCGCCGCCAGGAGAGAGGTTCGGGCTGAGACGACATGACGGTTCATGCGCCGAGTCTACCATGGAGGTGACCGTCCTCGTGCCGGTTCGCGATGGCGCGCGCTGGTTGAGACCGACCCTGCGCTCGTTGCGTCGTCTCCGCGCGCCGGAGAACGCGCGCGTCGAGCTGCTCTTTGTCGACGACGGCAGCACCGACTCCACCCCCGAGTTGCTGGACACCTTCGCGGCGCACGAACCGCGCGCCCGCGTGCTGCACCTCGAACCCTCGGGCCTCGTGGCCGCGCTCAACGTGGGCCTGGAAAACGCGCGCGGTCTCTTCGTGGCGCGCTGCGACGCCGATGACGCCGTCGCGCCGACACGCCTGCAGATTCAGTGGCGTGCCGCCCTCTCGCACGGATGGGACGTCGTGGGCTCGGCGATCCGGTGTTTTCCTCGCGCCACGCTGTCTCAAGGCCTGGTCCGCTACGAGGCGTGGCAGAACGCCCTGCTGGACGGTGACGCGATGGCGCGCGAGCGTTTTGTCGAGAGCCCGCTCGTGCATCCATCGGTCTTGATGCGTCGCGCGACCGTGCTCGACGCGGGGGGCTACGAGGAGCACGGCTGGCCGGAGGACTGGGACCTCTGGCTCCGCCTCTTCTCGCGCGGCGCGCGTTTCGGCAAGGTGCCGCAGGTCCTCACGGCGTGGCGCGACCACGGGCGCAGGCTCACGCGCACCGCGCCGCACTGCAGCCTCGAGGCCCTGTCCAGGTGCCGCGTTCATCACCTGCTCTCGGGACCGCTGAGGGCACGTCCTCGAATCTGGATCGCCGGCACGGGGGACGACGGCAAGCGACTTGCGCAGGGTCTGGTCGCGGCGGGCGCGTCCCTCAGCGGCTGGCTTGATTTGAATCCGCGTCGCCTGGGCCAACGGATCCACGGAGCGCCGGTGATGACCCTCGAGCAGGCGCGCGCCGGGCTCGGCGAGGGCGCCGTGGTCCTGGGCGCCGTGGGGGCGCCGGGCGGTCGTGACGCGCTGCGCGCCGCGCTGACCCAGGCTGGGCTGGTC
The DNA here is from genome assembly GCA_049318805.1 of Bradymonadia bacterium. Taxonomy (GTDB): domain Bacteria; phylum Myxococcota_A; class Bradymonadia; order UBA7976; family UBA1532; genus CANLBD01. The sequence continues at coordinate 7,917 of JBMOFP010000158.1, forward strand.
GAGTCTCGAGACTGGTGGTGCGTGGCCTGAGCCCGGCAGGCTCACTCCGTGAAGAAGACCGTGTTGAGCGCCCACGCCTTCCAGCGGTTCTGCCCGAGCTCGTCGTACGTGAAGTCGTCGTAGTTGAACGCGCCGTCCACGAAGAACGGGATCACCTGCAGAATCATGAGGCCCTGGCCCAGGCCGGCTTCCGCCGCACCTGCCGGCAACTCGGGGAGCGTGTACTCGGTGACGTCGCTCTGAGTCACGTGCCGCCAAAGCGGCTTGGGCGGACCGAGGGCGGGCTCCTGAATCAGCACGAGGTTCGCGTGCGGCGGGGCGATGGGCCCTTCGTAGCCCTCGAAGGGTGTCCAACGGATCGTGCGGGTCGGCCCGAGCACCCCGTCGAGGCCCGGGTTCTCGATGTTCGGGGCGCCGAGGAACGGGGTAATGAACACCCCGTCCTCGATGTCGCGCGTCTCCTCGATGGTCACGGACATCGGCTGGTTGGAGTCCGTCGGCGAGAACGCGAGGCCGAACAGGTAGTAGGTGATGTCCGCATCCCAGCCGTCCAGGCGGGGCATGCTGCCGACCGAGAGCGCCGGCTCGACGCCGAAGCCCTGCGAGTCGATCTCCCAGTACCCCTCGGCCCCGAGGTTCAGCCGAGGCAACAACGCGTAGTACTCGGGCCCTTGCTCCGGCGCGAACGGGGGGTTGTCGAGGTCCACCGGCACGACCAGGTCCATGGGGTGGTCGATGTTCACATCGAGCCCGTCGATCTGCTGGCCGGGGCTGGCCGAGATGAACCGCCGCAGGCCCATCGCCAAAGGTCGCAGCGACTGCCGCATCGTCCAGTAGTCCACCTCACCGTCCTCGTACTGCTTGAGGGCGACCCGGTCGATTTCACCGGCCGTGGCGACGATGGCCAGTTCACCAGGGCGGGCGATGATCTCGAAGGCGCCGTCCTCGAAAAGCAGGCCACCGACCCCGGGGGGCGGCAGGTCCGCGCGATTGAAAGGCGAAGAGTGGGTGGTCTCGACGACGATGACGTTCACCCGACTCTCGAACATCGGCTTGGGCAGCTCGTCGAGGCCCGAGACGACGCCGCGGAGGACGGCTGCCCGAACCCCGGGCGGCGGGGGCCCCATCTCGCTCGTATTCGGCGTCATGTAGATCGTCACGTTCTCGGACTCGTTGTCCTCGATCGTCGTGACCTCGAAGCCCTCTTTGGCTGCCGTCACGTCCAAGGGACCGCGCAGCCCGTTCTCCGACAGGGTCACCTGGCCCTGGGCATTGGTGACGCCCTCGAGGCGGACGTCCTCGCCGAGCGCGAGCACAAAGGCCTCGTCCACGGGAGCGCCGGTGTTCGCATTCAGCGTCGTCACGTTCACCGCCCCGCGCACGGGGTCGCCCCAGACACCGCCAAAGCGCGTCAGCGGGTCGAAGTACAAGTACCCGCTGGGGAGCGTTGACCGTGTGAGCTCGGTCCGGACGCGCACGTCCACGGGCCCTGCGGTGTTGACCGGCGTGTAGCCCTCGATCCGGGTGTCGTCGACGACGACCACGTTTTCCAGAGGCTGCGCGCCGAACTCGACGACCGCACCCTCCACGAAGCCCCGGCCCGTCAAGACCACGAACGTCCCACCCGCGATGGCCCCCTCGTCGGGGCGTACGGTCACGAGCTCCATGGCCTCGAAGTACGTGTAACCATCGGCCAGGGTGTCGGAGTCGGCGCCGTCGGTGACCACGACGTCGTATGCACCCACCACACCCGGCGGCAGCGTGCACCGAAGCTGGTGCGCGTCGACGAACTCGCAGGGCACTTCGCGCCCGCCCTCGAGCGAGACCTGGGTGCGCTCGCTGAAGCCGGAGCCCGCCACGACGACCGTATTGCCCCCCTGGGCCGGTCCGCTCGCCGGCGCGAGGCCGACCACGTCCAGGTCGCGGGCCGCCGGATCGAAGTAGACGAAGCCCGCGGCGAGTGTGAAGTCGCCGTTGGCATTCGTGACGGTCACCGAGACCGGGCCCACCTGCGCGCCTGCGGGGCTGGTGACCTCCAGTGAGGTCGGATCGTCGTCGGCGTCGGCGACCATCGCCGCCTGGTCGCCGAAGCGGACCGCGCTGTCTCGGATGAGGCCGAGCCCGACGAGGCGCGTGGCCGTACCGCCCGCGAGGGGCCCAACGGCGGGCTCGAGGCGCTCGACGACGAGGTCCTCGTAGTAGAAGACGCCGTTCGGCAGGGTCGCCATCCCATTGAAGTTCGAGACCTTGACGTCGGCGCCGCCGGCTGTGCCCGGAGGGGCGAAAACGAGCAGGCTGCCGTCGTTCTGAAGCTCAGGCGCAGCGGTCTCGACGCCCCCGATCTCCACGCGCGTGCCGTCGACCAGGCCAGCGCCGCGGACCACGACCCGCACGCCGCCGCGCGTCGGGATTCTGTTCGGGTCCACAGCGGTGAGGAGCACCGTCTCGTAGTAGGTGAAGCCGGGGGAGAGCAGGCTGCGATCGAGGTCGCTCGGATCAGCAAAGGGGTCGACCGTCGGCTGGACCGCGAGGACGTCGACCTGTCCGGGCAGCGCACCCGCCGGCGCCTTGCACGTCGCGCGGTTCGAGGTTTCGATGACCAGGTCGGCGCACTCCGTCTCGAGGTCGAAGAGCACCCGGAGCCCCTCGCGGAAGCCCGTGCCGATGAGGCGAATCGGGGTCCCGCCCTCGATCACGCCCCGGTTCGGCACGATCGAGTTCAGGAGGAGCGGCTGCTCGAGGGGCGGCTCGCCGTCTGGGATGATGAGCTGGCCCCGGTCGTCGATGACGAACGCGTCGCGCCCGGGAGGGCCCGCGTCTTCCGGATCGGGCGTGCCGTCGTCGGGGTCGTCTCCGGTGTCGGCGGTGGTGTCTCCGTCCGGCAGCGTGCGTCCGACGTCCGCGCTGGCGTCCGTATCGACCTTCGCGCGCTCGGGATCACAGCCCGCGAGCGCCGCAGCGGCCACCACCAAGGCGGCGAAGAGGTTCGAACGCAAGGGCAGCAAGGTGTTCATCATGGAGTGTCTCCCGCCTCTCCGGTCTCCGGATCCACGACGTCGAGGTTGAGTCCGCCCGGGTAGCCGTAGGACACGTACTGGTCATACCCGTAGACGATCACCGCGACCGGCACGTCGGCCTCGATGAAGTGTACCCCGTCCCCGACGGGGAAGCGCGCGATTTGCCACTCCGCCCCGTCCCCGACGGGCTCCCAGGCGACCGGCACGACGTCGTTGTCGAAGGAGACGTCGGCGTTCGTGGGCGCGATGATCGACACGTAATCGTAGGCGTACTTGTCCGGGCACAAGAAGACGAAGTCGTTGCGGTACTGCTCGACCGGGACCGCGAGGATGAACGAAGGGTCGCCCGTGCCGGCGTCGCCCGGCTCTTCGAAGTCCCGCAGGTTCGGCCCCGGGGCCTGCTCGCTGGCGAGGAACTGACCGACGAGGATCGGCTTGTCCCCCAGGATTTCGAAGTGCTCCCGGGAGCCGAACTCGAACCATTCGCCGGCGTTCAGGGTCGGGATCATCGCCTGCGGCGGCACGGTCTCGACCTTGGTGTCGTCTTCCACGGCGAGGATTCGCCAGTAGTCGTCCTCGTTGCCGCGGTCGAAGCTCTTGGTCGCGATGTAACGACGGCCGAGGGTCTCGACCGGGAAGAGCTGCTCCTCGAGGTGGTCGGCGCAGCACGTGTTCAGCCGTGCTTCGTTGCAGTCGTAGTTGTCGCCGCACGGCTCGTCGCGCTTGTACTCGCACACACCGCGGCCGGTCTCCGGGTCGATGTCGACACAGTGGTTCGTGTTCGGGGCGTTCGCGGCTTCACTCCCGCCGAAAACGACGACGTTGGAGTCCGCCTCGACCAGAGACCCCGTCAGGTCGGCGCCCGGCGCGTTCGTCTGGAGGTTCAACGCGTCGTACTGATTGAGGTCGACCTCGTAGGTCTCTCCAGGCTGCAGCGCGGGGATGTCCCCCGTGCCCGGACGAGTCGGCGCCGTCACCGTGACGCGCACGCGCGTCGGTCGCTCGGCATCGATGCCGATGACCGTGAGGTAGCCTCGGAGCTGGGCGAAGCTCTGCTCGCGCGTCATCACGTAGTACTTCTTGCCGAGGACATGGCTCGGCAGGAGCAGTGAGGCGTCGTTGCTGAAGACGTTCTCGTTCTCCAGCGGATTGAACTGGTACGCCACGATCGGGATGCTGCTCTGGATCCGGTAGGCGTGCGGCACGAGCACCGTGCCGTCGATGTCGCGACGCGGCAGGTTGAAGACGTGGAGCCCGAGTGGGGGGAGCACGGCCTGCTCCACAATCTCCTCGTTGTTGCGCACCGTGACCTCACCCGTGTACTCGGGGTGGGGGTTCGAGACGACGACCGCGTATTGCTCGGCCGCCGCGTCGAGGAACCCCTCCTCGCCGCCGGGCACGAAGGCGTTGTCGAGGTCCGCGGCCCAGTAGTCACAGCCGATGTTCGTCTTGAGCTTCTCGGTCAGCTTACAAATGGGCTGACACACCCCGCGGTCGCACTGGCGCGCGGTCCGGGCGCCGTTGCAGTTCTCCACGAACTCGTAGCCGGACCCGTTCGGATTGCACTCGACGACGATCTGGTCGCCGGAGCAGGAACGCTCGCCGGCCGTGCAGACCACATCGTCGCAGCGCGCGACGCCCGTCGCGTCCCGGCACATGCCGGAGCACGGGACGGTCATGTAGCCCGTGCCCTCGGGCGTGCAGACCTCGAGCGTCGTCTCATCGACGCAGCGCGTCTCGTTGGGTGCGCAGACCATGGGCACCGCGCATACGCCGTCCAGGCAGGTCTCGTTCGGCGCACACGCATCGTCGAGCGAGAACCGGCGCCCATCGCGGCAGACCTCGGGCCGTGTCTCGTCGCGGCAACGCCGCGCACCCTGCTCGCAGGCTTCTTCGGAGGCGTCGGGCATCGAGCCCGCCGTGCCTCCGGTCGGCTGCGCATCGACCGGAGGGTCGGTCGTCGGATTGCTCGCGGCGTCTTGTCCACACGCAGTGGCGCCGACCAGGAAAAAGCAGACCGAAAGGGTCTGCAGGACGTTTGACTGCTTCATGCAAACCGCCACACCGGAAGTCCTCGGACCACGCCCTTTCTATACGGAAGGGGTCGGGTGGGTCAACGCGCGCGGCCGTTCGCAGTCCCCGGATGCGTCGGCCTTCTCGCGAGCTTGCGCGGGCGCTTCATCAAGCTATGATGCCGGCGTCGCTTACCGGAGATGCATGTCGCGCGAAGACTTTTCAGCGGACGCTCTGCTCGACGCGGTCATCGATGACCGGTTCCAGGTCATCGAGAAGCTCGGCGAAGGGGGCATGGGGGCGATCTACAAGGCCCGCCAGCTCTCCGTCGATCGGATCGTCGCGCTCAAGATCCTGCTCCACGACCAACGGGGCGACCGGATCTCCGTGGAGCGTTTCCGCCACGAGGCCTATCTCGCCTCGCGGCTCAAGCATCCCAACGCCATCGTCATTCACGACTTCGGCCAAACGGCCGACGGCCTGCTCTACATCGCGATGGAGTTCCTGTCCGGCGAGACGCTGAAGCAGCGCCTCCGCCGGGTCGGTCCGATGAAAATGGATGCGGCGCTCCGCATCATGTCCCAGACGCTGCGCACGATCGCGGAAGCCCATCGGATGGGGATGGTCCACCGCGACTTGAAGCCCGACAACGTCTTCCTCACCGAGATGGAGGGGGACCGGGACTTCGTCAAGGTGCTCGACTTCGGCATCGCCAAGCTCACCGCCGTCCAAGACGGCGTCGAGAGGCATCAAGGGAACCTGACCGTCGCGGGCAAGATCTACGGCACGCCGAACTACATGAGTCCGGAGCAGATCCGCGGCAAGCCGGTCGAGCCTCAGTCCGACCTCTACTCGCTGGGGGTCATCTTCTACGAGCTCATCGCGGGGCGGCTGCCCTTCACGGCGTCGACGCCCGTCGACGTGATGATGATGCACTTGCGGGACCTGCCGACGCCGCTGACGCAGCTGCGACCCGAGATCCCCTTGGAGCTGGAGCGAACGATCCTTCGTGCCCTCGAGAAG
>JBMOFP010000159.1:0-13869 GCA_049318805.1 Bradymonadia bacterium
GGGTCTTTACCCTGGGCGCAGGTCGTCTCGGGGTCGTGGACCCGGAGACAGGCGCGCGGGTCGAGGTCCTCCTCCCGGAGCCCGCCGATAGCCTCTTCGTGCACCCCGAGCGCCCCGGACACGCCATCCTGTGGCGCTCGCAGGCTGAGACCATCATTCATGTCGATCTCGACACGCTCGAGACCGAACGGGGCCGTGCCGTGGCCGCCCAACGCGTCGGGGTGCGTGCCGGTGCGCTTCTCGCGGCTCCGGGCCAGGCCCGTATCGTGGTCTCGGGGGAGGACGGCGTGGCGGTGGTCTCTCTCGACGATCGCGCCCTCTCGACCTACGAGGCCGGGCTGGGGCGCAGCCTCGGGACCGTGCTCCCTTCTTTCGACGGTCGATTCCTCGTGGCGCTGTCCAGCGCGCAGTACGACGGCTCGGCGTCGCTCCTCGCGCTGGACCTCGAGAACGGCGCGACCGCCTCGGCCGAGGTCCGGGGCGTCGGGTCGCTGTTCGCGTTGCCCGGCGCGGAGCGCTTCGTGGGTGTGGGCGACGAGGAGACGGGCCGCGTCGTTTCCGTGGGTGCCGAGGCGCTGGTGAATCGCTCGCCGGGCGCTCTGCGCGTGCGGGCGCACCTCTTCCTCGAAGGGCTTTTCGAACGATGAGCACACCGAAATCCACAACGTGCGGGGCGATTCTCGCCACCGCTCTCGCTTTCAATCTCACCACCGTCGGGTCATGCGCGGCCGCCGAGACGGACCCCATCGCGAGCGTCTCGGCCCGGGTCGGCGCCGCGTGGCTGGTCGACTCGATGTGGCGCACTCTGAGCGATTCCCGGGTCGGGGTGAGCGCCGAGGTCGTGGCCCACTTCGCGCTCACGCGCGCTCTCTCCGTGGGGCTCGGCTACGTCTCCGCGGACTACGGCGACACGGTGTACGAGGACCTCGAGGTCGAGCTCGTCCGCCGCGGCCTGCGTCTCGACGCGCAGTGGCGACACCCGCTCGCGGAGGTCATGGCGGTGTATGGCCGCGGCGGCGTGGGCCTCGACTTCTGGTCCTTCGAGCTCAAGGCTTACGGCGAGCCGACGGTCAAAGACGAGGCGATGCGGCCCGCGCTCTTCGGCGCGGCGGGTGTCGAGGCGTGGGTCCTCCGGTCCCCGAACGAACCTCTGGCCCTCGGACTCACGCTCGAGGCCGGGTGGGAGCAGGCCTTCGGCTGGGAGGTCGAGGACGGCGGCACCTCATTGGGCACGCTCGACGCGTCGGGGCCCAGCCTTCGCTTCGGTGTGACCGGTCGTTTCTGATCGGGGCGCCTCCGTTCCGAGCCCGGCTTGACCCCGAGCGGCGGGGTCGAAGAAGCTGCGCCGGCGCGCGTTCCAGCGCGTCGAGGTCGTCGGAGTGGGGGCGGAGCGCATGAAACGAACGGCGGCGTATCTCGTGGGTCTCGTTCTCGGTGTCGTCGGCTGTAGTGGGGGTGGCAGCGACGGCGCGGGTGAGGCACCGGGCACACTGCGCGGCGCGTGCTGCGATCCGGCGCTGGTCTGCGAGATCACCGCGTCCAGCGCGTGCGAGGCCAATGGGCGCCTCTTCACCGGGGCGGAGTCCTGTGAACCGAACCCATGCTCCCTGGGCGTGAAGGGGGCGTGCTGCCTGCGCGGAGGCACGTGCGAGCTCCGGGAGGCCGGGGCGTGCCTCACGGACGGCGGCGACTTCGCGGGCGCCGGGACCGACTGCGCGCCGGACCGATGTCCCTCGCCCGCCACGGGCGCATGCTGCAGCGCGCTCTCCGAGTGCACGGTCTCGACCGAGGCCGAGTGCGGCACGGCGCGAGGCTTCTTTCAGGGCATCGACGTCGCCTGCGACCCGAGCCCATGTCCCGCCCTGGAGGTGGGCGCTTGTTGCGCGCCGAACGGCTCGTGCACGTTCGACGACCGACGCCGTTGCAACAACGCGTTCCAGGGCCTCGATACGACCTGCGATCCGAACCCGTGCGCCCAGCCGGTGCCGGGCGCCTGCTGCGGCGACGACACGAGCTGCAGCCGCTCCACGAACGTCGACTGCCGAGGCCGGTTCCTGGGGGCCATGAGCCGGTGTGAGCCGATGGACATCTGCGCGACCACCGCCCCCGGGGCGTGCTGCGATCCTGCGGGCGCCTGCGCCGAGACCACTCCGGACGGGTGCCCCGGCACCTTCGTCGGCCCCGGGACGGCCTGCGACCCCAGCCCGTGCGCGACCCCCGACGCGGGTCCGCCCGACGGCGGCGTTCTCGACGCCGCGACGCCGGCCGACCAGGGCGTCGAGCCCGACGTTCGGGCGCCGGCGGACGCCTCGGTCCCGCCCACCGCACCCGCGGACGCCGCGATGCCGCCCTCCGAGGCGCCCGACGCCGCGCGATGAGGCGGCCCGCAGCGGGCCGGATGCGCGTTCGGAAGTGCGTTGGCCGGGTGCTGCTCCTCGGCCTGACGAGCTGCGGCGGAGACGCGGCGCCGCGCTTGCCGGACGACGCACCCTCCGCCTGGGGGTCCTACGTCGAGGCGCCCGGAGACCAAGAACGCGGACAGTCGCTCCTCGCGTCGCGGGCCCTGGGCCGAAGCGGCCTGTCGTGCCTGGACTGCCACGCTGTCGCGGGGTCCACGCTGCGCGCGGGTCCGGACCTCGCGGGCGTCGCCGGACGCGCCGCGCTGTGGTCCGGCGCCACGAACCGGGTCTCCGTCGCCGTGGACCTGTGCGTGGAGCGGTACCTGGACCGACCTGCGCTGGAGCCATCGCCCAGGGCCGATGTGGTCGAGGCGTTGCGCGCTCTGCCTGCCGGCCCGCCCGCGGACGCGCCCGTCGCACCCGCGAACCCGGCGGACCTGAGGGAAGACCCGATACGAGGCGGCGACCGCGATCGAGGCATTGCGGTGTACGCCGCGGCCTGTCGGCACTGTCACGAAGAGGGACCGGCCGGACCCTTGCTCGGGGGGCCGTTCACGGCGGTGCAGGTCGCGCGCGCGATTCGAGGCCTCGACCGCCCCGACCACCCCGCCACGCACATGCCCCGGTTCGACGCGCGCCGCCTCGACGACGGCGCGCTGGCCGACGTCGTCCTCGCCGTCGTGGAGTCACCCCCGGCCGGCGCCCAGCACCCGTCCGGCTCGAGCGAGGCCCGATGAGGCCGGACCGTGGCAGTTGGCGGGTCGAGCGGCCCGGTGCTAAGGTCGGTCGCGGCGGCGTGCGCGGCCCCCCGCGACACCCACCGAAAACGGCCATGAGTGAGGGTGTCCTTCGATGAAGTGTGTCGCGTGTCAAGCCGAGGTCCCGGACGGCTCTCGATTCTGCGGATTGTGCGGGGCACGTCAGGACGCGCCTGCGCCGCAGCTCGATCCGAACGCCGCGACCATGCCGCCCTCGGTCGACCTGAACGCCACGCTCATCCAGGCGCCGCGGGTCGTGCCGCTGGAGTCCGCGCCTCCCGCGCCGGCACCCGTGCAAGCCGCCCCCCCGCGGTCGGCGGCGGCGGCGCTCGTCGCTCAGTTCGAGACGCCGAAAGCCCCTGCGCCCGCGCCCGCCGTGCAGCCCGCGCCCGCCGTGCAGCCCGCGCCCGTCGTGCAGCCCGCGCCCGTCGTGCAGCCCGCGCCCGTCTTGCTGCAGGCCCCCGCCGCCGCCGAGATCGTGCCGCTGGTGCCCGGTCCCACACCGACGATCATCGTCGACGCGACGCTGGGCGCGAAGAGCACCGCGTCCTCGGTTTCCCGGCCGCCCGAGGCTGCTCCGGCCCCCGTCGCCGCGGCCGCGCCCGCCGCGGCTTCGCCCGCCGAGCCTGCGAAGGCGGGCGGCGCGGACGCGCAGTTCCGCGAGACCATCTGGTTCATGGACGCGATCAGCCCCGAGAAGCTCGCGGCCAACGAAGAGACGGACATCGAGGACCGCCAGAAAGAGATGGCCGAGGCCTCGAAGCAGAAGGTCGAGGACAGCGTCCGCAAGCAGTTCTCTCTGAGCGCCGACGCCAAGCGACCCACGACGGAGTCCGTGGCCGCCGTGAAGCGTGCCGCGGCCGACGAGCAGGCCGCTGCCCGGGGCGGCATGGGCAACGTGGCGCTCGTGGCTGCGATTCTCGCGGCCCTGGCGGTCGCGGCCTGGTTCATCCTGCGGCCGTGAAGAGCGCCCCGTGGGCCGCTTTGGTCGCGGCGGTCCTCCTCGTCGGCTGCCGCGACAGCCCCGCCGAGGTCGTCGGCAAGGCGTCTGAAGCCGCGGCGGGCGGTGACCTCGTCGCCGTCCAGGGGTACTTCTCGAACACTGCGCTGCATCGCCTCGAGCGCCGGTGGGACCAGGAGCAGCGCTCGCGGGCCGAGGGCTGGCAGGAGCTCAGCGAGAAGCTGACCTTCGACCGCAAGGCCCTCGAGGTCAAAGGGGAGGAGCTCGCCGGGGACTTCGCGCGTGTCCTGGCAACTGCAGGGGCCGAGGAGCGCGACTTCTACCTGCGCAAGGAGGACGGCCGTTGGCGCCTGGAGCCGGGCGCCGCGCCACGCTTCGGGCGCGCGCGGGCCTCAGCGGCCGCGACTGCTCCGCCGAGCGCGCCGGCCGAGGGTGGCTCTACGGGACGCTGAAGTGAATTCGGCTCCGCTCCCGGAATCATTCGGCCTTTTCAGCAGCCTGCTCAGCCGTGACCCGGGGGCCGCTCTCGGGTAGGCTACGGCGCATGGCAGCGATTGAATGGATTCTCACCGGGGGGGCGACCTGCGCCGCCGGTGTCGCGACGATGTTCGTGATGGCGCGCAAGCAGGCGCTGGCAGCGTCCGTCGACCTGGAGCGCGCGCGTGCGCACTCGAAGGCCGAAGGGCAGCGCGCGGCGGACGCGGCACGGCAACGTGTTCTCGAAGAGGGGCGCGCGCGCGTCGAGCAGCTCCGACGAGAAGCGGCCGAAGAGCTCGAGAGGCGCGAACAGGCGCTCGCAGCGGAGGACCAACGGCTCGAGTCGCGGACGTCCACGCTCGAGCGGCTGCGTGAAGAGACCGAGGCCAAGGCGCAGGAGCTCGACGGCGCCTTCGACGCGCTCGATGCGCGGTCGGAGACGCTCCGGGAGCGACGCGCCGAGGCGGAGGGCATCGAGCGTCAGGTCGCCAGCCTCATCGAGACCCACGCGGGCATCACCCGGACGGACTTGCGAGCGGAGCTGGCGGCCGGCGCAGTCGACGAGGCGGGCCTCGCCGCGCAGAAGGTCGCGCGTCTCCGCGAGGACCACGCCCGCGCGGAGGCCGAGACCGCGGCGCGCGGCCTGATCGACGTCGTATGCCAACGCTACGGCACGGCCTTGCCGACGGAGCGCCTGGTCAACTCCGTGACCCTTCCGCCCGCCGGCAAACTCCGTGACCGCCTCGTCGGTGAGGGTGGGGGACTGCTCCAGGTCCTGCACGCGACCACGGGCGTCGAGTTCCAGACCCAGACGGATGGCGAGACCCTGTTCCTGGCGGCCGAGGAGCCGTACCTCCGTGAGCTCGGTCGGCTCACCTACGAGAAGCTCGTCAAGGAGCGTGAGCCCAACGAGGCCTCGGTCAAGCGCCTGTACGACAGGACCACCGCCGACCTGGACAAGGTCGTGCGAACGGCGGGTCAGAAAGCCGCGGACCTGCTGAAGGTCGGCAAGGTCCACCCCGAGATCCTCATGCTCGTCGGCAAGCTCCTCTATCGAACGAGCTACACCCAGAACCAGTGGGCGCATGCCATCGAGACCGCCTATCTGTGCGGCATGATGGCCGAGGACCTCGGGGTCGATGCCCGAGCGGCGCGGCGGTCGGCGTTGATCCACGACATCGGCAAGGTGTTGTGGGCCGAGACCGAGGCCGTGGGGAGCCACGCGGTGAGCGGCGCCGCCTTCGCCCGCGCGCACGGCGAATCGCCCGAGATCGTTCACCCCATCGCCGCCCACCACAACGACGAGAAGCCCGACTCCGTGCTCGCGCACATCGTCGCCGCCGCGGACGCGCTCAGCGGTGCGCGGCCCGGGGCCCGACGCGCCACGGAAGAGGCGTACAGCATGCGCATCGAGGACCTCGAGCGCATCTGCCTGTCGATCCGGGGCATCGACAGCCACTTCGTGATTCAGGGTGGCCGCGAGCTGCGTATCGTCGTCGACCAGGAGCGTGTGGACGACGCGGGCGCGATTCGCCTTTCGACCGAGGTCGCGGGCCGAATCGAGGACGAGCTGACCTACCCCGGCCAGATCAAGGTCACCGTCATTCGCGAGACGCGCGCCTCGGCCGTGGCGCGTTGAGCGGGTCCGAGGTGACCCGCCCCGGCGGTTGATCGTCACATTCACTAAAGGCTCTTTTCCTTCTACTCGATGCAAGGGGGTGTGAAACCCCGGAGGATCGAGCGATGACCGAGCCCAGCCAACAGACCATCAGCGGCCGCTACCTCGTCGAGCGCGCCCTCGGGCAGCAGCCGGTCGGTCGATACGTCGCCGCGGTCGACACGCTCGCGGGGGGCCGCGTTACGCTCTTCCTGCCGACCCTCGAAGGCGTCCGGCCCCAGCGGTTCGTAGAGCAGATGAGCGTCGAGGTCCGACGCCTCCAGCCCCTCGAGGAGACCGCGTACTGCACGGTCCGCGACGTGGGGCTGACGGCCGGCGGTGACCCCTTCGTCGTGGTCCCTCGTCCCCAGGGCGCGAGCCTCCAGACCATCTTGCGGCAGGAAGGGCGACTCTCTCCGGACCGCGCGGTGTCCATCGCGCTCCAGATCTGCGACCTCGTCCGTCGGGCCCACGTGCTGGGGCTCGTGCCCGGCTGCCTGGACCTGGACTCGGTGATCGTGGACGCCCAGCCGGGCGGCCGCGCCCGGGTCTCGATCGTCGACCTCGGCCTCTACCGGGGCGCCTACGGTGCGGGCATGTCGATTCCGTGCCGCCAGACGCTCTTCGACGCGCCGCAGGTGCGCGGCAACGAGGTCGCCGACCCCCGGGACGACGTCTTCTCGGTCACCGCGATCCTGCACGCCCTGATTCTGGGCGTGGCGCCGCCGCCGATGAGCGCCTTCGGTCCGGCGGACGGCAGTGGCTGGGCGGCGCTGCCCGACGAGACGCTGGACCGTCGCCTGGAGGCGTGTCTGCACACGGTCCTGCTGCGCGGGCTGGCGCCCGACCGCGAGGAGCGTTTTCCGCACATCGGGGCGCTTCAGCGCGCGCTGACCGGCCTTCGCCAGCTCATGTCTCTCACGGCGCCCGCGTTCGAGCTGCTGGCGGCGACGCGGAGTCGGCTGGGGCAGGGCCCCGACGCGCTCGACCTCCGCATCGCCCGGCCCGCTTACGACCGAGCGGCCGAGGCGCGTGCGCGGATTCGTGAGGTGGCTGCGGCCGGCGCGACCGGCGGCGCGAATCTGAGCTCGATGCACGCGTCGGGAGGTGCCGCTCGCCGCGCAACGGGCAGCATGGAGACGGGAGACTTCCAGCCGGCGCATCGGCCGATGCTCGCCCCACCGGGGGAGTCGGTGGTCGGACCCATCCGCCCGAACGTGGTCGGGCGGGTCCCGTTGGCCCAGCGCTCGGCGCGGGATCCGTGACGCGCACCGCAGGGTTTGTTACCCTCTCCGCGCTCCGGCTATCCCGAGGACCTCTTGGCGAACGCGACTTCGAAAGGCCCGATCTCAGGCAGTGCCGAGGCGCGCCCCCGCGCGTCCGCATCCGCCCGCGGTCGAGGCTCGACGGATCCGCTCCCGGGTGTGGCGACGCCCGGTCAGTCCGCCGAGCTCGTCAACGATGCGGTCGTCCACGGTCGATACCGCATCCTGAAGCAGCCGAATCGCTGGGCGGTCGGGAACGCCTACCCGTCCCGTGACCTGCAGACGGACGAGGCCGTGGTCCTCGTGCTGCCGGAGATCTCGCCGGACCAGGGTCCGGGCTTCCTTCAGCGTGCGCGGGTCGAGGTCGACCGGACGCGCCGCCTCGCGGACTCGAGCGTGGTCGCGTTGCGCGATTGCGGGCTGCTGACCGAGGGCTTCCCGTTCTTCGTGCTGAAGCGGGTCCAGGGCAACTCCTTGCTGCGGTTCGTCACGGCGCAGGGCCCCTTGCCGCCGGATTCGGCGCTGCACCTGATCGAGTTCGTCGCACGCAGCGTCCACGACGCGCACGAGCAGGGCGTCGTGCTCGGGGACCTCCGGCCCGCGAACATCATCCTCGCCGAGCGCGCGGACGCATCCGGGCAAAAGACCCACGAGCCGCAAATCGTGGACATGGGCTTCGCGCGCGGGCTGTTCGAAGGCCTGCTCAACCTGCCGGAGTCGCCGCCGTCCTATCGATCGCCGGAGCAGCGGCTCGGTCACCCTCTGAGCCCGGCCGACGACATCTACAGCATGGGCGCGGTGCTCTACTTCATCCTCACGGGCAAGGCGCCCCGCCCTCAGGTGCTCGAGGACGCGAACCGCCGCCCGCCGCCGGCGCCGTCGAACGCGCGGCCGGAGCTGAACCTCTCGGCCTACATCGACCGGGTGGTGCAAACGGCCCTCGCGCCGCGCAAGGCGGATCGGTATTCGACGCTCAAGGCGTTCATCGACGCGGTCGCTGGACTCCGCGAGCTGTTCTCGTTGTCCGACGCGGCGCGCGCGATGCTCAAGCTGCCGGATGGTGCGGCGTCGGGTGTGGCGTCTCGCGTGGACGCCTTCGAGGCGGATCCGACGCAGGAGTTCGGCAAAGAGCTGATGGCGAAGCTCACGGCGGTGACGAGCGGGACCCCGGGGCCCGTGGCCGTGCCCGCCGTCGTGACCGAGCCCCCGCAGAGTGCGCCCCGCCGGATCTTCGCCGAGCCTTCGGGCGCGGGCGTGACGCAGCCCTTCGATCCCCTCGAGGTGGCGCGGCTGCTCCGCGAGCGCGAGCGCGAGGAGACCGAGAGCGAAGCGGCCGCCACCATGCCCTACGAGGCGCTGCCGCCGCAGGTCAGCGGGAGCGAGGCGGGCTCGCCGCCCCCGCCCCCGCCCGCGCCGAGTCCGAGCCCCTTGCGCGCGATGGCGCCCGTCCCCACACCGCCCCCGCCGCAGTTGTTGCCGGTGCTCGCGCGCGCTCAGCCGCCTGGGCCGCCACGTCGCACGGCGCCCCTGACGACCGTGCAAACCCAGCCCGGGGCGCGTGTTCGGGGCACCCACTCGCTGCCCATGGTCCAGACACCCACCCGGGTCGACCTACGGGATCCCGCGGTCTGGAACGACCCGCAGTTCCAGGAGAACCCGTTCTCCGTGGCGCCGCTCGAGCTCACGGGCGTAGGTCGCTTCGAGCCGGAGTCCACGCCGCCGCCCGAGGCGGGCCTGTCGTTGTCGAAGCTCGTGCTGGCGGCGCTCGCCGGCGCGGTTTTCGTGCTCGTGGGCGCCTGGTTGTTCTGGCCCAGCGCGGCCCCGGTCTCGGTCCCCGCGGTCCCAGTCACCCGAGAGTATCTGCCCTCGGCCGCGCCCGTCACGAGTGGTCTTGGGTCGCTGCAGCCGCCTGCGGAGCCCTCGATCCCGGCCCCGCAGGTCGTCAGCGCGGCGCCCATCGCTCCGAGCGCGGCGTCGGTCGCGCCCAGCTTGGCGGCGCCCATCGCCCCGAGCGCGGCGCCGGTCGCGCCGAGCGCCGCGGCCCCTTCGCCACCCTCGACCGCCGACGCGCCCGGAAGTGCGGCGATCGAAGCCCCGGCTGATCCGAGTCGCGTCCGCTTTCGCCTCGTCACGGCCCCCCCCGGCGCTCGTGTCGTCCGCACGCGCACGGGCGAGGTCCTGTGCGCGGCGACGCCTTGTGACGTCGACTATCCGCGGTCGCGCACCTCGGTCGTGGCCCGCATCCGCTTCGAGGTGCCGGGGAGTCCACCCGAGTTCGGGCACGTGGCTCTCGACGTCGATCGCACCTACTGGTTCACGCTCGGTCAGCCCCGCGCCGACGACGCGCCCGAGAGCCCCGAAGACAGCCCGCCCGCGGCGGCGTCCGCAGCGGCCAAGGGTTCACGGCCCGAAGCCCCGCCGCTCGTCCCCGAGGACGGGGCCCCGGCAGCGGCGCCCGCGCCCGCCTCCGCGAAGGTCGAGACACCCGCTCCGATCGTGGCGCCACCGGCCCCGGTCTCGGCCCCGGCCTCGGCGACACCCTCGGCGCCGCTCTTCGTCAATCCGTTCTAGAGTCCCCGTCGACGACCGGCGCCTCGAGCGCGCGCTGATTCCTCGGGGTCCGGGACCACTCGGCCGGCGCATCGACTCTCCGAGGCGCGGCCGTGGGGGGCGCGGCGGGGCGGCTCGGCGGAGCGCCCAGGCTCGGCGCAACGGTCGACGGGGCGGTGGGTGGGGTGGGCTCTGGGGCGCGCGTCGCGTCCGATGGCGCCTCGACGCGGGCTGGGACTTCGGGCACCGGCGCCTCCGGTCGTGTCTGTGGCCCTGGGCGCGCAGCCCACACCGCGGCCGCGAGGGCGAGGCCCGCGAGCCCGACGAGCGTCCGCCGACGCCCGCGAATCTGGGTGTCGGTCGGCGCCGCCCGGCGCGCAGACGCCGGCGTCGTGTCGGTGACGGCCACGTTCGACGCCGCGCGGAGTCGCTCGGCGGCCTCGAGGGCCGTGCGGGGTCTCGAGCCGGGTGCCACGGCGAGCAGCGAGAGGCAGACGCGCGCCACGGCGGCGGGCACGTCCGCGGGCAAGGGCGCCGGACCCTCGGCGTATGCGGCGCCCAGGGCCCCCGGCTGCTCCGGATCCGCGAGGAACGGCGGGCGGCCGGCGAGCAGCCCGTACAGCACCGCCCCGACCGACCACAGGTCACTGGCGACCGTCGCCGGGTCGCCGGCCATTCGTTCCGGAGCCAGCGCCTCGAGGGACCCCACGACCGCGCCCGGCAGGGTCGGACCCCGCCTGTCCGAGGCCCGCGCCAACCCGAAGTCCGCGAGCTTCACGCGGCCCGTGGCGCGGTCCCACAGCACGTTACTCGCCTTCAGATCACGGTGGAGCAATCCCTCGGCGTGTACGGCCGCGAGCGCCTGGAGCATCTGCACGCCCACGTCCACGGCGGCGTAGGTCGAGACGCGCTCGCCCCCGGTCAAACGCTGCGCCAGCGTGCCTGTGCCGAAGCGCTCCATCGCGAGGTACGGGCGACCGTCGGCCAGGACCCCCGCGGCGTGAATCTGGGCCACCCCGGGGTGCCGCACCCGCGCCAGCGCCCGGCCTTCGCTCACGAATCGCTCCCGGGCCACGGCGTCGAGCCGGGTCAGCACCTTCAGCGCGACGGGTCGGTCCAGCGCGAGGTCGAGGGCCGCCCAGACACTGCCCTGGCCACCGCCCCCGAGGCGCTCCGTGACCCGATAGCCCGGCAGCTCCGGAGGCGTCTCCACGGGCGCGGTCAATCGCCGACCTCGAGGGTGACGCAGCGGCGCTCCTGGGCTTCGCAGACCTCGACGGCGGCTGGCGAGGCGGTCTCTTCGGCCGGGAGTCGCACCACGAGCCTACGGGCGCGGCCATCCGCGGCGACGCTGGGCTCGGAAAAGCGGTACGTGACGAGGTCTTCGGGGAGCCACTCGTCGGTCCGGGAACGCACCCGCACCCGCGCCGGCTCGAAGGTCGGCTGCGAGTGGTTCTCGAGCGTGAGCCCGAGCAGCAGCCACCGCCCGATCCGCACCCGCTCGACCCCCGCCAGGTAGATGAACGCGCGCTTCGTACGACGCTCCACACGCGCCGACGACAGCCCGGTGCGTGCGGCGTCCACCAGAAGCGCATCGAGCGCCCGAACCTCCGCCGCGCGCCGTTCGGTTTCCACGGCCGCGCGCAGACCCGGCGGTGCGCTCGCCGGGTCCGTCAGGGCGGTGGTCAGCAGGTCGACGGCCGCCTGCGTGGCGGCCGCGCCGAAGCCCGGACCCCGCTCGAAGCGCAGCATGTCCTGGGGCATCTCGGCGGGTCGCGCGACAGCGGCGAGGCGCACGGCGACGGCGGTGCCGTCCGTGAGCAGGAGCGTCAGGTTCGTGACCGGGCGCGCTCGCCGCACGAACTCCGAGTCCACGAGGCTCACGACCGCGAGCGCCCCCTGCACATGCACCGCGACGACGTCGGGGCTCCCGGGCACCGCGAGGCGAATCGGCGCCGGCGCGACGATCGAGAGGCGTGTGTCGAAGGCGATCGGCATGACGTCCTCGACCGCGAGGGCCGGGGCGTCGAGGGTCAGCGAGCGGATACGCTCGGGGGCCTGCGCGACGGCCGGACCGGGCATCGACCCCAGGGCGCCCGCGAGCAGGAGCGCGGCCCCTCTCACGGGTCGACGTGTGGCGGCCACGAGGCGTAGTGGCCCGCCAGCTCGGCGTCCCCGATGGCGGCGCAGAAGGCGAGGAAGCTGCGCTTGACCGCGACGGCGAAGGAGGTCGCGCCCAGGCCGAGGAGATACCGCGTGAGGGCCTCGAAGAAGCCGCGGACCTCGGGGAGGCGCTCACGGTCGAAGCCCCGGTCGGCGTCGTAGTGGAGGTGCTCGTCGAAGAGGTACAGCAGCTCGTGCACGTGACCCACGCTGAAGGCGAGGTCGCGGCTCTCCTCGCGGGCTTCCAGGTAGGCCTCGAGGTCTCCCAGGCCGAGCAGGTCGTCGAAGAGCTCGTGCATCTCTTCGAAAACGCGGTGCCAGTTGCCCAGCGCCCGGTTGATCTCCACGGCGCGCCGCACCGCTTCGAGGCTACGGCGGAGCCAATCCGCGTAGCTCTCCTCGGACTGCGCCTCGTCGGCGCGTCGCCTGCAGATCTTGCTGATCTCGACGTAGCACTCGTCGATGCGGGTGGTGGAGTCGGGCATGCGGCCGAAGAGCTGCACACACCGCTCGACCATGCCGATCGCGCGCTCGTCGTTGAGCTCCTGTCGAGCCAGCGACAGCAGGTGCTCGATGCGCAGCTCGAGGCCCAGCGGGTCGATGCTCGGCGCGGGGCTCTCCAGGGCGCGAAACCGGTCGCGCAGGCGGCGGTAGCGACCGAGGTCCCCCATGCGGCTGTAGAGGTCGCGCAGGATGTCGCCCAGGGACTGCACGTGCTCGACGTCCCCCACCTGGTCGTAGTGGGCGATGGCGCGCTCGAACTCGACGACGGCGTCCTCGGGGGATTGCTCCACCTCGAGCAGGAGCTCGCCCAGGCGACTGTGGATGAAGGCCCGCTGCTCCGGCGTGAGCTCGTGCCCGCGCTCTTGCACGAGGCCGTGGGCCACGGCGAGCAGGTCCTCGGCGCGACCATCGGCGCCGCGGACCGCGTGCCGGTGCTCCACGAGCAGCAGCGTGACGAGGCCGTAGATGTCGCCGACCCGCTCGTAGGCGGTACGCGCGAGCTCGAAGAAGGTGACGGACCTTCGGACCGCGGCGGGCACGTCGCGGTCGAGCGCTTCGTAGATGGTGTCCGCCACGACCTGGTCGAGGCCGAGGAGCTGGCCCAACTGCACGATGCGGTCGGTCAGGCTCTCCAGGTGCTCCAGCCCGAAAAAGCCGTGGTTGAGCAGCTCGAGCAGCTCCACCAGGCGCAACGGCCGCTGGTCTTCGGAGCCCGGAAGCCAGCGGTCCAGCAGGTCGCCGAAGCGCTCTCGGGTGTCGTAGGTGACGCCGAGCATCACGTTGAGCACACGCAGGCGTGTGATGCGTTGCTCGGACTCGCGGGCGAGCTCCTCGGCGCGCTCCATCAGGTAGACCGGCCACGCGAGACGCTCGAGGATCGTCTGAGGCGCCGCCGTGTCGCCGTCGCCCCCGTGGTCCCCGAAGAGGTCGGGCGGGAAGAACTCGCCGCTCAACGCGTCGTAGTGGGCGTCGACCAGGGCGTTGATGAGCTCCGCGGCCGAGGTCGCCATGCGCTCCGCGGCATACGCCAACTGCTTGAGCGAGCGTGCCTCGGACACCGCCTCGTCGAGCAGGGCTTCGCGCGACGGCTGGACGTCTTCGGGCGCGTTGGCGAGGCGGTCGAGGCGCGCGCGCA
>JBMOFP010000160.1:0-13839 GCA_049318805.1 Bradymonadia bacterium
CACTGTGGACTTACGTTGGGGACGCCGAGAACCTGCTCGATCGCGACTGCGTGCTCGAGCACGCCGCGACCGGGAGTGACGTCGAGACTGCCGCAAGGCTCGGCCTCGACCGGCGGAGAGTGGGGCTCGGTCGAGGCGGGGTCAGACTTTGATGTTCTGATACACGACCGTGCTCGTGAACTGCTTCGTATGGTCTACGGCCATCCCAGCGAAGTGCGCGAGGGTCGGGGGGCTGCGGCGGTACTTGGTGTGTTCATGGGCCGGACCTTGATCCCCGGGGTGAGTGAGAATGTAGGCAGCAATCTGCAGGTTCGAGGCGCTGAGCGCCTATCGAGGCGGCACGGGGTCGAGGCGAGCGACGAGCTGAGCGGCCAGGCGCGTGAGCGCAGGGGAGACAGCGTTCAGCAGAGGTTTCAAGAGCGCGTCGACCTGGGTCTGGGCCTGCGTCCGCGTCAGCGCGGTCGCTGCCGAGGCGCGTCTCTGTCGCGCGTCGCTCCCCGCGGGCCGCGCGAGCGCGTCGCCCATGTCGAGCCAGTCGTCCACGATCTGGAACGCGAGACCATAAGCCTCGAGAGACGCCTCCGCCTCGGCGCGTTCTGCGGGTGTGTCGCCGCCGAGCACCGC
Source organism: Bradymonadia bacterium (assembly GCA_049318805.1). GTDB lineage: Bacteria > Myxococcota_A > Bradymonadia > UBA7976 > UBA1532 > CANLBD01. Next base: position 625 of record JBMOFP010000160.1, read on the forward strand.
GGCCACCGTCGCCGTGAGCCGAAAGAGCGGCGCGGTCTTTCCGCGGTGGGCCTCGAGCACTGCGGCGAGGTCCGTCGGCGGAGCGCCACGCAGCGCGAGGTCACGCGCCTGCCCGCCGACCAGCCCCCGCGCCCCGAGCGCCGCAGCAAAGGCACGCGCGAGCGCTGCGGCGCGCGCTGGACCCACGGCAGGGTCGTCGGCCATGGCTGCGACGTCCTCGAACGCGAGCGCGACGAGCGCGTCCGAGCCCAGCAGCGCCAGCCCCTCGCCGTGACGCGCGTGCGCGGAGGGGCCGCCACGGCGCTGCGGCTCGTCGTCCATGCACGGCAGGTCGTCTTGCATCAGCGACGCCGCATGCAGCCACTCGATCGCGAGGGCGGCCGGCATGGACTGAGACGGTGGAATCCCGCGGCCGGCCGCTTGGACGATGGCCAAGACAGGACGCAGGCGCTTGCCGGGTGCGGACGCGATGTGGGTCATCGCGCGGTGGAGGTCAGCATCGACATCCCGCAAGGCGGCCAGACGACCTCGGAGCGCGTCCTCCACGATGTTCAGGACACTCACGCCGCCCCACGCGGCGAACGGGTAGGCGTCGAGTGGCGCAAGGGCCTCGCAGTCCGTGGGTGAGGTCGCGCGGGCGCTTTCAACCAGCGCTCGCTCGAGCGCTTCGCGCGGGGCCGAAATGGGGCGCTTCAGCGCGCTCTGCAGACGATCGAGAGTCGTCGTGATGTGCGGTCGACCATGGGCGAGCGGCGGCGGGCGGTTTTCGCTGACAGCGCGGTCGAGAAGCGACTTGAGCTGCGCCTGCCAGCGCTGGCCGTGCGGCCCAGTATCCGGGTCGCCTGAGTGGGGAGACCACGCTGACCAAGCGGCCGTATTCGGCGTGGGTCTGTAGATGCGCGGCGCGACCGCCGCATACCCCGCTTGACGGAGCGCGCGCAGTCGCTCGCGCACCCGGTCGACGGTGTCGTCGGGCAAACCGAAGGGTGCCCATGCGCACGCCCAGCCTCGAGCGGGTTCGAGCGCGCTGAGCGCGTCGGGCGTTACGTCCTCAGGCTCGAAGTAGCGATGGACGAGCACCGTTCCAGCCGCGGCCGCGTCGGGCAACGCCCTGTGCGCGGGGCCGAAGTAGGCGGCCAATCGCCCACGCGCTGCCCATTGCTCGGCGGTCGCGTTCGGGTCACCACCGACGTCGAAGAGCAGGACACGGGCCTCTGGCGAGAGAGAGGGGGACCCACAAAGCGCGCGCGGGGCGGGCGCTCCGCGCAGACGTTCGAGCGAAACAGGCGTCGCGCCTTCGCCGCGACCGAACTCGCCGATGTCGGCCAGGTCGAGGACGCCGGGCTCAATCGGGCCGCTCAGCGCGGGCGATAGGAGCGCCACGCCCCCGCTCGTCCACGCCTCGACCGAGGCGGCCAGGGGTCGTTGCAGAGCATCGTCGGCTTCGGCCGCACGCATGAGCGCCTCACGAGCGGCGACAGGCAGGAGCGGCGCCACCCCTTCGTCGAGGCCGAGCGCGTCGAAGGCGTCGACGGCCCCACGAGGCAGGCAGCGGGCGCGCGCCGCGACGACCTCGAGCCCCGCAGCGCGCCAACGCCGCGCCGCCTGGGCGGCCTCGTGCGATGACGCCGGATCGCTCACGCAGACGATCGGGCCCCTCTGCGTCCGCGCGACGCGCTCGATCGTCGCCGGGCTCGGTCGGCAGAGGACGTCGAGCGCGCCCAACGCGAGACGCGCGAACGCCGGTCCCAGGGGCTCTGTGAGGCGCAGCGGGTGGTCCGGCCCCAAGGCGGTAGGTGTCGACCATACCGCCAGCAGGGCGGCGCGCACGCGGGCCCTTAGCGGCCGCCGTCGCGACCGCGCGGCTGCGACAACAACCGCGCGCCCAGGGTCGCAGCGTCGCGGAGCCAATCGAACGCGCCGTCCGACATCGCCGCGCGCAGGGGATCGACCTCGAGGCTCGACGGCACACGCGACGGGTTCTCTCGCTGCGCTCTGCGCCCGCGGGCCTCGGCCTTCTCGAGCCACGACAGGGCCTCGTCGCGGAGCGTGTGAATGGCGCCGAGCGCGACGTAGTACTCCCGGCGCGCTTCGACCTCGATGGCGACCTGCCCGAAGTGCCGCTGCGACTGGCCCTCGGCGTCCGTGTAAGTGACCTCGAACGTGAGCACGTGGGGGCGGCCTGTTTGCGCGTCCACCGGCTTGACCATGAAGGTGAACTCGTGCTCGCCCGCCCCGAGCGCGGCCAATCGATAGCCGTGGGTCGCGCTCGGTACGACCTCGAATGGGGTGCCCCCGTCGACGGCGCGAATGAAGACATCTGTCGCTTCGCCCTCTGGGGACACCTTGACATCGACGGGGACGGGGTGACCATCGGTCGAGACCAAGCGCCGGAGGTCGCCAACCACACCTTGGTCTTCGCGGGGGAAGATTCTTACCTGCATGGATGGCAATTGTGAAGGCGCGCGCGGCGCGTGTCAAGGCGCTGCGACGGGGCTAGAATCCCGCACTCGGATGACGACTACGCCCCCAATCCTCGTCGGAAAATACACGCTCGAGGCCCTTCTGGGAGAAGGGGGACAGGGCCGCGTCTTCAGTGCGCGCGCGGTCGCCACGGGCCGCCAGGTCGCGGTCAAGACGCTGCGGCGCAGCGACCCGGACGCGCTCCTTCGGTTGAAGAGCGAGTACCGGACGGTCGCGGGCCTCGAGCACCCACGCCTGGCGCGCTTTCTCGACCTGCTCGTCGAGGGCGACGAAGCGTTCCTCGTGATGGACATCGTCGAGGGTGTCGACTTCGTGAGCTACCTGCGCGGCCCTCTCACGGGGCGCGTCGAGGCGCTCGACGCGGCGGGGCTTGCGCGACTGCGAATTGTGCTCCCGCAGGTCGTCGAGGGCCTCGAGGTGTTGCACCAGAGCGGGCGCCTGCACCGAGACATCAAGCCGTCGAACGTGCTCGTCTCCGCGCGGGGCGACGTCACGCTGCTTGACTTCGGATTCAGCGTGGACCGGCGGACGGGGCAGCGTGAGGAGGACACCATTCTCGGGACCTTGGCGTACATGGCGCCGGACTTGGCGTGGGGCGAGGGGCCCTCGCAGGCCTGCGACTGGTATGCGGTCGGTGCCATGCTCTACGAGGCCTTGGCCGGATGTCTGCCCTTCGAGGGCAATACGCTCGCGACCTTGCTCCGAAAGCGTCGAGAGGCCGCGCCCTCTGCGCGCGCTCGGGTCGAGGGCGTCCCCGAGGTGCTCGACGCCCTGGCCGCTCGCTTGATGGCGCCCAGGTCGAACGACCGCGGAGCGGGCGCTGACGTCATCGCGGCGCTCCGGGTCGACACGACACCGCCGCCCGCTTTGGGCGGAACGCTCACGCCGTCCATCTCGTCCGTTTGGGAGGCGCCCTTCGTCGGCCGGGGCGATACGCTGGCGTCCCTGCGAACCGCGGCGGGACGAGCGCGCGGGACGCAGACCGTCGTGCACATCTCGGGTCGCTCTGGCATGGGCAAGTCGGCGCTGATGCTCCACTTCCTCGACGAGCTCGAGGCGACCTCGGGCGCGCGAATTTTCCGCGGTCGTTGTCACCTCTACGAGTCCGTGCCTTTTAACGCGATCGATGGCGTAGTGGACCAAATCTGCCGCTTCCTCGCGGGGCGGCCCCCCGAGGCGCTCGCCGTGCTCTTGCCCGCGGACTTTGGCGCTTTGAACCGGGTCTTCCCGGTGATGGAGCATGTGCGACAGACCCACGACGAGGTCGCAGCCCTCGCGGACGTCGAGCCCCAGGTCGTGCGACGCCGCGCCTTCGCCGCGCTCCGTGCGCTGCTGCGGGCCATCGGTGAGGAGCGGCCACTCGTGGTGTGGCTCGACGACGTGCAGTGGGCCGACCAAGACAGCGCCGCGCTGCTCGAGGCCTTGATGGGCGGCGACAGCCCGCCGCGCTGGCTGGTCGCCCTCACCTTTCGCGACGAGGACGAGGCGACGAGCCCGTTCTTGGCCAAGCAACCGCCCCCAGACGTGCGCCTCACGCTCGGGCCCCTGGGCCGACCGGAGCTCGCGCGCATCGCGTGCTCGATTTTGGGCACGCCCACGCTCGACCCGCAGCTCGAGGGGCTGCTCGACGCCGCAGAGGGCAGCCCGTTCTTGGCGTGCGAGCTCGTCCGCCACTACACGACCCTCGGGACGCGCACGACGCTCGACCTCGTCGTCGAAGAGCGCGTTGGCGCGCTTACGCCGGGGGCGCGGCGACTCCTCGAGGTCGTGGCGGCGGCAGGCGGGCCTTGCCCGACGGAGGTTGCCGCGGCCGCTGCCGGGCTCGGCGCGGATTTCGATGGCCTGACCCGCTCGTTGCGCGCCGCGTGCCTGGTTCGACCCGCGGGACGCCGCGACGCGCCGCAGATGGAAACGTACCATGACCGGATTCGTGAGGCCGTCCTGCTGGGCCTTCACGGAGACACACGGCGACAGACCCACCTGGCCCTGGCGCACGCCTTCGAACGGCAGTCGAGCGTCGATGCGCGGACGCTTCTGCTGCACTACTTGGGCGCGGGTGAGACGGTGGCCGCGGCAGGCGTGGCGGCGCGGGCGGCTCGGCAGGCCTTCGAGGTCTTGGCTTTCGACAACGCCGCGGCGCTCTATGCCCAAGCACTTGACCTGCAGCCCGAGCGCCCGGACCGCTGGGGCCTCTTGTGTGACCGCGCCGAGGCCTTGCGGCAGGCGGGGCGCGGCGCGGACGCGGGGCGCGCATTCGAGGCGGCTTCGCGAGAGGCGCCGACCGACGCAAAGGGACGACGTGAGGCGCGGCGCCTCGAGCGCATGGCCGCCGAGCAGTATCTGCGCGCTGGCCGCCTCGACGAGGGGCTGCGGCACCTGCAAGCGACGCTGCGGGACGTCGGCGAGGGCTTTCCCCGGTCGGGCAATCGCGCGCTGCTCGCGCTCATTTGGCACCGCGCTCGTCTCGCTCTGCGCGGGCTCGGGTTTACCGCGCGAGCCGAAGCGCAGGTGCCTGAGCGGACGCTCGCGCGCCTGGACGCTTGCTGGGCTGCTGCGGTTGGCCTCGTGTGGGTCGACCCGATCATCTCGGCTGACTTTCACGGGCGGCATACACGGCTCGCTTTGGACGCCGGAGAGCCCCTGCGCGTGGTGCGCGCGCTGTGCACTGAGGCAGCCTACTACGCCGCGACGGGCGGCGGGCGCGCTCGACGCCGGGCCGCGGCTGCGCTCGAGGCTGCGCGGCGTGTCGGTGGTGGCATCTCGGACCCCGTGAGCTTGGGCCTGACCGAGGTCTGCGCGGCGGGCTATCACTACTTCTCAGGGGAGTTCACGCCGGGGTTCGAGCACGCACGCTTCGCCGCGGACCATCTCAGGGCGAGATGCACGGGGGTCGCGTGGGAGCTCACCAACAGCCACATCTTTGGGATGTGGTCCTTGGCCCACACGGCGGACATCCCCGCGCTGACGCGGCACGTCCCGCGCATTCTGGAGGAGTCTCGAGAGCGGGGTGATTTGCTCGCAACCGCGAGCCTGCGCGCGGGCCTGCCGACCGCCATGCTCACATTCGCCGCCGACCCCGTCGACCCTGTGGGCGTAGTCGAGGCGGAGTGTGCGCAGGCGTTCGCCGAGTGGACGACGCAGGGCCTTCACCTGCCTCACGTTTACGCGCGGGTCTCGCGCACTTGGGCGCGCCTCTTCGCGGGCGCGCCGAACGATGCGCTCGTCCTGCTGGACGCAGGCGCAGACGAGCGTAGACGCATGCGACTGCTCGATTTTCAGATCATTCGCGCGGAGTACTTTCAGTTGCGTGCGCGCGCCGCGCTGCTCGCCGCAGTTGGACGGCCCGGGCTCCGCTCCGAGGCCGTCAGCGCGCTCCGCCGACTCGAACGCGAAGACGCGCCGTGGTTGACCCCCTATCGGCTCGCGCTCAGGGGCGGCCTCGCCGCGCTCGACGGTGACACGCAGGGCGCAACGAGCGGGTTGCGCGCGGCGTCACAGGCCTTCGAGGCCGCTGGTCATGGCGTACTCGCGGCTGTCTGCGCCTTGCAAGCGGCGCGGGACGCGGGCGACGCCGATGCCTCGCGGTCGCGCCTGCTGGGCTATGGGGTCCGCGCGCCCGACAGGTTCGCGGCGGTCGTGTGCCCACGCCCCGGTCGACCAGCACTCACGGCAACCACCTGAGCAGGCTCGCGACCGTCGGCGTGCCGAGCGCGGACGCCGCCATCTGCATGAGTGACGCCGCGTCGAGCGCGTGCCTGAGCGGCCAAGCATCCATGACGTGGCCACGGCCGTCGGCATGTCGCTCAGCGTCGAGGGCCTTCGCGGCGGCGAAGATGGGCTCCTCGTAGAGCGGCCAGATCGCGCAGCGGACATGGGCGCTCCCGGTGTCGTCCAAGATCGCGTTCACGGCGGCGCGCGCGGCCTCGTTCGCGCCCTCCATCGTGGCGAGCAGCGTGTGCGTCTTTACGTAGTCGCTGGCCAGGTAGAGGTTGTCGAACGACACCTTGCAGTCGGGGCGGTACTTCATGTGCCCGATGTCGTGCACGAGCAGCGGCGTGGTGTTCTTCGCGCCGGCCGTCGAAAAGGTCACGCCGTCGTCGAGCCACTTGCCCGCGATGTTCGCGTCGTCGAGCCATGTCGGTGAGCCGAGCGTCGCGCGGAGCTGGTGCAGGACCTCGTCGAGCACTTCGGCTGCGCTGGTGCATTGCGTCGCCGTCTTGCCGCTGCTGCCTGCCGTGTCCCAATCCGAAATGTCGACCGAGAGGATCCCGCGCACGGTCCCGTCGCCATAGCGGTTCTCGATCGGCCCGACGCCCGCCGCCCAGAACTGTGCCTGCGAGATCGAGGTGAGCGCCCACGCACTCTCGGGGTAGAAGATGTGCCCGGCGGCCATGGGCGCGTCTGTCCGCAGGTAGTACTGCGCCCCGACCATCGAGGCGGTGGGTCGCGGCCACGCGCGCAGGCTCGCGAGCGCCGGGTCCGCCATGAGGTAGGCGTTGGTGGCGACAAGGTCGCGCATCCGCTCGACCGGGAGCGCCGCGATGTACCGGTCAGCCGCCACTGTGGACGTCGTGGTCGCGCCGACGTACTGGACATGCGCCTGCCGAATCCGAGCGGGCAAAGACAGGGTCGCCGGCTCGACCTCGAGGTGTGTGAGCGCGGCCTTCTCAAAACGCACACCCCGAGCCTGCAGGTGCGCGATCCAAGGCGCGATCCAGACCTCGCTCGTGGGTCCGGTCAGCACCCGGTCGGGCTCCTCTTGCGGGCGACCGCAGCCGAAGAGCATCTGCAAGCCCACGTCGCCGATGACGCGCGCGCTGCTTTGCCGGGCGACCATCGCGGACATCGTGCGCGGAATCGACGCCTCGAGCAGGCGAAACTTGTCGGAGTAGCGGGGGCTGTCGCCGTCGATAAAATCCCACCAGTTGACCTCGTCGTAGTCGACGCGCCGCGCGGCGCAGCTCGTCGCGTACTTGAGGCGAAACCAGGCCATGCGGGCCAAGTCCTCAGGCGTCACGTCGAGGCCGGCCGCGAGCCCCGCAAGACGCGTCACCAGGTCGGGCGGGGGTGGCACCGTGCGGCGCGGGAACGTCATCAGGGGCTGACCCGTCCAGGCCACGGCCGCCTCTTCGCTCGCCAGCAGGGCGTCTGCCACGGTCGTGAACGGCGCTACGCCCGGGATCTCTGCCATCGTGGCGATCACATGGCGGTAGAAACCGGGAAAAAACCGAAAGCCGTGCTCGCCCGTCAGCGGCTTGTACGCGGACGCCGTCGGCGCCGCGATGGGTGTCTCTTGGTTCGACGCCTTGCCGCCGTAGCGACCGGGCTCGTAGACCGTGACCTCGTAGCCACGGCCAACGAGCTCGTGCGCGGCGGCGAGACCGCCCATTCCACCCCCGAAGATCGCGATCTTGTAAGCCATGTGAGGCATCATCATCCCATGCCTTTCGGATTTCCATTGTTCGGTGGTGTGCCCACGAGCGGGACGCCGATGCCTCCCGTGGCGTTGCCGCGCGACGAGGGTCCCCACCGCGAGCCCGTGGAGTGGTGGTACTTCGTCGGTCACCTGCCTGCGCTCGGGGCGACGCCCGAGTGTGCGTTCGAGTTCACGCTCTTCAAGGCCGAACTCTTCGGTGCGCCGCCGCTCGTCTACGCGTACTTCGCGTTCATCGAGCGGGGCGGCCCCTACCTGTCGTTCGACCGTTTGGGCGGCACGCTGACGCCGCGCGGGCTCTGGGGCTTCGAGGCGCGCCTCGTCGCGCAGGGTGAGCAGCCAGATACGTGGCGCGTCATCGCGGACCTCTCGACGCCGACCGCGCCGCGTTACCGACTCGAGGCGGCGTTCATGGTCGAGGGAAACAGGCAGCGGGCTTTGCGCCTCGACCTCACGCCGAGCCAAACGGACGACGTCCTCGTACCCGGCGACGCCGGACGCATCGACCTCGCTGGGGGTCCGATGTGCCTCTACGCGCGCCCCCGATTGGCCTGCCTGGGTGGCATCAAGCGCGACGGTGCGCTGAGCGGCGTGACGGGTGAGGCGTGGCTCGACCACCAGTGGGGCGACGCGCGGCCACTCCAGGCTCAGTGGCGCTACTTCGCGGTGCGTCTGCGCGATGGCGGCGCGCTCATGGTCGGCGAGGTGGAGCCGACAAACGGCACCGCGCCTGCGCGCTGGGCGCTTTGGTCGCCGGCGGGCGGTGGCCCCCAGACGAGCGTCGAGTTCACCGTCACGCCGGGCGCGACATTGTCGCCGAGCGGCTATCCACTCACCCACACGATCGACTGCCCCGGGGTCCCTTTGCTCTTGACGGTGACCGCGCTCGGGCCGGACATGCGACGCGTGCCGACCGGCGGAATTGGGCTACCCGGGCTCACGCTGTGGGAGGCCGCCTGCGAGGTCACCGACGCGAACGGGGTCGTCGGGTGGGCGTTCAACGAGATCGGCGGACGCGAATAGCGGTGTCGCATGCTCCGTTCGGAGCGAATGGGAGAGGCCAGGACGCCCGACTGCGCGCCGAAGGGACTGACGCGCCGCGCCGACGATTGCATGAGCCTTGTCGACGCCGAGGACCTGGTGTCCAGGCGGATGGGGGCGCAACGCACCTCACGCCGGCCAGCGGCAACGCAAGCCACACCCGCATGCCGAGACGAGCCCTCGACTGAAACATCTTGCGACCTCCCCGGCCGATCGACCTGGAAACCCCACTCGCCGGCGCTGGGCGAGGGGGGGCGGTCGAGGGTTTCGCCGAAGGCCGAGTGTCTCAAAGCGCGGGGCAGAGGCGTCCCGGGCAAGCGAAGCATGCGTGCCCCAGGGGAGCGAGGTCAGACGGCTCAACCTGGAGTCGCGGCGCGCACCACGAAGGCTGCGCTCACTGGGCGCAGCGCTCCATCGGGAGCGAATACGACACGGCCGGGGCACGACCCACCTTCACCGTGACCTCGCCGGTTTCGGGGGTCTCCGCACTGAACGTGACGACGACTGTGGCCGAGCCCCCGGGCGTGACCGTCGCCGTACCGGACGACGGGTAGCAGTCGCCTCGCATCCAGGAGAAGTCGGCGTAGACGATGCGGGTGCTCACGTCGTCGGCGTTGACCGCGGTCGCCTCACCGGCGAAGGCGACCCGCCCTTCGGCCCACGTCGCTTGGCCGGTCCAGTCGAGCGCCCGGCCGTCGCTGAGCTGCACAGAGATTTCGCGCGAGCGCGCGCCCGGCTCGGCCTCGAGGTGCACAGTCCCCGTGGCCTTGATGTCCGCACCGAACGACACCAACTCGACGTCCAGGCTTCGCTGCGCTTCCTCGCTCGCGACGGCGACGTTGAGCTGACCCGAGACCGTCTTGCCGGAACCCGGGACCATGCAGCCGTCCCCCAGGTCGATGGTCACCTGGCCTTCGCCGTAGGTCACTTCGGCGCACGGCGAGCGTTCTGCGACGAGCGCGGTGATGGTGTCCTTGAGTCGCGGGCGACCGCCGAAACCCGCGAGGAGCGCGTCGACGTCGAGACCCGTACGCACATCGTCCGCGGTCTCGGTCGAGAGGGCGGCGGAGGACGCGACGATGGCCAGATCGGCGCTTTCATCGGCTTCGGTGGACTCGGCATCCGTACCGCACGCGGACAGACTCACGCAGGCGGCGAGAGCCGAGAGACGGAGGGTCGAGAACGGGCGAAAGACGGCGAGGGGCTGGGTGCGCGACATTTGCTTCTCCTTTGGGGTTCGAAAGCTTGAACCCACCCGCTTGACCCGGGTTGCGATGGAATTTGCGCAATCGACTCCGGATTCCGCTCCGCCCTGACGTGCGCGCGCAACAATCCCAACCCGTTCGGCCGCAACGACGACAACCGAATGCGAACACGCCGCACAGACACCCGCTCGCCTCCTTCGCGCAGGCCTTCGGGGAGCCGATCGACTTCGCGGGTCCGCTGCCTGGCCGGGTGGAGCGCACACCCGGTCGGGCACCTCGGGAAGCCTCGCCGCCGGGAAGCCTCGCCCCCGCGTGCGCACTCAGCCGATGCCGCTACCGATGGAGTCTGCGGGATCGCTCTCGACCTCGGGTCGCTCCTCACCGCGGAGCTGCGTCGCCAAGGTGAACGAGAAGGTGGCGCCGCCCTCGGGCGCGGCCTCGACCCAGACGCGCCCGCCGTGCAGTCGAACGACCCGCTGCACGGTCGACAGGCCCAGTCCCGTCCCCGGGTAGGCGCGCTCGTCATGCAGGCGCTGGAAGGGCTTGAAGAGCTTGTCCTTGAACCTCGGATCGAAGCCGACGCCGTTGTCGCGCACAAAGAAGACCGCGAGGCCGGCGCTTTGGACGGAGCCGAGCTCGATCTCGGTCTGCGCCTGACGCGCGGTGAACTTCCACGCGTTCGAAAGGAGATTCTCGAGCGCGACCTCCACGAGGCCGGCGTCTGCGAACGTGGGCAATGACGCCGGGCATGTGAAGTGTGCAGCCCGCGCCGGATCGCCGCGGCGGAGCTCGTCGAAGATGCGCCGGGCGATCGGGGCGAGGTCGAACGGCTGCACCTCGAGTCGAGCCGAGGCCGTTCGCGCGAAACGGGCGAGGGCCGACAGGGTCGCCTCCTGACGCATCACCGCCCTGCGCATCCGCTCCAAGAGGTCCATGCCGTCGGCGTCGAACTTGTCGCAGTGCTCTTCGACGAAGAGCGTGACCAGCCCTTCGACCGTGCGGAGCGGCCCCCTGAGGTCATGGGCGCAAGAGCGGACGAACGCGAGCATCTCCTCGTTCGCCAGCGTGAGCTCACGGGTTCGGAGCTCGACCCGGTGCTCGAGGGTCTCGTTGAGCCCGCGGATGGTCCGCTCGGCGCGATACCGCTCGACCGCGTAGCTCAAGGCTCGCCAGACCTGCTCGCCGTCGGCGCGGCCCTTCGTGAGGTAGTCCTGTGCGCCCGACTGGACGGCGAGCATGCCGGTCGCGGCGTCGTCACGCCCGGTCAGGACGACCACCGGCACCTCGGGTGCGCGCTCGCGCATCCGCGCGAGCGTCGTGAGTCCACGGGTCGGGCCCAGGTCCAGATCGAGCAACACGACGTCGAAACGGGTGTCTCGCAACCGCCTGAAGGCAGCCTCCAGCGTGTTCTCCCAGGCCATGGAGAGGTCGGCGTAGGGCACGTCCTCGAGGGCCGCGCGCAAGAGGCCTTCGTCGCCCGGGTTGTCCTCGACGAGGAGGACTTCGAGATGCGCTTGCGCCGCGTCAGGCATCGACCGTCTCTCCAGGCGGCAAGCTACGACGCGTCCCGTGCACTGACAAGGTCGATCGTGCGCCCATGACCTTTGACGGGAGCGTACCGGGGTGTACGGTCGTGGGACCGACGACGGACCCGGGGGGAATCGACCATGGGGCTCGTTCTGGTCCTTGGGGCAGAGGCCGAGCGCCTCACGAGCGCGCTGACCTCCGCCGGGCTGACCGTCCATCGCTGCGAAGTGCCGAACGACGCCATGTCGGCGGCCGTCGATGAGCCCTGTGTCCTGCTCTGGGATGCAAGCGAAGCGCCCCTCGCCGTCGCGACCGCCGAGGTCCTGCGGCAACGCCCGCGAGGGCTCGCCGTGTCCATCGCGCTCGCCTTGGATCGCGAGAGCGCGGACAGGGCCCGCGCACAGGGCGCGGAGCACACGCTGCCGCCCTGGCCCGATGAGGTCGTCGCCACCGTGCGGCGCGCGCTCCAGCGCACGGCGACTTCGAGCGGGCTCGAGGCCACGCACCGCGACACCTTCTTCGCGATGTCGCTCGACATGCTCTGCATCGCGAACATCGAGGGCTACTTTCGACAGCTGAACCCGGCGTGGTCGACCCTCGGATGGTCGATCGACGAGCTGACGTCCAGGCCGTTCATCGACTTCGTTCATCCCGACGACGTGGTCGCCACGCTCGAGGTCATGTCTCGGCTGACGACCAGCGACTTCTCGACCATCTCGTTCGAGAATCGCTACCGGTGCAGGGACGGCAGCTACCGGTGGCTCCTGTGGAGCGCGCGAACGAGCCACGACGCGATGCGCCCCGAAGACCGACTCTACTTCGCGGTCGCGCGCGACATCACCGAGAGGAAAGACCGCGAGGCTGAGCAGAAACGGCAAACCGAGAGGCTCGAGCGCTCCAACGCGGAGCTGGAGCAGTTCGCGCACCTCGCCTCCCACGACCTTCAGGAGCCGTTGCGCATGGTCAGCAGCTACGTACGGCTGCTGGAGCGACGGTACAAAGGGCGCCTGGACCCGGAAGCCGACAAGTACATCCAGTTCGCCCTCGACGGCACCGAGCGCATGCGGTCCCTGATCGCGGACCTCCTCACCTTCGCGCGCCTGGGGTACGACGACGCGCCGGCGCCGCTCACCGACCTGGCAGACGTTTGGGTCGCGGTGCTGGACGACCTGCGGGCCGTCATCGTCGAGAGCGGTGCCGAGGTGACTTCCGGCCCATGGCCGACGCTCCTTGCCCATCCCAGCCACGTCCACCAGATCCTCGCGAACCTGGTGGGCAACGCGCTGAAGTTCCGTCGGCCGGAGGTTGCGCCGAGGGTGCGTGTCGCGACTGCGCTCGAGGACGGCGCGTGGCACTTCACCGTCGCCGACAACGGCATCGGCATCGAGCCCGAGGACTTCCAGCGCATCTTCGAGCTCTTTCAGCGCCTGCACGGTCAGGCCGCTTACCCCGGCACGGGGCTCGGGCTCGCCATCGTGAAGAAGCTCGTCATGCGCCACGGGGGCAAGGTCTGGCTGACCTCGA
>JBMOFP010000161.1:0-13803 GCA_049318805.1 Bradymonadia bacterium
CGTCGTGGACCGCGTCAACGAACTCGGCCTGGACGTCTCGCGCTTCGAGCAAGGAATCGCCGCCGAGATCGAGTCGGCGCTCGACGCGTTCGCCGCGCAAGAAAGTCGAGCGGTCTCGAGCACGCTGGTGCTCACGGTGATCGGCCTCGCGGTCGGCCTCGCGCTCACCCTGGGCGCGGGCCTCACGCTCCGACCTCTGCGCACGCTCCGGGACGCCGTCGAGCGCATGGCGCGCGGGGACTTCGACGCGCTCGTCCGGCCAGACGCCCCCGGACTCGCCGCGCGCCCAGGGCGCGCCCGCAGTGTCACCGTGGACAGCGAGATCGGCGACCTCGCCGCCGACATCGGGCGGCTCGCCGAGGCCATCCGGAAACGTGACCTGCAGCTCGCGCTTCAACAGAAGGAGCTCCTGCACCAGGAGCGCCTCGCGACGGTCGGGCGCCTGGCCGCCCAGATCACCCACGAGCTGCGGAACCCGCTGAGCAGCATCGGTCTGAACTCCGAGCTGTTGATGGAGGAGCTCGACCACCTCGACGGCGGGGACGAGGCCCGAACGTTGCTCTCCAGCATCATCGTCGAGGTCGAGCGGCTCCGTGAGATCACCGAGGCCTATCTCGGCTTCGCGCGGCTGCCGAGACCCGAGCCGGTCCCGTGCGACTTGAACGCCATCGCGGGGGAGCTGCTCGAGTTCGTTCGCCCGGAAATGGAGCGCGCCCGAATCCGAACGCGCCTCGACGCCGACCGTGCGGTTCGACCGGCGCTGGCCGATCCCCATCAGGTCCGCGCGGCGCTCCTCAACCTGGTGCGCAATGCCCGAGAGGCGCTCGCGGGGCGCGAGGGACACCTCGTTCTAAGGGTGCGGTCTCTCGGGGACGCCGCGAGCATCGAGGTCGTCGACGACGGCCCGGGCTTCTCGGCCGACGCGAAGGCCCACCTCTACGAGCCCTTCTACTCGACCCGGCCCCAAGGCACGGGCCTCGGTCTCTCCTACGTGCGTAAGCTCATCCAGGCTCAGGGCGGCGGCGTCGAGGTCGAGGACGCGCCCGGCGGGGGCGCCCTCGTTCGCCTGCGTGTCCCCCTCGCCCTCCACCCTCTGGAGAACACGGCATGAGTGCGCTGCCTCTTCGCTTGCGTGTCGCTACGTGGAACGTACGCATCGGCATCGAGACCTCGATGCAATCCCTGCTGGACGCCCTGGGTGACACGCCGACGCTCGACCTGCTGGCCCTACAGGAGATCGCCGTCGACTGGTGCATGGGCGAACGGATGGACCAGCCCGCGTTCCTCGCGCGTGGCCTGGGACTGCCCTACTCCACCTTCGCCGGTGCCTTGACCGACGACGCAGGCGGACGCTTCGGCGTCGCGCTCCTCTCCCGGTGGCCGTTTCGGACCGTGGACGTGACGCTGCTGCCGAGAGAGACCGACGAGCAGCGCGTCGCACTGCGGGTTCAACTCGACACGGAGCCCTCGCTGGTCGTGGTCAATACCCACCTCAGCGTTCAGCCCGTGGAGCGGTTGCGCCAGGCCGAGCTTGTGCGTCGTCGATTCGACGAGCGGCCGGGGCCTGGGCTGCTTCTGGGGGACTTCAACGACGTCCCGGCCTCCGACACCCTGGCGGCGCTGCGCGGTCCGACGGCCCTGTCCGGTCCACTCCTCGACGCCTTCGACGTCGCCGGGGCCGGGCCGCCGGAGACATTCAGCGTGAAGGACCCGAACCGTCGTATCGACTACATCCTCGCTCGAGGCGGTGTCGCACCCGCGGGCGTCTGTCGGGTCTGGACGGAGAATCGAACGAGCGACCACTTCCCCGTGGTCGCCGAGCTTGGACTCGACGAAGTGTGTCTTGGATGAGCGCCTCCGTCCTCGGGGTATGTTAGGAAACCACTATGCAGACTTCGTCGAGCCGTCGTTCACCGCGCCTCGTCCTGGGACTGTGCCTGCTCCCCGCCCTCCTGGGGTGCAACCGCGCCCCGAAGGCGACCGTCGAGCGCCCATTTCTGGACGCGGCCGTCGAGGTCGCGTCGCCCCAGCCCGCCGAGGCGGCCCAGCCCGTCACCTACGGCGAGGCCCCTCGGACCGCAAGCCCCGTCGTGAAGGCCGAGGAGACGGTGACGGACCACGTCCTGCGGGCCGCTGAGCTTGCGCGACGGGGCTTCGCCACGGAAGCCGCCGCCGAGCTCCGGACCGCGGCCACCCTCGCCCCGAACGATCCGCGCATCGCCGCGGCGCTGGGCCGAGCGCTGCACGAGGCCGGCGACCTCGGAGCCGCGATCGACGCGTATCGCCAGTCTCTCCGGCTGGACCCGAACGACGACGAAGCCCGATTTGGGCTGGCGAGCGCCTATCTCGGGCGCAAGGACGCCCAGTCGGCGCGCAAGGAGCTCGAGGGGCTCGCGCTCCGACACGCCGACGATCCCCGCGTTCAGAAGTTGCTGGCGCTCGCGCGCGAGGGCACCGGCGATGCGAAGGCCGCGCTCGACGCGCTGAAGCAGGTCGCCGAGGCCGCCCCCGAAGACCGGGCCGCTCAGCTCGAGCTCGGCAACGCGCGTGCGCTCGCCGGGGATTCAAGCGGTGCCGCCGAGGTGCTCGAGAAGGCCGCGAAGTTGACCCCGGACGACGCCGTCGTGCAGCTCCAACTCGGCACGGCGCTGGCCCAATCCGGCAAACTCGAGGACGCCGAGGCCGCGCTCAGGCGCGCGACCAGCCTCGCGCCCGGCGACGCGCGCGCGTGGCGCAACCTGGCCTCGGTCCTCGAGCAGCGGGGCGATGCCGAGGGGGCCGCGCGTGTCTGGGAATCCATGCTGAAAAGTGTGAACAACGCGGACCCACAAGGTAAACTTCGGGAACGCATCGGGGCGCTCCGTACCGAGGGGCTCAAGGCCCCGCCCTCGTCAGGTGAGAGAGGCAATGGCCAAGCTGGTGGTGACGAGCCCTGAGGGCACCCGCAAGGAGACCGTCCTCCGGGCGATCAACACGCTCGGTCGTCATCCCGACCAGCACGTGCAGATCCTCGACCGGGTCGTAAGCAAGGAGCACGCGCTCATCACGTTCAGTGACGGCGCTTACTGGCTCCAGGACATGAACAGCCGGAACGGCACCTACGTCAACAACGAGCGGCTGACCGGCAAGCAGCGCCTCAACGACGGCGACACGATTGTGCTCGGCAGCACGCAGTGTGTGTACGTCGAGGGCGACGCCCCGGTCATCCAGTCGGCGATGAAGCAGGTCACGATCAATCCGGTCTTCAACCAGGAGTCCGCGATTCGGGCGCGCCTCACCGCCGAGGAGTCCAATCTCAGGCAGTTCTTGCCCGAGGTGCAGGTCCCCGACCACGCGGCCCTGCGCGCCGACTACGAAAAGCTGCGCGTCGCGTTCGAGCTCAACCAAGACGTCGGCGCGACCCTCGACGTGGACGTGCTGCTCGTTCGAATCCTCGACAAGGCCTTCGAGTTCACCCACGCCGATCGTGGGGTGATCCTGTTGATGAACGAGACTCGGAACGTGCCCGAGCCGCGTGCGGTGAAACACCGCAAGGGCGGAGCGGAGCAAGGGCTCTTCGAACTCTCGCAGACCATCCTCAACGAGGTCGTCAACGAGAAGCACGCCGTCCTCTCGAGCGACGCGACCATCGACAGCCGCTTCGGCGGGAGCCACAGCATCATCCTGCAGGGCATCCGGAGCACCATCTGCGTTCCGCTGCTCTTCCAGAACAAGCTCCTCGGCATGATTCACCTCGACACGCAGATCGCGACCGGGGTCTTCACCGAGAAGGACCTGCAGGTGCTGTCGACCTTCGCGCACCAGGCCGCGATTCAGCTCGCGAACGCGAGCCTCGCCAAGCAGGCGGAGGCGGCCGCCATCGCGCGCAACAACCTCTCGCGCCTGCTGTCGCCGAACCTCGTGGAGCAGGTCGTCAAGGGCAACGTCGCCCTGCAGAAGGGCGGCGAGCTCCGTCAAGCCACCGTGCTCTTCTCCGACATCCGCGGCTTCACGTCGATGAGCGAGCGGCGGGCGCCGCAGCAGCTCGTCTCGATGCTCAACGAGTACTTCGAGATCATGGTCGACATCATCTTCGAGCACGACGGCACGCTCGATAAGTTCGTGGGCGACGAGATCATGGCCGTCTGGGGTGCCCCCGTGCACCAGGACGACCATGTGCAGCGCGCCGTGCGTGCGGCGCTCGACATGATGAAGGCGCTCCAGGACTTCAACCGATTCCGCGTCGCCAACGGCGAGGACGCGATCCTCGTTGGTTGTGGCATCAACACCGGCGAGGTCGTCGCCGGCTACATGGGCTCGAACCGCACCCTCTCGTACACGGTCATCGGCGACACCGTGAACACCGCCGCGCGTCTGTGCAGCGCCGCCGGTGCGGGTGAGATCATCGTCACGGACCCGGTCATGTACGCGCTCGCGGACCGCCTCCAGTACGAAGAGCGCCCGAGCGCGAACTTGAAGGGCAAGGCCCGGCCGGTGCCCCTCTACCGCGTGCTGTCCTTCACCTGACGTTCGGTCTCACGGACCGTTCGCGGGCACCCGCTCCATGGCCTGGAGAATCTCGCGGTGCGGCAGGATGTTGTTGAGGAAGCCCCGCTCGAAGCCGGTGCCTTCGAGGCAGCGCACCTGCGACATGAGTTCGTTCCACGCCGCCTGACGCGCCTGGTCCGCCCCCGGCACGTCGCCGAGGGCCTTCTTCACGCCATGGCGATACAGCTCGACCTCGGCCCGCAGGCGCTCGAGTCGCGGATCCTGCTGCAGGGCCGACTCGAACGCCGTGTCGAGGTCGTGGAGACGTGAGGCCGCTTCGCCGTCCCGTCCGAGGGCGAGCAGCGCGCGCACCTGAATGCCGAGCGCGGAGACGAGGCCCCGCAGATAGCCCAGCTCCGTCGCGCGGTCCGCCGCCTCGCCCGCGTAGTTCAGCGCCCCGACGACGAGCCGCTCGCCCCGGGCCGCGACCGCGAAGGTCATGGCCAGCGCGTTGTGCAGATCCACGAGCACCGGGTGGCGTCCGCCGCGACGGCCGACATCCTTGATGCACTGGGCCACGAGGGCGGTCGCCTCTTCGTAGCGCCCACGGCTGACGAGGATCCGGCTCTGTCCGATGATGGCCGCGGCATGGTCGAAACGATGGGCGTCCCGATCGCTGGTCTGGAGCACGGCCCCGAAGAACTGACTCGCCTCGTCCAGATCCCCCATGGACGCGTGCAGTCCGCCCAGCTGCACGAGCACACGGGCGCGGGCACGCGTCTCGCCGGCCTCCGACATCAAGCGCTCTGAACGACGCAGCAAGCGGTCCGCGTCCATCAATCGGCCGACGGTCCAAAAGTGGTTCCCGAGCGCCTGGATGGTCAGCGCTTCGCCGTAGACGTCCCCGCTGCGCCGGGATGCACGCCACGCCTCGAAGAGGTCGCGCAGCGACTCCGCCATCTTGCCGTTGCGCGCCGCCGTGACGCCCCGCGCATACGCGATGCGCGCGCGCAGCCGATCACTCGAAGTGCCCACGGCCTCCTCGGCCGCGCCATCGAGGAGCTCGACGGCGGGACCGCGCTCGCCCTGCTGCCAGTGGGTCAGCGCGAGCACGAAACGCGAGCGCGGGGTCGGGCGCTCGGACCATCCCGCGAGCGCCGCGGCCACCTCGTTCGTGCTGCCCGTCAAGAGCGCATGCCGCGCTCGACGATGCGCGAGCTGGGCGCGTTCGGACTCCGTACCGATACGCAGCGCGAGGGGCTCGAGCTGGCGCAGGTCGCTGGCCTGCTGGTCCCGGTGGCCGAGCAGGCCGTTGATGCGCTCTCGGCGCAGCAAGACCTGGAAGAGGTGGCGATCCTGCTCGTCTCGAGGCATGCCCTTCAACAGACCGATCGCCTGGTTGCAGAGCTCGAGCGCACCGACGAGGCTGTGCACCCGGACGCTGCGGTCGATGCCCGTCATGAGCCCATGCAGCGCGCGACCGTGCAGGCCCGCCAGCGCGAGGTGGTCCGCCGCCAGCGACGGGAACGACGCCGTCGTCGGCAGCCGGGTGTAGACCTCGCCCGCGTCCTCGTGGATCGCACGGCGACGGTCGGTGTTCATCTGCTTGTAGATCTCGTCGTGCACGAGCCCATGGGATGCCCGGGCCGTGAGCGACAGGCCCGAGCCGGAGATCTCCACGAGCCCGAGTCGTTCGAGCTTCTGCAGCGCGAGGAAAAGCTCTTCGCGGTCAATCGCGCGCCGCTGGGCCACGTCCTCGAGCACATTGCCGCCCGAAGCGTCCTCGGTCACGGCCACGACCTCGGCCACCTCGCGGGCCGTATCGCCCAGGGACGTGAGCCGACGCTTGATGAGGTCGCCCAGCTCGCGGTCCACACCATCGGCCGGTAGCTCGCGCGCCTCATGCCACCGACCCTGTTCCAGGCCGACGACGCCGTCGATGACGAGCTGCTCGAGGTTGAAGCGGAGCAGCAAAGGGGAGCCGCGCGCGCCGCTGATGAGGCGGAAACGCGTGGAGTCCTGGAGCGCGTTCGGCTCCAGCATCGTGTCAATCAGGGCCTCCGAGTCCGCCATCTCGAACGGGCTCAGTGTGATCTCGGTGAAGCCCGGATACTTCGAGAGCTCCGCCGGCACGTAGAAGCGACCGTCGTACGTGAGCAGCACCAGGATGCGCGCCCGCGGGCGCACGTGTACGAGCAGGTGATGGAGCAGCTCCCACGAGGGGCCGTCCAGCTCCCCGGCGTCTTCGATCTCGAGAATGAGCGGCGCGTTCGTCTCGACCGCTGCGCGGGCCGCGATGGCCTCGAGGAGCTGCACGATCGCGCGGTGGGTCTTGATCCCGAGCGTGCGGCCGTCGATCTGCGCGGCGCGACTGGCGGCCTCCGGCTCGCCCAGCAAATCGAGGAGCACGGTGCGCCCCTCGAGGAGCGCCTGGCGCGCCGCTTCATCGGGCAGATACTCCACGAGACCGAGGAGACCGCGTCGAACCTTCTCGCCGAGCTCGGGATCGTGCAGCGAGGCCTCGAAGTAGCCTCGGAAGAGCTGTACGAACGGCCAGGTCGGCAACGTGAACAGGCGCGGCGCCCGTGCGCGCACGACGAGGGGTGCGACCCCGAGTTGCTCGCGAATCGCGTCCTGGAACCGCTGGACCAGCCGGGTCTTGCCCCAGCCATCGGGCCCTTTGAGACCCACGACCTCGTGATGCGCCGCGCCCGCTGAGCCCACGGCGGCCAGGCGCTCCCAGAGTCGTGCGAGCTCAGCCTGACGGCCGACGAATCGGTCGCCCCGCACATGCGCGAGCGCCGTGACCCCAGTGACCAGGGGGCCCGCAGGCCGTTGGGGCGCGCCCTCCGCCCATCGCGCCTCGATCTCGGCCTCGACCGGTGAGAGGTCGGGCGTCAGCTCGGCGGGTCCGATGGTCTGCACGACACGCTGGTCCGCGAAGTCGGTCTGCATCGTTCGACCGACGGGTTGGGTCAGCCGGGTCTCGCGGAGAGACTCGGTGGCCGCGGCGTAACGACCCTGAAGTCGGTCGGCCCAGAGGCAGAGCGCCTCCCGCATCGCGACCCGGAAGATCCGTAGCTCGTCGAGGAAGACCTCGGCGTCACGGAAGGCCCGCCCCGCGCGGACGGCCAGCAGGTCCTCGAAGCCGAAGAGCACGCGGACGACGGCCGAGAAGAACGAGCGTTCGTCGGGCCAGAGGCTCTGCAAAACCCGCCAGCAGGCGTCGAGCTGGAGCGGGTCACGCGTTCGGGCGTATTGGGTGAAACGCCACAGGGCCTCGTGTACGCAGCGCGCCAGCTCTTCAGGGGCGACCTCACGAAACACGGCGTCGACGTCCAGGAGCGACGGGAGCAAATCCCCCGAGAGCTCGGATGCGTGTTCCTCGATGTACGCGAGCAGCCGTTCCACGGGGCCGAAAGCTAGCAGGGTGTCGAAGAGCACGCCACCTGCTGTGGACCCGGGGTTGACGTGCGACCGGCCCGGCGCCGAGAGTGCCGTCGATGACCGCCGCGCGCACTCTGCTGATCGTCGATGACGACACGTCGAACCTGGCGAGCCTCGTGCGCATCTTCGAGAAGCAGTCGCTGCACGTCATCCCCGCGACCAGTGGGGAGGAGGCCCTCGACCAGCTCCGCAAGCAGACCATCGACGTCGTGCTCACGGACCTGATGCTGCCGGGGCTGAGCGGGATCGACCTGCTGAAGCATACCCGCGCCCTGAAGCCCGAGGCCGACGTCGTGATGATGACCGCCTACGGCACCATCGAGCTCGCCGTCGAAGCGATGCGCGAGGGCGCGTACGACTTCGTCACGAAGCCGTTCCGCCGCGCGGTGATCGAGCGCGCCGTCGCACGCATCCTCGAGAAGCAGGCGCTGGTCGCGGAGAACCAGGCGCTGCGTGCTCAGCTCGCCGATGCCCGAGGCGGTCGCGCCGAAGCGGGCATCGTCGGCAACGCGCCGGCCCTGCGCAAGGTCATGGAGCTGGTCCGGCAGGCCGCCCCCTCCTCGGCGACAGTGCTGCTGCTGGGGGAGAGCGGCACCGGCAAGGAGCTGTTCGCGCGCGCCCTCCATGGCCTCTCGTCGCGGGCCGACGGGCCGTTCGTGGCGGTGAACTGCGGGGCGCTCCCCGAGAGCATCATCGAGGCCGAGCTCTTCGGCGCCGAGCGGGGCGCGTTTACCGGCGCGACCTCGACCCGGGACGGTCGTTTCAGCCGCGCGCACAAGGGCACGCTCTTCCTCGACGAGGTCGGAGAGCTGTCGACGCGGGTCCAGGTGAAGCTGTTACGGGTGCTCCAGACCGGCGAGTTCGAGCGGGTCGGCGGTCACCAGACCCTGCGCGCCGACTGCCGGATCATCGCGGCGACCAACCAGGACCTCGGCCAGATGGTCCGCGCAGGTGAGTTCCGTGAGGACCTCTACTACCGCCTCAACGTGATCGCGATCACCCTCCCCTCGCTGCGCACGCGTCGAGAGGACATCCCGCTGCTGGCCGACCACTTCGTGCGCGTCTACGCCGCGAAGAACTCGAAGCGCATCGAGGGCCTCTCGAAGCGCGCGCTGCAGCGCATGGTCGACCACGCCTGGCCCGGCAACGTGCGCGAGCTGGAGAACACCATCGAACGAGCGGTGGTCCTGTGCCGGGGCGTCATCATCGACGAGGACGACCTGCCCGAGAGCGTGACCGGCACCTCACCCCCGAGCGAGACGCTCAGCTTTCCCCTGGGCACGCCCCTCGAGGAGATCGAGCGGCGTGTGATCCGCGAGACGCTGCGCCACACCGGGGGCGACAAACGACGCGCCGCGCAGCTCCTGGGGATCGCCACGCGGACCATCTACAGGAAGCTGGAGACGGAGCTGCCGGAGGAGCCTGAGGAGGGCGCGCCGGGCGTCTGACATTTTGTCACTCGGCGGCCCGCCCCATGGCGGACCCAACCTGACAAATTGGCACGACGCGGCGCGGAGTCGACGCACGTCCGCTCAGACAGCCGCTCGCAGCGAGAGGCACATTTTTTGCGTAGCCGGGGTAGTCGAGCGCTATGGAGCAACTCGTCAAACGCTATTTCTGGGTTCTGAACCTCGTCGTGCTGGCGATCATCGCCGGCCTCTCGGCGAAGGTCGTGAACAACATCGTCGCCGGACGCATCGTCGCCCTGCCGACGACCCCGCGCGCCCCGGCCTCGGCCGCGAAGAACCTGTCGGGTGCGTCCCCCGCGGCCCAGACCAACGACTGGGCGAACGCCATCACCGAGCGCAACCTCTTCAACTCGGCGCCGGTCACCGAGGACACGTCGGACGCGGGCACTGAAGACACGACCCCGACGGGCGAGATTCCGCTCGAGGACGACGAGAACTGCCGCAAGGCCGACGGGCGCATCGGGCTCTTCGCCACGATGGTCGCGCAGCCGAGCGAGTGGAGCCTCGCCGTGGTGAACGACGGCGTCAGCACGGAATCCCGGGTCGTGAAAGAAGAGACGCCTCTGGCCGACGCGGTCGTGAAGCGCATCTACCGGCGTCGCCTCGTCTTGCAGCGGGGTGGGCAGTTCGAGTGCGTCGAGCTCGGGCAGCCCGGGCACAAGGGCACCGGCATGTCGAGCGCGACGAGCACCTCCGGGGCGGAGCCTCCGCCGCCCACGGACGACGGCAAGGCCGCGAAAGGTGTGAAGAAGCTCGGCGAGAACAAATACGAGATCAGCCGCGAGATGTTGAACGAGAAGCTCGAGAACCTCGCCGAGCTGGGCCGGGAAGCCCGTGTCATCCCGCACTACCGCGATGGCAAGCCTCAGGGCTTCAAGCTCGTGGGCATTCGTCCCGGCAGCCTCTACAGCCAGCTCGGGCTGCGCTCCGGAGATGTCATCAAGGGTGTGAACGACGAAGAGATCACGAGCCCCAACAAGGCGCTCGAGCTCTACGAGAAGTTGAAGAACTCCAGCCAGGTGGGCGTGGAAATCGAACGCCGTGGCCGCCGTGAACAGCTCGAATTTACGATCAAGTGACCGCCATGACGCTCCAGACAGTCCGCAATCGAGTCTCTCCCCTGCTGTGCGCGCTGGCACTCCTGGCGGGTCTATGGCCTGCGGGCGCGCACGCTCAGGATGACGACGAACCGCCGCCGTCGACCCTGATGAAGGCGCCGTTCGTGCCGAAGATACCGACGGGCGGCAAGCCCGACCCGGCGGCGTTCAAGCAGGGCTTCCTGCCGAGGGGACGTCCCGGCGTCGTGGGGGCCGGGCCCGACACGAAGGCGGATGGCGCGAGTCCCGTCGGCGGCGGGAAGCGCTTGCCGCCTCCAGGGGCGCCGCGACCCGGGGCACGGTCCGACGACGACACGACGGGCGCACCGGGCACCGGCGGTGGCGCGGCGCTCAAATGGCAGCAACCCGGCGACCAGGCGAACGGCGGCGACACCCCGCGGCTCGGCAGCGACTTCATCAAGAACTGCGTGCGGTTGCGACCGAACGTGCGGGTGCACCTCGACATCTATGACGAGGAGCTCGAGTCGGTCGTCAAGCTCATCGCGTGCATGACCGGCAAGAACATCATCCTGCCCAAGAGCCTCAAGGGCGCGAAGATCACCATCTACTCGCCCAGCCCCGTGAACTCCGAGGAGGCGTATCGCGCCTTCCTCTCGGCGCTCGAGGCGAACGGCAAGACCCTCAGCGAGAAGGGCAAGTTCTTCCAGATCATCGAGATCAAGGACTTCGTGAAGAGCCCGGATGCCTTGCGTCCGACCGGCTCCACGCCCCCGAACGAAGACCGCATGGTGACGCAGATCGTGCCCCTGAAGCACGTCGACGCGCAGGAGATCAACGAGGTCCTGAGCAAGCTGGCGTCGCCGAACGCGAGCTTCATCGTCTACGCGCCGAGCAACGCGATCATCGTCACCGAGACCGGCTCGAACCTGCGCAAGCTCTTGGATTTGCTCGAGCAACTCGACGTGCCGGGCGGCAAGGAGCAGCTCTGGGTCTACCAGGTGCTGCACGCGGAGGCCGGCGAGATCTCGTCCAAGATCACCGAGATCTTCGGGTCGAAGGACGGCAGCAAAGGCAAGAAGGCCGGCGCGCCTGCACCCGCCCCGGCCGCAGGCAAGAAGGACGCGAAGGCCGGAGGCGGCGCGGCGTCGACCTCGAGCGTCGGGGACTCCGACCAGGCCGTGCAGGTCGGCAAGGTCATCGCCGACGAGCGCACGAATCGCCTTTTGATCGTCGCCACGGCGCGCAGCTACCGGCAGATCAAGGACCTCATCGCGAAGCTGGACGTGCCCATCGAGGGCGATGGCCAGGTCCACATCCACAAGCTCAACCACGCGAAGGCCGAAGACCTCGCCAACGTGCTGAGCAACCTCAGCCAGAACGCCAAGAACCGGGCAGCGGGAGGTCGCGCGAAGGCCAAGACGGGAAAAGACGCCGGCGCCGCTGCGGCGGGCGGCGCGGCGGGGGCCGGGGGCGCGGCGCTCTTCGAAGGTGAGGTCCAGATCAGCGCGGACGAATCCACGAACGCGCTCGTCATCACGGCGAGCTTCAAGGACTTCGTGTCCATGAAGCGTGTCATCGAGCAGCTCGACCAACCCCGGCGCCAGGTCTTTCTCGAGGCCATCATCATGGAGGTCTCGGTCGGCTCGAACCGCACGGTGGACGTCTCGCTCCACAACGCCAACGGCATCCCCCTCGCCAGCAAGCCCGGAGACATCAGCTCGCTCGGCCTGACCAGCGCGGCGGGCACCACCGCGTTGCTCTCGAACTCGGGCCTCGCCGTGCTCGCGGCCACGGGCAATACGCGGGTCTACGGGGTCGACATCCCCTCCTTCGGCGCGGTGCTCAGCGCGCTCGCCACCAGCAACAACGCGAACATCCTCAGCACTCCCAGCCTGCTGACCACCGACAACGCCGAGGCCGAGATCGTCGTCGGCAACAACGTGCCGTTCCCGGCGAGCGGTGGGCTCGGCGGCGGAGGCGGCGTCGGTGCGGCGGCAGCTTTGGCGGCGGCCGCCGGTGGGGCGAACGGCGCAAACGTGAACCAGTTCGCCGGCCTGTTCGGGCAGCAGATTCAACGACAGGACGTCGCGCTCACGCTGAAGATCACCCCGCGGGTGAACGCGTCGAACTTCGTCACACTCGAGGTCGACCAGGTCGTCGAGGACATCGAGAACCCTGATACCGGCGGCCTCGGCCCCACGACCGCCAAGCGCTCCATCAAGACCACGGTCGTCGTGAAGGACCAGCAGACCGTCGTCATCGGCGGCCTGCAGAAGAACAAGGAGTCGGACGGTCAGGCGAAGGTGCCGATCCTGGGCGAGATCCCCGTCATCGGCTTCTTCTTCCGCAAGTCCGCGACCAGCCAGGAGCGCCGCAACCTGGTCCTGATGATCACGCCGCACGTGATCGAGGGCCCCGAGGACTTCCAGGCCATCTTCAAGCGCAAGATCGAAGAGCACCGCGAGTTCGAGGCCCGCTTCCGGCGCGAGGGCGACGGCTTCGTCGTCGGCATCGACTACGGCAAGAAGCACGGCGCGCTCGAGGCCATGCGCCAATCGCTGCGCGCGGCGCAGCGGGAGCAGGACGAGATCGACGAGGTCCGTCGGCAGCAGGAGGGTCCGCCGCTCCCTCAGGACCAGGACGGCGTGCCCCTGGAGTCGGACGAGGGCCCCATCGAGGTGCCGTCGGGCTCGGACGGCGACCACAACGGGAGCTCGGGCGGATCGCACGATACGCAGACCTTCGAACCGGAGCCCATCGACCCGCCCCCCGCACCCGAGGTCGACTCTACGGACGACAGCTCCGGAGACGCGCCGTGAGCTACGCGCAGGAGCTCGGCCAGATGCTGCTCGACCGCGGGCTCGTGTCCGCGGAGCAGCTCGGCCTTGCACGCGCAAACGCCGCGGAGAAGGCCGTTCGCCTGCCCGATGCCCTCGTGCAGCTCAGGCTCGTCGAGGCGTCGGTCGTTCGTCGGCTTCAGGCCGAGCAGCTCGGCTTGCAGTTCCTGGAGACCATCGACATCGACGCGGTGGACGCCGATCTCACGGCGAGCATCCCTGTGCAGTTCGCCCGCGCGCACGGCCTGATGCCGTTGTGGCGCAAGGATGGGCGCATCGAGGTCGGCATCATCGACCCGCTGGTCGTCGGGGGTCTCGACAGCCTGAAGCTGATGCTCGACGAGCCCCTCGAGCCCGTCGTCGTCGTGGAGTCCGTGCTCAACGACGCCATCAACAAGGTCTTCGACCGCCGGGCCGGCGCCAGCCAGGTCATGGGCGAGATCCACGACGAGGACATCGGCATCGGCGGTGAGAACGTCCAGGACATCGACGTCGACATCATCGACACCGACGACGAGGCGCCGA
>JBMOFP010000162.1:0-13780 GCA_049318805.1 Bradymonadia bacterium
GACCGCGGCCGGGTCGAGTTCCCGCCCATGGCGTCCCGCTCCGCCGACGAGGCCGCCACGGTCGAGCGCTTGCGCCCGCTCTGGCAGGGCGGGTCCCTGGGTCGCGCCCGGCCTGTGGACGCGAACGTCGGCGGCGGGGCGACGCCGTCCCCGGAGCCCGACGAGGGCTACGTGCCCTGGTACTTTGCCGAGGGGCTGCAGCTCGTCTTCTGGAAGCGCAGGTCCGACGGCCGGGTCGTGTGCTTCGAGCTGGACCGTGCGCGCTTGCTGGCGGACCTGGTCGGCGCGCTGCCCGACGCGGGGAGCGCGGGCCCCCGCGCGGCCCTGCGTGACGAACGCGGGGCCGCGCTCTACCTCTGGGGCGGGGACGAGGTCCCGGGCCCCGCGGAGTTCGTCGCTCTGGAAGCGCCGCTGGAGGGCTGGCGGCTCGAGCAGGGGGTGGCGCCCTCCGTGCAGGGCGCGGCCGGCCTGGCGCCGTGGCTGGGGGCCGCGGCTTTGGGGGTCGCGCTGGTCGCGCTGGCCGTCGTGGTGCGGCGCGAGAGCACGAGGGCGCTGCGCGAGGCCGCCCAGCGTGTGACCTTCGTGAACCACGTCTCCCACGAGCTGAAGACCCCCCTCACGAACATCCGGATGTACGCCGAGATGCTGGAGGAGACCCTCGACCCCGACGAGCAACCCGAGGCCGCGCGCCACCTGGGCGTCGTGGTGGCCGAGAGCCAACGGCTGTCGAGGTTGATCGCGAACATCCTCACGTTCGCGCGCCAAAGCCGGGGGCACCTCGAGGTGCGGCCGCGGTCCACGGTGCCCGACGAGGTCGTCCGTGAGGCCCTGCGGGGCTTCGAACCGGCGCTCCGCGCGCGCGGCGTCGAGGTCGAGACCGACCTCCGCGCGGGACAGAGCGTCGCCCTAGACGCCGACGCCTTCGGTCAGGTGCTCGCGAACCTCGTGGGCAACGTCGAGAAGTACGCGGCGAGCGGCCGCTGGGTGCGCGTGGCCACACGGCAGGCGGGTGAGGTGTTGACGCTGACGGTCTCCGACCGCGGTCCCGGAGTGCCGCGCGGCGCCGAGGAGCGCATCTTCGCCCCCTTCGAACGCCTGTCGGACCGGCTCTCCGAGGGCGCCAGCGGCACGGGCATCGGTCTGACCATCGTGCGGGAGCTGGCGCGCCTGCACGGCGGCGATGCGCGCCTCGTGCCCGAACAAGGCCAGGGTGCGACCTTCGAGGTCACCTTCCAGACAATCGGAGCGCAGAGGTCCCCATGAAGGTCCTGGTCGCTGAAGACGATCCCCACATCCTCGCCGGTCTCGTGGAGCTGTTGACGGCCGAGGGCTACACCGTCACCGCGACCCGAGATGGCCGGGAGGCCCTCGAGGCGCACGGCCGCGTCTCGCCGGACATCGTGCTGCTCGACATCATGATGCCGCACATGAACGGCTACGACGTCTGCCGCGAGATCCGGCGCCGGGACCCACACTGCGGGCTCCTCTTCTTGAGCGCCAAGTCCGAGGAGATTGACCGGGTCCTCGGGCTCGAGCTCGGCGCCGACGACTTCGTGCTCAAGCCCTTCGGCGTGAAGGAGGTCGTCGCGCGCATCCGCGCGGTCTCGCGCCGGTGCCTGGCGGCCCGCCCTGCGGCGGCCCCCGGTCAGGACGACGAGCGCCGCCCCTTCCGAATGGGCGACCTCGAGGTCCTCCCGGCGGAGCTGCGCGCGCGACGCGGCGACACCCCCATCGAGCTGGGCCTGCGCGACATCGCGATCCTACGCCTGCTTCATCGGGAGCGTGGTCGGGTGGTGGACCGAGACCAGTTCTTCCGGGTCTGCTGGGGCTACGACCACCTGCCCAACAGCCGCACGCTGGACCAGCACGTGAGCAAGCTGCGCAAGCGCATCGAAGTGGATCCCGGCGAGCCTCGCCTGATCCGCACGGTGCACGGGGTCGGCTATCGCTGGGAGGGCGAGCCGTAAGTCAGAGGCCGAGCTTGGCCCGTACGCTGTCCCAGCCAATGCCGTCGCCGGTCTCGTCGCTGCCCGGCAAGCCGCTTGCGGCCCACCCGGGGACCGCGCCCCCGGCCCAACCGCCGTCCACGTTGACCAGGTCCGTGAAGCCCGCGGCCTCGAGCATCATCGCCGCACGGGCCGAGCGCGCGCCCGAACGACAGGTACACACCACGAGGCGGTCGGTCGCGCCGATGATCGCCTTCATCGCCGGCACGAAGACCGGGTTCGGGCTCATCTGCCCGAAGGCGTCGGGCTCGGAGATGGGCACGTTGATCGCGCCGGCGGGGTGGCCCGCGGCGAACTCGGCGCGGCTGCGCACGTCGACGAAGACGGCGTCCGGGTGTTGCTGGAGTAGGGCGTGGGCTTCGGGCGGGGTCAGGTTGCGCATGCCCCGGACAGTAGTCGCCCGCGCGACGCGTTGGAAGGCCTGGACGCGAGCGCCGAGGCGCGCCACGCTCCGAGCCCATGGGCTCGACCGCGCTGGACGCCTTCGAACGATTCCACCCCGCGGACCGCCCCGCGTGGCGCGCGTGGCTGGAGGCCCATCACAGGACGGCGAAGGGCGTCTGGCTCGTGACGTGGCGCAAGGCGGCGGTCGACGCCGTGCCGGGTCGCTGCTTGCTCACGTACGACGACGGCGTGAAAGAGGCGCTCTGCTTCGGCTGGATCGACAGCAAGCCCCAGAAGCTCGACGACGAGCGCACGATGCTGCTGTACACGCCGCGCAAGCCGAAGAGCGCGTGGTCGGCGCCCAACAAGGTCCGGGTGGAACGTCTGCTCGCCGCCGGCGCGATGGCCACGAAGGGCCTCGAGATGGTGGAGCTCGCCCGCAGCACGGGTCGGTGGACCGCACTCGACGCCGTCGAAGCCCTCGAGGTCCCCGAGGACCTCGCGGCCGCTCTCGAGGCGCTCCCGCCGGCCTCGGCGCACTTCGCCGCGTTCCCCCGCTCGGCGAAACGCGGGATCCTCGAGTGGATTTCGACGGCGAAGCGGCCGGAGACTCGCGCGGCACGCGTCCTCGAGACGGCGACGCTGGCCCAACGCAACGAGCGCGCGAACCAGTGGAAACCAAAGCCCCCCTGATCAGGGCGTTCGGCGCGGCTTGCGGATCGGACGGTCGCCCGCGGGCGCGCCCCGAGGTGCGGGCGGGCCGCGGCCCTCGACGCGGGCTTCGGGCGGAGGCGGCGCACCCCGCCCACCCTCGCCCGGAGGCCCTTCGGGGACAGGCGTGGCGCGCATCCGACGACCGTCGAAGGAGAGGGTGTTCAGGGCCTCGATGACCCGGTCGGCCTCGCGGACCTTCACGTCGAAGAAGGTGAAGTGGGCATGGATCGCGAAGGCCCCGAGCACGCTGCTCTGAACCCCGGCGCCGTTGCACACGAGCTGGACCAGACGCGCTGGGACCAGCCCCTGGGTGCGGCCCATGTTGAGGTGCACCCGCTGCATGCCAGGCTCGCGCCACTCGGAGAGTTTGCGCCCGGTGCGGTCCGGCTGGTCGGCCCGGTCGTCGCGATCGGGGGGGCCACGGCGCTCGGTCCGTTCGCGCTCCGGTCGCACGGGCCGGTCGTTGCGGTCGTTGCGGTCGAATCGCTCGGCGCGCTCCGGGCGCTCGGCGCGCGGGCGCGGCACGGGCACATCCGCGCCCGCGTCGAGGGCGGCGGCCGCCCCCGGGTCTCGGTGCAGGAGAGCGGTCACCAGGTCGAGGGGCGGCACCTCGGCGAGCAGGAGCTCGGCGAACGTGCGGAGTCGCGTGTCCACGTCGCCCACCGTCGGGCTGCTCAGCGCCTCGCGCCAGGCCTTGCGGAGCACGGTGCGCACCTCCTCGCCTTGCGGCACGGGGCGCTGCTCGTACCGAAGCCGAGCCATGCTCATCAGGCGCCGCCACCGCGAGCCGTCCGCGGGGGGCACGAAGGTGACCGCCGTCCCCGTCGCGCCCGCACGCCCGGTGCGGCCCACACGGTGGATGTAGGTCTCGGAGCTCTGGGGCACACCCAGATTGAAGACGTGCGAGATGCCGCGCACGTCGATGCCGCGCGCGGCGACGTCCGTGGCGACGAGCATACGCAGCTCGCGGCGTCGGAAGGCGTTCAGCGTGCGGGTGCGCGCGGTCTGCGGCAGGTCGCCGTTGAGGAACGCGGCGTCGAAGCCCTCGCGCTGCAGGCGATGCGCGAGCGTCTCGCTCTCGGCCTTCGTGTGGCAAAAGATGATCGCAAGGGTCGGCTGCTCCACGTGGAGCACGTTCACGAGCGCTTCCTCGCGGTGCTCGCGAAAGACCTCGTAGATCACGTGGGTGATCTCGGGCGACGAGTCGTTCGCCCCGCCCGCGCGAATCTCGACCGCGTCCTTCTGGAATCGCTCCGCGAGCCCGCGCGCCTCGGCGGTCATCGTCGCCGAGAAGAGCCAGGTCTGGCGCTCCTTCGGCAGGGCCTCGAGCAGCCGGTCGAGCTCTTCCGCGAAGCCCATGTCGAGCATCTCGTCGCCCTCGTCGAGCACGAGCATGCGACACTGGCTGAGCGAGATGGTGCCCCGGGCCATGTGGTCCGCGAGCCGCCCCGGTGTGCCGACCACGATGCGCGCGCCGTTGTGGAGCGCCGCGAACTGCTCACGGTACGAGCCGCCGCCCGTCAGGACCGCGACGCCGATGCGAAGCGGCTGGGCCAGGCGCGCGAGGACGGTCGCGACCTGGGTCGCGAGCTCGCGTGTGGGGAGCACGATGACCGCCTCGACCTTGCCGGGACCCGGCTCGAGCCGTTGCAGCAGTGGAAGCCCGAAGGCCAGCGTCTTGCCCGAGCCGGTGCGCGATTGCACCCGCAGGTCTCGGCCTTCGAGGGCGGGCGCGAGCGCCTCCCGTTGAACGGGTGTGGGGACCTCGAACTTCTGCGCGGCGAGGCCCGCGAGCAGCTCCGGTCGGAGCGGCCAGGTTTCGAACCGGTCGAGCGGATCCATGGCGGACTCCCAAGGCAGGGCGCGGCCGTGTACCAGACTTCGCGCCCGGAAGCGACCGACGATTGTGGGGCGCGCCTCGATCCGAGGTCTCGTGACCCGGGCCTTTCGTGATCTCGAGCTCTCGATCCGGGGTGTTTCGACCCCGGACGGCACGGTCCTCGGGGCCGAAAGCGTCGGCGCGGATTTTGCCTAGTCGTATCGTCATGATGAAGAACACCTCCACCCCGCTGGTCTTCTGTGCGCTCCTCGCGGTTTTCGGCTGTGCTGACCGTGTCTCACCCGAGGTCGAAGAGACCGGAGCCCCCGACGGGTCGGACGCGCCGGACACACTGTCGGGCCGTGCGGGTGAGGTCGAGGCGGCCCCCGAGGACGACGACGAAGGCCAGAACGCCGAGGTCCGCTGGCTCCTCGACCCCGGGGCCGCGGGCGACGCCGTGATCACGAAGGACGCACGGGCGCCGCGCTGCGGCGAGGTCGTTCGGGACGCGCGCACCGGGCGCGCGCTCGACTTCCAGGGCATTCAGGTCTACTCGAACGGGGCCTGCAGCGGCCAGGGGGTCTCGTGCGGCAACACCTACGCGAACCCTGAGGCGTGTGTCGTGGCCGAGCAGCCCATCGGCGCGCAGCCGGCCGACCTCTCGGCCTTCGACCCCACCCGCAACCAGCGCGCGAACCGATGGCAGTGCGTCGAGTTCGTGAAGCGGGTCTTCGCGAAGCTCTGGGGTGTGCACGGGTGGCAGGGACACGCCGCGCAGATGCTCGACACGGCTCCGCGCGGGGTCCAGGTCCGACGCCAGGGAGACCGGACGAACCCGCCCCAGGCCGGCGACGCCATCGTCTACTCGGGCGGCGCTTACGGGCATGTGGCGCTCATTCGCCGGGTCCAGGGCCGCAAGCTCTTCGTCATCGGCCAGAACGAAGGCCAGGCGCAGTGGGAGCGCGAGGTGGAGTACCGCGACGGCTTCCTCTCCGACCGCGCGTTCAGCATGCCGATCATCGGCTGGGCCCACGCCACCGCGAACGGCGGCGGCGAGGCGGCCTTCGACGACGGTGACCGGACGGGTGAGCCCGTGGCCCCGCGGGCCGAAGAGGCTCCGGCCGGAGAGCCCGCGGCGCAGCCGGCGGGCGAGTGCGACCCGCGTGAGAACCGCTACTGGACGTGCCACGAGGACCGGACCTGGATGTTCCGCTGCGTCGGCGGCCAGTGGGAGACTCAGCGGTGCGCCGGCGGCTGCCGCGGCCAGTGGTGGGACGACCGATGCGACGGCGCGGCCCCGGTAGAAGACGCCCCGGCCAACGACGCCCCCGCGCCCCGGGCGACACGGCCCGGCGCGCCCGCCGACGGTGACTGCAACGCGCGCTTCTGGAACTGCGCCGCGGGCCAGGACGCTCGGTACCGGTGCGCGAACGGCGATGTGGTCGCCTACGAGGCCTGCCCGGCCGGCTGCACCGTCATGCCCGTCGGCCAGCACGACGTCTGCGAGGACGGCCGTGGCGGCGGCGACGGTTGGGGCGAGGACGTCCCCGAGGCCGAGGCGCCGCCGCGCGCCCACCCCGTGTGCATCGACGCCTGCGAGTGGGCCGGCGACGGCGAGTGCGACGACGGCGGACCGGGCGCGCTCTACGCCGCCTGCGAGCTGGGCACGGACTGCTCCGACTGCGGAGAGCGCTAGTCAGCCCTGGTGCATCACCCAGGCCGCGGAGTTCGCCGTGGCCGTCACGATCACCCTCCCCCCGCATCCTGTCTCCCCTGTGTGTCTCTCGGTGCCGAGCACACTGCCGACGTGGCATCCTGCGCGCCATGGCCGCCCTCCCCCTGCGTCGAGTCCTCGTTTTCCTTTCGATCGTGGCGCTCGTCACCGGCGCCGCGCATGCCTATGTCGGGCTGCGGTTGGTCGGTGCTGCCGCGCTGCCGCCACCCTACGGAGACCTGGCCCTCACGCTCGTGGTCGCCGGCTGGGGTCTGCTGCTCACGGGCATGATCGCCGGGCGTACGGCGCCCCGATCCATCGGCTCGCCGGTGGCGTGGGTCGCCTACCTCTGGCTCGGCCTCTTCGGCTACCTGCTGACCTTCACGCTCCTGGCCGAGGTCCCGCGTTTGCTCATCCCGCTGGGCGGTTGGGCCACGGACCTGGAGGTCGCGCGCGGCCTCGCGGCGGGCATCGTCGGCGCGAGCGCGCTCCTCTTTGTCGTCGGCCTCGTGAACGTCCTGCGCGGCCCCCGCGTGACGCGCGTGCAAGTGCCCCTGGAGCGGATGCCGGCGGGCACGCCGCCCTTCACGCTCGTCCAGCTCACGGACGTGCACGTGGGCCCGACCATCGGACGCGCCTTCATCGAGCGGGTCGTGGCGACGGTCAACGCCCTGGAGCCCGATGTCGTGGTCATCACCGGCGACCTCGTCGACGGCCCCGTGGCCACGCTCGCCCCGCACGTCGAACCGTTGCGCGGCCTCGTCTCACGCCACGGCACGTACTTCATCACCGGGAACCACGAGTACATCTCGGGTGTCCGCCCCTGGCTCGAGTTCCTGCCCACGCTCGGGCTGAAGGCCCTGCGCAACGCGTTTGTCTCTCTCGGCCCCATTGACCTCGCAGGGGTGGACGACCACGACGCCCTGCGATTCGGGGCCGAGTCCGGCGAGGACGTCGCGCGCGCGGTCCATGGCCGCGACCCTGCCCGGCCCGTGGTCCTGCTCGCGCACCAGCCGCGGGCGATTCACGGCGCGGCGCGGCACCAGGTCGACTTGCAGCTCAGCGGCCACACCCACGGCGGCCAGATGTGGCCCTGGAACCACGTCGTGCCCCTGCAGCAGCCCTACGTCGCCGGGCTGCATCGCCACGGCCCCACCCTGATCTATGTCAGCCGAGGCACAGGCTACTGGGGCCCGCCCCTGCGCGTCGGCGCACCTGCGGAGATCACCCTGGTGGAGCTGGTGCCGGCGCTCAGTCCTTGACTCTGAAGACCGCGACCACCGGATACGGGTCGCGGCCCTGCCGGGCGCCCTTCGGGAACGGGACGTAGAGGCGGCCCTCGTCCGGGGCGAAGACCGGCTGGCCTGCTGCCCAGCCCGCCGTGAAGCCGAGTTCGGGGAACTGCGTCGCCAGCTCCACACGGGCGTAAGGGTGCACCGCGTGGGGCTCCAGGCGGCCTTCGGCGGCGGCCACGAGGTCGGCCTCGTCCACGAACCAGAGCATCGTGCGGGAGCGCTCGGCGTGGTTGCCCGTGCCGTCATAGCCGCGCCCGTCCATGACCTCGTGCTCGAGGTCGGGCCCGTACCACATGAACCCGTAGGCCTCACCGCCCGCGTAGACGAGCGCGCCCCGGGTGCCGCCGCCCGCTTGCACGAAGACGGCGCCGGCGGCCTCGTCGAGCTCGGTCCAGAATCCCACGTCGCCCTGGGGCGGCTGAGTGCCCGCGCTGTCGACCGTGCCGTCGGGGTTGCGCGCGACGTCGTAGTCGGCCGGACGGGGCGTACGGTGCTCCAGGGGCTCGATGGGGTGGTACGCCAGAGTGCGCGCGTCCAGCAGCGACTCGTCGGCCCACGTGCCCGTACCCACGTCCAGGGGCGGCGCGGCCGGGCGGTCCGGAGCGGGCGCGTCGATGGCGTGCAGCACCGGGCCCCAGGAGGCGGACGCGTTGATCGACTGCATCTTGCCGCCGAGGCCGAGCGCGGCGCCCCCCGTCGCCGCCGAGAGCGTGGGTGTCAGGAAAACGGCGAACGAGCGTGTCTGCTGGGGCTCCGCGGTCGTCCGCCAGGGCCCTTGTGTCTGGACGCTGCCGTCGGCCCCGAGGCTCACGGCGCCCAGTACGGGGTTGTTGAGCCGGGCCGCCGCGTACCAGTTGCCGTAGGAGAAAAACAGGCGCTGAGCGCTGTCGTCCCAGAGCAGGCCCTCGGTCCAGTTGAAGTTGGGCTTCGTCGGGTACGGCTCGTCGTGGGTGACCTTGCGTCCGCCGTAGATGTCGCCCCAGTAACGCACCACACTGGCGGTCGGCGCGGTCTCGAGGGTCTGGCCGAGCCCGTCGGGGGCCGCGAGCTCGACGAGGGGGTCGTTCGCGTCGCGGTGCCCGGTGAAAAAGAAACGGCGCTGTCCGTCGACGACGCGGGACGCGAAGGCCGCACCGCCGTAGGCGAGGCTTGCGTTCGCGCCCTCCGCCAGTGGACCCGTCGGCACCCGAAACAGCCCCTCGAACTTCAGGTCCTCGGGCAGCAAGCGGTTCGGCGAGGGCGACTCGGAGGGCGCCACGCTCGGCGGCGCGGCGCTGGGTGACTCCGGCGCGGGGTCGCCCCCGAGAGGCAGCCCACCGTCCGGGGCCGAGCCCCCGGTCTCGCCGCTCAAGCACCCGCACACGAACACGGTCGAGGTCAGTATCCGATTCCGCATGGGCGCATCGTGGGGACGAGCCCCCCCCGATTTCAAGCGACGCCCACCGAGTCCGCACCTCGCGGCGGTCCGCAGGCCTTCAGCACGAGGGGGATGCAGATGCCCCAGGAGGCCCCGAGCGCGACGAGCCCGATCAGGGTGGGTTCGGTGAGCTCCGCGGCCCCGATGCGCGCGGCGCCCAGGTAACCCAACGGTCCGAAGACCGCGGACGCGAGCCCCGCCAGGGCAGGGCGATGTCGCATCCACCGGAGTGAGATGTCCACGGTCAGCCCGAACATCAACCACAACGCGATGATCCACGGCGGCGCCACGCTCGGCCCGAAGAGGTCGGCGGTCGCGTAGACGACGGTGCCGGTGGCCGCCCAGACCGAGTCGAGCAGCGTGCCGAGCGCCCCGAACGCGAGCATCAGACGGACGCGCTCCAAGTGAGTCTCGCGGGCGGCGAGTCGCCAGACCGCGTAGACCAGCGCCGCCAGCGGCCCGGGCCACGCGAGCCCCGCGGCGGCCCCCCCCACGCAGGCGAACCACCCGAGTTGGAAGGCCGCAAAGTCGATCAACCATGCGCGCATCGAGACTTCGGCGTATACCACGCGCCGTGTCGGCCCCTACGGGAATCGTGCCGGTCCGCAGGGCCGCTCTGCTCACCGCGAGCGCGGCGCTGCTCGCGTTCTTGCTCGAGCCGCTCGCGGCCCGACGCTGCCTGCCGGCGTTCGGCGGTGGCGCCTTCGTGTGGACCTCGGCCCTGTTCACGTTTCAGGCGCTGCTGCTGGTCTCCTGGACCCTCGCCCGACACTTGAGTCGAGACGGGGCGGTGCTCCTTTGGCGAGGGCTGACTCTCCCCGCGGCCCTGCTTCTCGTCTTCGCGCCGAGCCCGACGACGTTTGCGGACCTCTCCCCTTCGGCCCTTGGGGTCGTGGCGTCCATCGCACTGCAAGCGGGGCCCGCCTTCGTCTTGCTGACGACCTGCACCGCGCTGTGGACCCGCGCGCTGGCCCACGGCGGCGCGCCGCCCGGAACCGGCCTCTTCGCGGCGGGCAACGCCGGCGCGGCGGCGGCGCTCCTGCTGGGCCCGCTCCTCGTAGACCCCTGGCTCGGTACGACCGCGGAGTCCGTGGTCCTGGGGGTGGCCCTGGCCGCGCTCGCGGTGTCCATGAGCACGAGCCTGCGTGGGGCCACCGCCTTCGCCGCCGAGCGCCCGCGTTGGAGTCGCCCGCGGAGCGCCTGGCTCGTGCTCCCGGCCCTCGGAACGGCCTTGCTCGCGACCTCGACGCAGGCCCTCGCCCAGGACCTGAGCGTGACGCCGCTCCTCTGGACCGTGCCGCTTTTCATCTACCTGCTGACGTGGGTGCTGCCCTTCGGCTGGCCGCGCTGGGCCGCCCGTCGGCTGACGGCGCCGCTCTTGCTCGTCGCGTGCCTCGTCCAGTGGATGCTCGGACGCGCCGACTGGCGGCTCGACTACCTCGCGCAGCTCGGGGGTCACCTCTTCGTGCTCTTCGGCTCGGCCCTCGCCTGTCACGCCGAGGTCTATCGGCAGCGGCCCATCGGCGGCGACCTGCCCGAGTACTACTTCTGGACGAACGTGGGCGGCGCCCTGGGGACCGCCTTCATCGGGTTCGGTGTGCCTGCGCTGCTCGAGGTCCCCGTAGAGTACCCGCTGGTCTTGTTGGCCTGCTGGGTCGCCTACTGTGTGTCGACGGTGCGGGGCTGGGTCGCCGAGGACACTCTGCGGCGCCCCTCGGCCCTGGGGGTGCCCCTCGCCGGTCTGGGCCTCTTCGTGCTCCTGGGCGCCGTGGACCAGGTCGTGCGTCGGACCCGCGGGGATGACCGCTGGGTGCGCACCGCCCAGGGGGCGATGCAGGTGCGTCGTTTCGGGGCGCCGGACAGTCCCGACGCGCTCGTGCACTTGCTGGACGGCCGCATCAGCCACGGGTGGCAGTGGCTCCAACCCGAACGACGGGCCGAGCCGACCGCGTACTTCTCCGACGCGACCGGCATCGGGCAAGTGCTGTCGCGCCCCGCACAAGGGCGTCGGGTCGCCATCGCCGGCCTCGGCGCCGGCACCCTGGCGGCGTGGGCACGACCTGGGGACCACTATCTCTTCGTCGAGGTGAACCACGCGTCGCTCGAGATCGCCGCGACCGACTTCACCTTCCTCTCGGACGCCCGGGCGCGCGGCGCCACGGTCGAGGTGCTGGAGCAGGACGCGCGCCGTGCCCTCGCCACACGACGCGAGGCGCCGTGGAACCTCGTGGTGCTCGATGCCTTCGCCGGTGACGCGATCCCCGCGCACCTGCTGACCCGCGAGGCCGTCTCTCAATACCTGGCGACGCTCGAGCCCGACGGCTGCCTCGCCATCAACGTATCGAACCGTCACGCCGACCTGCGCCGAGTCGTCGTCGGCCACGCCCGCGCCCTGGGCCTGTGGTCGGCGGCCAGGCGCGCCCGCAGCGAGTCTCCGCTCGGGCCGTACAGGAGTGACTGGGCGCTCCTGTGCCCGACGTCCCCGGTGGACCCGGCCCTGCTCGAGGCCTTCGAGCCCATGGACACGACGCAGGCGGTGGACTGGACCGACGAGCACGCCCCCCTTTGGCCGCTGCTCTGAGCGGGCCGACCCTCCGAGCTTCACTTTCGGAGGCCGCGTGCCGATAGTGAGGGCGATGCTGGGGTCGCGCCTCCTGAGACTGGCCGTCGTGGTGGCGCTCCTGGCCTCCCTCGCGCACGCCCACAATCCGGGCGAGCCCTTCGCCCATCCGGGGACCCAGCCCGCGACGTTCCAGGAGGGCCTCGCCCCGCCGGGAGACTGCGACGACTGCCACGGCCAGGTCGACCGGAGTGACCAGGGGGCGATCGCCCCCTTCGATGCGTGGCGCGGCTCGATGATGGCCAACGCCGCACG
The DNA here is from genome assembly GCA_049318805.1 of Bradymonadia bacterium. GTDB lineage: Bacteria > Myxococcota_A > Bradymonadia > UBA7976 > UBA1532 > CANLBD01. The sequence goes on from JBMOFP010000162.1 coordinate 12,225, forward strand.
CGACCCGCTCTTCCTCGCGGCGCTGACCGTCGCCAACCAGGACGTGCCCAACTCCGGCAGCTTCTGCCTCCGCTGCCACGCCCCCGTAGGGTGGTTGAACGGTCGCTCACTGCCGGGGAGCGGCAGCGGGCTCACGCCCGACGACCAGGAGGGCGTGACCTGCGCCTTCTGCCATCGCCTGAAGCCAGGGCGCGAGGAACAGCCGCCGGGGCCGCTCATCGGGAACGGCAGCGCGTGGCTCGACGACTCCGCGACTTACACGGGGGTGCGGCTCGACGGCGGCGCCCCTCACCCGGTCAAGGCCGACCCCTACCTGCGCAGCGCCGAGCTGTGCGGGGTCTGCCACAGCGTCTCGAACCCGGCGCTGCCGATGCGCGCGGCGGACGGCACCGAGATCGCCCCGCGGCTCCCGGAGCAACGCACCTACGAGGAGTGGGCCGCCAGCGCGTTCGCCGCCGAGGACCGCACCTGTGTCGACTGCCACATGCCCCGCCGTCCGGGCCGCGCCGCGCTCGACGACCAGGCCCCGGTGCGGCCCGACCTCGCGGTGCACACGTTCGCCGGTGGGAACGCCCTGGGCCCGCTCTTGATGGACGCGGCCTATCCCGGGGAGGCGCCCGAGGCCTACGCCGCCGCCCATGCGGCCTCGCGCGAGATGCTCGGGCAAGCGGCGGCCGTACGGGTTCGGTTCGTGGGCGCGCCCATCGAGGGCCGCGCGCGGGTCGTCGTCGAGGTCGAGAACCGAACGGGCCACAAGCTCCCGACGGGCTATCCGGACGGCCGCCGGATGTGGCTCGAAGCCACGGCCAAAGTCGACGACGCGGCGCCCCATTGGCAGAGCCCGGCGCACGACGCCGTCACGGACACCCTGCCGCCCGACGTCCTGAGGACGTGGCAGGCCCGTTTGGGCGCAGTCGGGCGCGGGCACCACTTCCACCTGCTCCAGTACGACACGGTGCTCGAGGACACCCGGATTCCACCCCGCGGCCTGCGGGCGACCCCCGAGCTCGCGCCACGCGGCCGGGACTACGGCCCCCAGCCCGACGGCACGCTCCGCCACTGGGACACCTTCGAGTTCGAGGTCCCGGTTCCCCAGGACGCAGGCGCGCGTCTGCAGGTCGAGGTGAACCTGCGTTGGCAGTCGTTGACCCGGGACTACGTGGACTTCCTCGTGGCCGAGAACCGGACCGACGATCGGGGCGTGCGCCTCGCGGCCGCCGTAGACGCCGCGGGCGGGCTCGCGCCTCTGGAGCTCACCCGCGCGCGGGCCACGCTCCGCCTCGACGCCGCCGTCGTCGCCGAGGTCTGCGACGGTGTGGACGACGACCTCGACGGTCGGGTCGACGAGGGGTCTCCGGCGGTCGAGTGCGGCGTGGGTGAGTGCCGGGTCGAGTCACCGACGTGCGACGCGGGGCAAGCGATCGTGTGTGTCGCGGGGCGCCCCGAACGGGAGTTGTGCAACGCGCTCGACGACGACTGCGACGGCCAGACCGACGAGGCGCTGCCTGGGCGCGTTTGCGGCTTCGGTGTGTGCCGTCGGGAGGCGGCGGCGTGTG
>JBMOFP010000163.1:0-13754 GCA_049318805.1 Bradymonadia bacterium
CGCACGCCGTCGTCTTCGCGGTCGGCCTCGCCACGCTCGGGCACGACGCCGCCCTCGTACTTCGCCAACATGCCGAGCGTTCGACTCGCGAGGTTACCCCAGTCGTTGGCGAGGTCGCCGTTCACCCGGTCGGCGAAGGCCTTGTCGCTGTAGGTGCAGTCGGAACCGAAGACCCCTTCGCGCAGCAAGAAGTACCGCAGCGCGTCGTGGCCGTGGAGGCCGGCGAGGCGGTCCGGCGCGATGGCGTTGCCGAAGCTCTTGCCCATCTTCTGGCCGTCCACCGTCCACCAGCCGTGGGCGAACAAACGCTCCGGGAGGGGCAGGCCGGCGCTCATCAGGAAACACGGCCAGAAGACGGCGTGGAACCGGATGATGTCCTTACCGAGGAAGTGCACGACCTTCGGCCAGAACTTCTCGAAGTCCGGGGCCCCGGGGCCCCCGAGCGCGCTGATGTAGTTCGTGAGCGCGTCGACCCACACGTAGACGACGTGGCCGGGCTGCCCGGGCACGGGGATGCCCCAGGTGAAGTTCGTGCGACTCACCGAGATGTCGTTCAGACCCTGCTCGATGAAACGCATGACCTCGTTGAAGCGGCTCTCCGGTCGCAGGAACTCCGGGTGGGCCTCGAGGTGGGCCTTGAGCCGGTCGGCGTACTTCGAGAGCCGGAAGAACCAGCTCTCCTCGACCATCCAGGTGACCGGGTGGCCGCTCGGGGCGCGGCCGTCGACGAGCTCGCTCTCGTCGAAGTACGCCTCGTCCCCCTGGCTGTACCAGCCCTCGTACTTGCCGAGGTACAGGTCGCCGTTGGCCTCCATCCGCTGCCAGACCTCGGTCACGACCCGCTTGTGCCGCTCTTCGGTGGTGCGGATGAAGTCGTCGTTCGAAATGCCGAGCGAGACGAACAGGTCGCGGAACAGCGCGGAGTTCTTGTCGGCCTGGGCCTGGGGCGTGATGCCGGCTTCGCGCGCGGACTTCTCGACCTTCTGCCCGTGCTCGTCCGTGCCGGTGAGGAAGCGCACCTCGTTGCCCGCCAAGCGGTGCCAGCGCGCGAAGGCGTCGGCCGCGACCGTGGTGTAGAGGTGGCCGAGGTGCGGCGCACCGTTGACGTAGTAGATGGGTGTGGTGATGTAGACGACGGACACGGCGACTCCTCAGGCCTGCGGAGCGGAAGGGGGCGCGCCCCCGGAGCCAGACCCCCCGCCGCGTCGACGGCGTCGCCTGCGCTTACGCGGAGCGCCGCCCTCGGGACCACCGGTGTCGGGGGCGTCGTCGGGGCCGTCGTCCCCGTCGTCCAAGGCGTCGTCGGACTCGGCCTCGGGGTCGCTGGGCCCACGCTCGACCCGCGGCGGAGGCGCAGGACGCGCGGGCGCGGGGGGCTTGGGTCGAGGGGCAGGCGGCGCACCCTGGGGCGCGGGCTTGTTGGGCCGAGGCGCGGGCTTCGGGCCTCGGTCCCCTTGCGGCCGCTGACCGGGCTCGCCGACTTTCGGGCGGTCGGGGCGGTCGGGCCGAGCCGGTCGTTCCGGCCGGTCTTGGCGGGGTCGCGGACCCTCGACACGCGGGGAGGGCGCGGACCGCTGCCCGGGCGGAGGAGGCGCCTCGCGTGCGGGCGCGGGCGCCGCCGCGGTCTCCTCGCGCGTTGCCCCGAGCACGGTCTTTTTGCGCGGCCGCAGCTCGGGCGGCAGCTCCTCGATGGGCACCTCGGACCCGGTCTCGCCGCCGTACTCGTCGCCTTCGACCTCGCGGTCGATGGTCTCGTCCACCGTACCGGGGCCGGAATCGACGAGGGGCTTGCCGTCCTTGCTCAGCTCGGTCACCGAGAAGGTGCCCCACTCGCCGTCTTCCGTGCGCACCTTCACGCGGCCGCGCAGGATGTCGAGCTCCTTCACGACGCCGCGCCCGATGGGCGTGTCGACCTGTTTGCCCTCGCGGGGGAGGCCCTTGCGCGCTTCGACGTACTGGGTCTGCTCGTGCTGCAGGCACATCATCAGGCGGTTGCAGGTCCCCAGGTGTTTCTGCGGGTTCGGCGAGAGCCCCTGGGTGCGCGCGTGCTTCGGCGAAACGGCGGGGTAGTTCGGGATGACGCGGTTGCAGAACTCGCGCTGGCACCGGCCGATACCGCCGATGTGGCGCGCCGCCTCGTGGGCCCCGAACTGGACCAGGTCGATGCGCCCGACAATCCGCTTGCGCAGGTCGGCGAGCAGTGTGCGGAAGTCCACCCGGTGCTCGGACCAGTAGTAGAAGACGAAGCGTCCGCCGACCGGGCTCATCTCGACGTGCACGGGCTTCATCGGCAGGCGCAGGGCGGCCACGCGCTCGCGGAACCATGCGAAGGCCTCGGCCTCGCGCCGCGACACGTTCGTCAGCATCGCCTCGACCTCGTCCGCCGCCATGACCTTCATCACGGGCATCGGCTCGGCGGTCTCGGCGGGGGGGAGCATCATCCACGGCTCGCCCTCGGCGCGGCCCACGGCGGCGTCCCCAGGGACCTCGAAGACGAGGCGTTGGCCGGCCACGACGTGCGCGCCGTCGGGCACACGCACCACATGATGCAGCCCCGGGCGCCCCTCGTGGGCGACGCGAACGACACGGATGGGCGCGAGCGGCGTGCCCCGCGAAGTCTCGGACTCCGCCATCAGCCCGAAGAGGGCCTCGAAGACACCGGCGCTCATGACTGCACCAAACGAAGCAAGAGGGTTTCGAGGGACAGACGCGCGTTCGCCATTTGCTCGATGGCGCGCTCGGTGTCGTTGATGCGGCTCAGGCGGTCGAGCAGCTCACTGGCGGGCAAGCGTTCTGCCCGGCTGTGCAAGCGCTCGCGCTGGTCGCGGTGCACGAGCCGCTCGCCCTCGAGGCCGCGCTGTACCAAGAGCAGGTCGCGATACCAGGTCCGCAGAAGCTGGAAGAAGAGCGGAAGCTCGGGCTTCTTCTGGGCGAGCTGCTCCGCCAGCGCGAGCACCTCGGGCACGTTGCGGCGACCTTCGGGATCGTCCACACGACCCAACAGCGCCGCGCGCTCCGCGAGCAGGGGGCTCTCGGCGAGTCGCAGACCACGCCCGATGCTGCCCTCGGCCAGCCCGGCGACAAGGTCGGCGTGCTCGAGCGGCAGCTCGGCGTGCTGCGCGAGGTGTTCGGCCACAAAGGCGCGCGGCAGGGGTCCGAAGCGCACCCGTTGGCAACGCGACACGATGGTCGGGAGCAGCAAATTCGGGGCCGAAGAGACCAGTACGAAGTGGGTCTCGGCCCCGGGCTCTTCGAGGGTCTTGAGCAGCGCGTTGGCCGTGGACGCGTTCATCCGTTCGGCGTCGTGGAGCACGACGATTCGCCGCGCGCCCTCGTAGGCCTTGTAGGTCAGCGCCTGCTGAAGTTCCCGAATTTGTTCGACTTTGAGCTGCGCCTCGAGGCTGCCGTCGTCCTTCTCGCGGCGTCGGACGACGTGCAGGTCGGGGTGCTCGCCGCTTGCCGCGCGCAGGCAGCCACTGCAGGTGCCGCACGCGTCGGCCGTGCCGGCGACGGGGCGCTGGCAGAGCAGCGCTTGGGCGAGCGCGTGGGCGGCCATGGCCTTGCCGACGCCGTCGGGCCCCGAGAAGAGGTACGCGTGGTGCACACGACCCTGCGCCAGCGCGCGATGGAGCGTCTCGATGGCGTGGGCCTGACCCCGAATGTCGGACAGCGGCACGGGCGACCCCGAAGGTCCAGCGAGCTCAGAACGTGTATTGCACGTTCAGGTTGAAGGCGCCGATGGACCGCGTGTACTTGCCCGCCGCGTCCGGCTGCGCCGAGGGCGGGTCGAAGAGCGGGTCGGAGTTGCTCACGCCGTTCGCGTCCGTGGAGCGCGGGCGCTGGTCGATCTCACGCGGCACGTAGAAGAACTGCGTGTAGGTCCCCGCGAGGGCGAGCTTGTCCTCGAGCAGCTCGTAGCGCGCGCCCACGCCCACCGCCACGTCGTGGAAGTCCGGGATGGCGGGGTCGAGGGTGGCGTCGGGCACGGCGTTGCCGTCGTAGCCCAGGCTGCCCATGAGCTCGAGGTCGTCCGAGAGGAAGTGGGAGTAGCCCGCGCGGAAGGCCATGGCATCTTCCCAGTCGCGCTCGATGTTCACGCTGACCGCGCCCTTGGTGCTCGCGGTCTGGGCGCCGTCCGACGAGAGGTCGCAGTCGGTGGTCTGCCCGGCGGCCGGCGGGTTCGCGTTCACGAGGCACTGGCGCTCGAAGACGCTCCACCGCGCGTACTCCGCGGAGAAGCGGACCTCGTGCTTCGGGCTCGGGCGATACCGTGCGCCGAAACGCATCACGTCGGGGAGCTGCTGGTACAGGAAGATGTCGGTCGTGCTGCTCGCGCCGGTGCCGAGCACGGTCTTCAGATCGCCCTCGTACTTCATCTCACCGAAGCCGGGCTGGCTCTGGTACGAGAGCCCGAGCCAGAGGTCGTCGATCGGCTCGTAGATGAGGCCCGCGCCCACGGAGACGGACTTGTTCTTCACGTCGATGAGGCTGCGGCCCTCTTGCACGGTGAGGTCGCCGTCGGCGTTCACGCTCACGAGCTCATCGCCGCCCGAGCCGTTGCGGGCGCGCACGGTTTGGATCTCGCTCATGATGTAATTGAACGAGAGGCCCAGGCTCAGGCGTGTGCTGGGGATCTTGTACGCGCCGGCCGCGGTGGCGTAGAGCGAGCGCAGCGTGCCCTCGATGGACCACCAGCGCTGGGCGCCGTCCACCGCGCCGGGGTAGTCGGGGTCGCCGTCGAACTTCGAGACCTGGTCCCAGGTGCTGGCGCCGCCGAAGGGCACGTAGGCGCCCAGGCCCACACCGAGCCCCTCGATGCCGAAGTCGCTGACGACGCCCAGGAAGGGTGCGGCTGCGAAGTTCAGGAGGCTGTTCTTGCCCGCGTTCCGGTCGACGGCGCTTGCGGGGGTGCCCGAGCCGGCCTGACCGTCGGGGAGGATGCGGATGTCGCTGCCCTCGGTGCGCTCGTAGCCGGCGGCAATCCACGCGAAGGTGCCGTCCAGGTTGAGGCGCGTGCCGCGGCCGAGCGCGAGGCCGGCCGGGTTGTAGTACATGGCGCTGGGGCTGTCGGTGGTCGGGTGTCCGTGCTCACCACCGAAGCGCGCGGTCAGGAAGCCGCTGGCGAGGGCCGTGGAGCACAGGGCCGTCGAGCCGACCAGAGCGACGCAAGAGATCAGGCTCCGGCGGGCCACGGAGCGCATCGAGAGATTCATTCGAAGGGCCTCCTCGGGGCGGCGCGGTTCCTGTTTGACACCCCGCGCGCGTACGTCGCAGACTGCGGCGGTTCTAGAGAGAGAAGGCCCTAACATGCTCCGTTCCCTGGTGTCAAAGCGTTCGGCGCCGTTGCTCTTGGCGGTCCTGCCCCTCGTCGGCTGCCCTGATCCGGACGCCGCCTACGACGATTACGTGAAGCGACGGCCGGTGGCGGCTGAGGCGGACGCGGCCGTGGGTGGGCTGTCCGATGTGACGGGCGTTCATCTTCTGGCCATCGCCACGTTCATCGATCCGGACAGGCCGCTGCTGTTCACGGCCGACGTGGTGGTGACGCGCAACCCCAGTCCCACGCCCGACAACGTCGCCACGATCTCCGTGACCGCCCAGGGGCTGCGCTGCCAGTACCAGATGGAGTGCGACAAGATCCCCATCGGGGACGTGCTCCCGACCATCACCGGCACCGTCAAGGAAAACGGGACCTTCGAACTCGACTTCGGGCAGCAGACCGTGGATGGACAGGCGAACCCGATCAGCGGTCGGCCGATCACCGCGATTTTGAAGCTCAACGGCGCGATCCAGAGCGAGTCGCTCGCCTGCGGCGTACTGGGTGGACAGGTCTTCGACCCCATCATGGCACCCCTCGACGGCACGGGCTCGACCTTCGCCCTGACGAAGTTGGGTGAGACGGGAGCGAGCGTCGACTTCCTCGCGGCGCCCGTGGTGAAGGAGTGCCCGAAGCCTGTGGAGCCCGACGCGGGCGTGCCGGCGCCGGATGCTTCGCCGCCCGTAGGTGGCACGCCGCCCCCCGTCGGGGGTGAGGCGGCGCCCGCGGACGCCGCGCCGCCCGCCGACGCCGCCCCCGCCGCCGACGCCGCCGCCGACGCCGCGCCTGCCGCTGATGCCGCGCCCGCCGACGCCGCGCCGGGTCGCTGACGCCACGCGGGAAGGTCGACCGAGATCGGCCGCCCAAGAGAACCACGTCGAATGAGGAGCACGCAGTTGCGCACGCCTTCCTTCCGTCCGAGGGGGCTCGCCGCCTCGTGGCTCTGGTCGCTCTCGCTGCTCGGCCTCTGGGCGTGCGGGGGGGAACGCCTCCCGCAGCCTACGGAGACAGCGCCCATCGCGCGCAACGCCGTGGTCGTCGTCATCGACGGCCTCGATCCCGAGCTGCTCGAAAGTTACCTGACGCGGCCGAGCGCGCAGGCCGCGGACCGGGCCCTCGCCCGATGGAGCGGCGTCGCGCCCGGCGGGGTCGACACACCCGAGCTGCGCACCGGCGCGCTCTTCCGAGCGACGCTGCCGCTCCCCGGGCTGCCGGATCCTTCGGCGGCCGCCCTGCTGACCGGCCTCGGGCCCGCGGAGACGGGCGTGCGCGACGCACGAGACGCGCTGCCGGAGGGCGCACCCACGCTGGCGACCGTCGTGCCCCGGGCGCTGGTCTTCGGCTTTCCCCAGACTGGGGGGGCCGACATGAACGACGCGGGCCGCGTGGATCTGGCCCTCGCGGCGATCGGCGCGACGCGCGGCGACCCACCGCGCATCGTGCTCCTGCGCCTCTCGGGGGTGGGGGACGCGCTGATGGCCCGAGGGCGCGGGCCGGCGCTCCAGGCCCTCGCAGACGCCGACCGCCAGCTCGCACGCCTCTTGGCGTCGCGTTTCGAGCCGTCGCGCACGGTGCTCGTCGTGACCTCGGGCCTCGCCAGTGCCGACGCGCGTGGCGAGGTGTCGGCGCTTGCGCCCGGTGAGCTCGCTCGGCGCCTCGAGGTGAAGCCCGACGCGGTGGTCTCCACGGGCGGGCTCGTGCGTGTGGCCGACCTGGCGCCGGCGCGGGTCGGTTGGCTCGCGTTGCAGCCGTCGACCCGCGTGGTCCTGCGGCGCACCGCGACGGGGTTCGAGGTCTTCGATCCCGATCTGGAGCGCACCCGTCCGCTCCGTGCGGCGACGGAGACGGTCGAGGGGGACCTGCCCACCGAGGTGGACGCCGCCGCGCTGGAGCGCCTCGCCGCGTGGACCCCGGAGGGTCATTGGGTCGCCGTGGCGGACCGGGCCGGAGGTCACGAGTTCCGTCGGGTCGGCGAGGACCCGCCGAGTCGCTTCGCGGGTGGTCTCGGCGTTCGAGAATCCACGGTGCCTTTGCTCTTCGCGGGCCCGGTCGCGCCTGTCGCCCAAGCGGAGCGCACCGGCGGGGGTCTCGTGCGCCTCGAAGAGGTCGCGCCGACGGTCCTCGCGCTGCTCGGGGTGCGGGTCAACACCCAGGCTGCGCCCGGGCTCGTGGGTCGAGTCGGCCTCGTCGACCGGCTGCGCTGGCCCGCCACGCTGCCGCCCGCACGGGTGGGGGAAACGCCCCTCGTCTTCTTCGACCAGGGCGCGCCCGCCTGGGTCGCGGCCACGCGGGCCCTGCTCGGCAACGAGAGTGCCGTGAGGGAGCGGCGCTACAACGAAGCCCGGGCCTTGACCGCCGAGTCCGCCGCGCAGGTCGCCGCTCGGGAGCGCGCCGTGGTGTGGGGACAGCCGCTCCGCGTCACGATCGACACGGGAGCGCTGGTGACCTTCGGGGGCCCGCCTCGGTTCGAGGTCGCGCTGGACGGCCTCTCCGTCGAAGAGGCCGCGTCCCGGGTGGTCGCGGTCGCCCACTTCGCAGACGGCGTCCGCGCCCTCGACCGGGGCGCGTTCGCGCCGGCCGAGGCCCACCTCGCGGCCGCGTCGACCCTGCCCGAGGCGTTGCAGGTGTGGTCCACGTTCCTGCGCTGGGCGATGGTGCGGATCGACACACCCCCGACGACCAACGTCCCTCGGCCGACCCTACAGCCGCCTGGCCCCGACGCACTTTGGCTCCAGGGGTGGATGGCCGCCGTCGAGGGCCTCGTCGGGGCGGAGGCGGTCGTGGGTCGTGTTCCGGGAGACCTGCCCGACCCCGCGACCCACACCGGTGAACGCCAGGGGCTCGCCCAATCGATGCGCGCGCTCTTCGCGGCCCAGGGCGGGCGACCTTGCCAACCCGGCGACCCTCGACCCGCGAAGGCGCGCGCGCAGGCGCTGCGCGAGACCGCCGCCGAGCTCGCCCAGCGCGGCGCGCCGCTGCTCGCCGTGCCGACCTTGTGGGCGGCGCACACCCAGGCGCCGGACGCCGACGACGTGCCCCGGCTCACGGCGTGGATGGCTCGGCCCGGCGCGGGTCTGTTGCGGCGTGTGTGGGCCGTGCGTTTCGCGAGCGAGGCCGTGGACGCCCGGCCCGAGGACCGCGCCGCCCTCGCGCGCGCCGCCGCGCTGGCGACCTTGCACGCGGCGGAAGGGCTCACCGGTCCGGGGGCGCTCGAGCGTCGTGTCGCGCTCTTCGAGGCGCTGGGCCCGGGGGTCGTCGAGCGCTCCGAAGCGCTGATGCCCGAGGTCGTGGCGGCCCTGGTCGCGGGCGATGCGGCGACCCGGTCCGCGCTCGCCGGTGCGGCGCTCTCTCCGGGGCGCTTGCTCGCGCAGACGCTCCAGGGCGACACGAGCGCCCGGTCTGCGTCTCGGATTGCGCTCGAAGCGTTGGACGCGGCGCGACCGAACCCCGCGGGCGACGAACTCCAGGGGACGCTGCTGTGGGCGGCGACCGCGGCCGCGCGTGCGCTCGAGGCCTTCGGTGGGCCCGGCGCGGACGAAGCCTTCACCGCGCTCGCCGGCCCCGACGACCAGCTCGCCGCGCTGCCTCTGGCGCAGCGCGCCGCCGCGGAAGCGCGTCGGGATGGGCCGGACGCGCTGCTGCGGTGGGGACCCCTGGTGCATGTCGGTGTGAAGGTGCTGCGTGGGTTGCACGCCCGGACCGCGGACCCCGCGGCGGTCGTCGTCCACGGCTCGGCGGCCATCGACGCGCTGTCGAGCTGGGCCCGCGCCGAGGCGGTGGCCGCGGGCGCCCCCGCGAACGTGGACGCGCGCCTCGCTTTGTCGGGCGAGGCCCTGAAGAAGGCCTTCGTCGCCGCGTCGGGCGGGGACCTCCCGGCAGCGTTCGAGGCGCTGGAGGCCTACGAACTCTCGGTCGGCGCCGGCGATCCCGACGCCGTACTTTGGGCCGCGGCGCTGGGTGTGCTCGCGGTCGATGCGCTCTACCTCGCTGGCCCGGAGGCCCCCGGCGGCCGCACAGCCTACGCGCGCGGGACCCGGGCGCTCGAGGGGCTCGCTGGACGCCTCAGCGGGAACGGGCCCGCGGCGGCCGGCCCCCTGGTCGGTGGGTTGGCCGTGCTGGCCCATGCGGCCGTAGGGTCACAGGCGAACCTGAGCGCGCTGGGCGAAGGGGACGTCGCGGCCCGCGCGTTCGAGCCGTTCATCGCGGGGCTGGCGACGGCGCCGCCGGGCACGTTCGACGGGCTGCTGGCCGAGCAACTCAAGTTGCTGGTGGCGCCGCGGTCCGGGGTGCTCGCCCGCGCCGTGCGCGCTCAGACGCCGACCGAGCGGTCCGAGGCCCTCGAACCGTTCCGCGCGCTGCTCGAGGCCCAGTGGGGGCGCCTCGGCGACGGCCCCGGGCGCCTCGCGCGGCCGCTGCTGGCCCTGGAGGGCATGCATCTGGCGCAGGCGACGGACCGGCCCGCCGACGCGGCGCGTTGGGCGGAGCGGGGCGAACAGTCGTCGGCGGAGACGGCGCTGCAGGGCTACTTGCCCGTGTGGCGCGCGTTCCGATTTCGCGGCCTGCTGGGGGCGGGGGACGCGGCCGCCGCGGCCGCCGCCGCGCAGGGGTCCGCGGAGGCCTGCCCCGGCGTCGCGCTGCCCGGCAGTCAGCTCGCCCAGGCGTGGGCGCGTTCGCCCGGGGCTGCAGGCGAGCGTCGGCGGCTCATCGAGGACGCGCTGAGCGGCGCACGCCTGCGCGACGAGGGCCCGGACCTCATGCGCCTCGGGGTGCGCGGCGGGCAGGGGCAATCGATCTGGAACGTCACGCTGACCCAGGCTCTGCCGTGGTTCACGCTCGTCGGCACGGGGCTGGGCACTCTGGAGACCGGCCTCGGGGCCACGGAGCGCGAAGCCCCCGCCGGCGCCACCACGGATGCGGACCTGGGTCTCGCGACGAGCCCCGAGGTCCGACGGACCTTCTCCATGGGCCTGCTCCTGGACGCCTGGTTCTCCGGCGTCGAGAGCGACGCCTCGGCCTTCGACGGCGCTCTTGCGCGGTTGCTTCAGGCTCAGGGGGCCGTGGATCCCGTCCTGGTCGTGCCGTGGCCCGGCACGCTGCCGCCCCCCCACATCGCCGGCGTCTCGCCGACGCTGGAGCCGCTCGCGTGGGCGTGGGTCGCGGCGCTGGCCGAGCTGAAGGGGCACGCCGAGCTGGCCCAGGCGCTTTGGACGGTCACGCGGGCCGCCGTGAAAACGGAGCCTGGCGACGTCGCGCTGCGGGACACCGCGGGGCGCAGCGCCGCCGCGCGTCTGTGCGCCGAGGACCGTGTGGCCTGTCGAGCGCCGGATGCCTTCGTGGCGGGCCTCGGCGCCGAGACCGCACGGGCGTTGGGAGCCTACGTGGAGGCCCACTTGAGCGATGTGGAGGCGCCTGCGGTCCGGGGCGCGCGCGCGGGCCGGACCCGCGACCCGCTGGCGGGTCTGCGCGCACCGCCGGCGCCCGCACCCGGGCTGTGCGCCCGCCTTCTGCGGGGGGAGGCAGGCGTCGACCTCGAGGAGGCCGGGCGCGTGTGCGGTCGGGGTCGAGTGTGGCTGCTCGCCGCGTTGCAGGCCGGGGGCGACCCCGCCGACGACGTCGCCCGTGCCGCCCGCGCACTCTCCGTCGTCAGCCACGTGGCGCTCGAGGCAGACCCGCGCCCGGCGTTGCGGCAACGCCTCCTCGCCCCCGAACGGCGCGCCGCCCTACGCGCCCAGCGGGCGTCCGTCCGCGCCGCCGCCTTCGACGCCGGGGAGCCGCAGCTCGCGCTGCTCGTCGATGCGCTGCTGGTCGCCGAGGACCTCGTCGCCGGGCGCGCACCCACGGTCGATCCCGTCGCCGCGGAGCTCGAGGGACGCCGCGCGGGGCTGCGCGGCCACCCGGCCATGCGGTTCTTCGTGCGGGTCGTCCACGGTCGCCCCGAGGACGCCGCGGCCGCCGCCCGCGACCTGCTCGGGCCGGGTTGACGCGCCGTTGGGTGCGGCGCGGGCTCACTTGACCCGTCGCGCCACGGAAGGTCACTCTGCGCCCACTTTCGAGTGAATACGGGCACAAGTCCGCGCGTCCCGGGGGCTCGCGGACCTCGGCCGATCAACCATGGAGTGAGGAAAACATGCGGAATCTTCTTTGGCGACAAGGGGCGCTGGCGCTGGGCCTGTGTCTGCTGGGCGGCGTCACGACCGCCTGTGACAAGGTCGACGAGGCGCTCGACCAGGCACAGTCGAGCGGCATCGTGAAGGGCACGGTCAAGGACACGACCGGCGCGGGCCTCGAGGGCGCGACGGTGAAGGTCTACACCTTCGCCAAGAACCTGAACGCCTTCTACCGGCCCGAGGAGCCGGAGCCTGAGAACCTCGACAACCCCGCCGCCTACAGCGTGAAGGTCGACCTCGGGGCGCTCCTCGAGAAGGGCCAGCCCGAGAGCCTCACGGGGACCACCGGCGCGGACGGCACGTACACCATCGAGGGTCTGCCGACGCTCGAGGGCCTCATCGTCGTCGCCACCAAGGACAAGTACTCCGTCGACATTCAGGGCATGAACGCCGACGACGGCACCGTGAGCCTCGCCAGCGCGCTGAAGCCCTCGGGCGCCAACGCCGACGACCTCAGCGTCACGCTGACCGCGGACTTCGTGTTGGCGGGTGGCCCGGTGGCCGACGTGGACGGCGAAGAGGGTGTGCCCGACAACGTGGACCCGGTCCCGCCCCCCCCGGCGCCCCCGACGATCGCCCCGCCGACCGCGCCCCCGGCGCCCCCGGCGCCCGAGTGCGTCGAGAACACGGACTGCACGCCCGGTCAGGCCTGCAACGACGGGGTGTGCGGCCCCGAGTGTGTGATGAACGAGGACTGCACGGCGCCGTGGATCTGTCGCGACGGCGGCGTGTGCGGCCCGGAGTGCCTCGGCCACGACGAGTGCGCCGACGGTGAGATCTGCGACGGCGAGACGCAGGTCTGTAAAGCCGAGGAGTGCAACGACGCGATGCCTTGCGAAGGGCTCGCCGAGTGCACCGGTGCCGCGGGCCACGGCCGCTGCGCCGCGGCCTGCACCGAGGGCGGCACCGAGTGTGACGCCGACAACAAGATCTGCGACAGAGACCTGGGCGGCTGCCGTTACGAGTGCATCTCGAACGCCGACTGCGGCGCCGACGCCGCGGGCCCGCTCTGTGAGAACAACCGCTGCGCGCCCGCGGAGTGCGCCGCCGACGACGACTGCCTCGCTGAGGGCAAGGGCGGCGGCTTCTGCCGCGACCTCGCCTGCGTGGCGGAGTGCGGCGTCGACGGTGCCGAGGACGCCTGCGGTCCGCGCAACATGGTCTGTGACTCGAACACGGCGCGCTGCAAGCTCGAGTGCATCGTCGACTCCGAGTGTGTCGGCAACCCCACGGGCCCGCTCTGCGTCGAGAATCGCTGCGCGCCGGCGGAGTGCGTGGCCGACGACGACTGCCTCGCCGAGGGCAAGGCCGGTGGTTTCTGTGTGACCGGGCGCTGCCTCGTGCAGTGCACCGCCGACGGCGACATCCCGGCCGCGTGTGGCGGTGACGCCGCCGCCGAGTGCGGTCGCGGTCGGTGCATCCCCTCGGACCCGAACGAGCTGCAGCCGCCCGCCGCGACGACCTGGTCGATGTTCACCCTGACGGACGCCGCCGGTGCGGTCCTCGCCGACGCCAGCGCCGCCGGGGCGCGCGTCGAGGCCTCCGCCGCCCTCGCGCTGAACGGCGCGGTCGTGCGCATCCTGGGCGAGGTCGCCGACACCTCGGGCGACACGATCGCGTACCTGCGGGTCCAGCACGGCGACAGCCACTGCATGCCTGTGGACCTCGCGCCCAAGGTCGACGAGTACCCGCTCACCTTGCGCAACGGCAAGATCTACTCCGACAAGGGGGACTTCCAGGAGTTCGTCGTCACCGGCGGCTACCAGCAGTTCCAGCTCGACCTCGACATGGAGGTCGGCAACGGCAACGAGAGCAACCTGGTCACCATCGCCGACCGGTGCGCGCCCTCGGTGCCGCCGAGCAACCTCATCGTCACGGTGACCTGGGACAAGCCCCTGGTCGACATCGACCTGCACGTGTGGAACTCGGCCGGCGAACAGACCTTCTACGGCTCGCGCTTCGAGGGCACGCGACGCCGCTCGAGCTATGGCCGCATCGACACCGACGACCGCAACGGCTACGGCCCCGAGGCCTTCACGCTCGACCCGTCGGTCACGAGCGGTGTGTTCACGATCCGCGCGAACTTCTTCTCGGGCCTGGACGCGAACGCGCCCGCGAACGTGCAGGTGCGGGTCGTCCGCAAGGTCGCCAACGGCTGGTCCGACGAGACCTTCACCGGCAGCGTGAGCCGCCGCGGCTGGGTCGACCTGGGCCTCTTCGGCGTCGGCTCGTCCGGCTCGCCCATCGCGCCCTGAGGCGGGGCCGCCGCG
>JBMOFP010000164.1:0-13749 GCA_049318805.1 Bradymonadia bacterium
CGTGTCTTGCCGCCCTTCCCGAGCACCCGGACCAGGCCGCCGTCGAGGTCGATGTCCAGAAGGTCCAGGCCCGTCACCTCGCTGACCCGGAGTCCGGCCCCGTAGGTGAGCTCGAGCACGGCTCGGTCCCGCGCCGAGGTCCGCGTCGCGGGCGGCGGGGCCTCGACGAGGCGGCCCGCGTCGTCCGGGGAGAGGAAACGCGGCAGGGTCCGTTGAACCCGCGGGGACGCGACCCGACTCGCGGGGTCTCGGGTCACAACGCCTGAGCGGATCAGGAACTTGAAGTACGCCCGGACCGCGGCAAGGCGACGCTGAATCGAAGCCGCTTCGAGGCCTTCCTCGTACAGGGCCCGGACCCAGGCCCGCACATGGGCACGCTCGACGCGGGTCGGATCGAAGGCTTCGTCGCCCCCGACGGCGCCGACGAAGAACCGCACGTCACGCAGATACCCAGCGACCGTCAGGCGGCTGGCTCGCTTTTCGGTGCTGAGGTAACGCTCGAAGGCTGAGAGTGTGTCCATGTCGGACAAGGTCACACATGGACACCCATCAGGCAAACTTCAGGGCAACGGCACACGGACGACCGCGTTCTCGAACGTCGAGTCGTCATGGAGATTCACGTAGAGCGACCCCCCGGCCACGGCGAGGCCGTAGATGCCCGCGCCCGGGGCGGGCGAGCAGAAGACGCGTGGGGGAGCGCCGTCGGCCGAAGACAAGCGCACCACGTCGTGGGTCGAGGCGCCGATCAGGTGCAGGTGCGCCTCGCCCTCTGCCCCGCGCGCGCCCGTAAAGCTCCCGGACGAGACGATGTACCCCGCCTGAGCCGCGACCAGCTCCCCGTCCCCCTCGAGGAAGTACACACCCCGCGCATCGAGAGAGCGCTGAATGTCGTCCCCGTAGTCCGGCGTCGCCACGAACCAGAGGCGCCCACCTGCAGGGCCGTGCATCCTCAGGCCCAGACTCTCCAGCGCCGGGTCTTCGAAGCCGGTCAAGCGCTGCTCGACGGAGCCGCCCGCCTTCGGCACACGCAGGAGGACCGACCGCGGCGGCCCGAACTCTTCCGCCTCGTCGATCTCGCTCGCCACCACGAAGACAAAGTCGCCGAGCACCGCCACGTCGGTCGCTTCGACCTGCTGGAGCAACGCGAGCGGCGTCGTGCTGCCCGTGGCGAGGTCGATCCGATGCAGCGTCCCCGGCTGCTTCTCGCCGTCGAGGTAAGTCTCAGAGACCGCGTAGAGTGTGCCGTCCGCGTCGAAGCCGCCGATGAACCGCACGCTCGGCAAGCCGGCGATGTCGAAGGGCAGCGGCGGCAAGGGGGTCGCGGCGCCACCGGCTTTCGGGACCGTCGAGAAGCCGCCGCTGCGGCCTTGCCACAGCAGCAGATCCGTCTCTCGCGCCCAGAAGCTGAGCGGCATCGCGATGTCTTCCGGATTTCGCCAGATCTCGGTCCAGGGGCCACCCGAGACGGGTCGCGCCTCGATGGCGCCTTCGACCTGGATGAAGAGCGTCTCTCCGTCCGTCTCCAACGGCCCGATGATGTTGCCGCTCTCGAGCTTCGCCCAGGGTCGGACGACCTCGTGGCGTGAGACGTCGCATTCCCCGCCGCCGGAGCCGCCCCCGGTCGGGCCCTCACCTGCGCCGACGCCGCCGTCGGCCGCGTCATCCCCTCCACCGCCGCCGCAGGCCGAAAGGGCCACGGCGAAGAGCAGCGGCAGGCCGCTCATGCGTGCGTCGAATCCAACCCTCATCCAGCCGCCCTCCCGATCAGTGGGTGTCGTTTCGGGCGAGAGTCTCTTATTCGCGAGGCGCTCCGAGCAAGTCCGATGCGCGCCGCCACCAGTCGTCGAACGCCGCCGTGGCGCGCTCCACGAGCTTCGTCCGCACGTCGCCCTTGGACAGCTTCCGACCGTTCGGGCCCCGCCGTGCTTCGTCGGGCAGCCCCTCGAAAAGGCTCCAGTTCAGGTTGCTGGGCGAGTAGTCCCCGAGCAGGCCGTCGCCCCGCAGGTGGCGTCGCATCGCCCCGAAGGCGGTGGTGGCCGGCGGCGGCGGCAGTTCGACGCCGCGGAGCCGCGCGATGACCTGCCAAGCGACGAGCAGACCGCATGCGGTCGACTCGACATAGCCCTCTACACCGGTGAGCTGACCCGCCAGATACAGGTCGGGGGTGTCGCGCCAGTGCAGCGCGTCGGTCAGGACCGTCGGGGCGTGGATGTACGTATTGCGGTGCACGCTCCCGAATCGGAGGAACTCGGCCCGCTCGAGGCCGGGAAGCGCGCTGAAAATCCTCTTTTGTTCCGGATACTTGAGCCGTGTCTGGAAGCCGACCATGTTCCAGGCCGAGCCCTCGCGGTTCTCCATACGGAGCTGCACCACCGCGTAGGGACGCCGACCCGTGCGGGGGTCCGAGAGGCCCACGGGCTTCATGGGGCCGAAGGCGAGCGTCATCGGGCCACGCTCGGCCATGACCTCGATGGGCAGGCACCCTTCGAAGTACTTGGGCGCCTCGAAGGCACGAGGCTGGACCTTCTCGCCGTCGCACACCGCCTGGACAAAAGCCAGGTACTGCTCGCGGTCGAGGGGCAGGTTCGCGTAGTCCGCGCCCTCGCCTTTGTCCCACCGGCTCTGGCGCCAAACGATGTCCCAGTCGATCGACGCGTCGTCGATGATCGGCGCGATGGCGTCGTAGAAGTAGAGCGAGTCGCGGCCGGCGCGCTGCGCGAGGTCTGCGGCCAGCTCGGTGCCCGTGAGCGGGCCCGTCGCGATGACCGTCAGCCCGGTCGGCACGGTCTCGACGACCTCGTGACGCACCTCGATGAGCGGGTGCCCTTCGACCGTGGCCGTCATGGCCTCGGCGAAGCGCTCACGGTCCACCGCGAGGGCGTCGCCCGCGGGCACGGCGTGCAGATCGGCCAGGCGCATGACCTCGCTGCCGACGGTCCGCATCTCGACCTTGAGCAGACCGATGGCGTTGGCCGGGTTCGCGCTGCGAAACGAGTTGCTGCAGACGAGCTCGCCCAGGTGGTCGCTGGTCTGCGCCGGGGTCCGGCGCAGCGGCTTCTGCTCCAGCAGGCGCACGGGCAAACCTCGGCCCGCGAGCTGGAGGGCGACCTCGCACCCGGCCAGACCACCGCCGACGATCGTGACGACGGCCTCGGGGTGCGCCATCGCCTCAGCCCGCTTCGGCCGGCGGCTCGGGGGCCCCCAGCGCCAGCTTCACCCAGTCGCACTTCGGGCACACGATGCCGAGCGGCTTGTTGCGTGTGCCGCGACCGGTCTTCAGCCGCTCCACGAGGAATGTGCTGTCGCAGCTCTGGCAGGGCTCCGCGATCGGTCGGTCCCAGAGCGCGTGGTCGCACTCGGGCCAGGTGCTGCACGAGTAGAAGGTCTGGCCCTTCTTGCTGCGCTTCTCGACGAGCCGCCCCTTGTTGCAGGCGGGGCAGGTCACGCCCAGGTCGATGGGGCGCGTGGTCTTGCATTCGGGATAGCCCGTGCAGGCCAGGAACCGGCCGAAGCGACCGTTCTTGATGACCATGGGGCGCGCGCAGGTGGGGCAGTCGACGCCGGCCTGCTCCTCCTTGACCATCTCGATCTCGCCGGCCTCGCTCGTCCGATACTCCTTGGTGTTCTTGCACTCGGGATAGCCCGAGCACCCCAGGAAGCGCCCGTTCTTGCCCCACTTGATGACCATCGTGTGCACGTTGCACTTGTCGCAGGTCACGTCCGTGGGGATCTCCTCGCGCTTCACGTCCCGCATATTTGCTTTGGCCGTGACGAGGGTCTGCTTGAAGGGCTCGTAGAAGTCGTGGAGCAGGCGCTTCCAGTCGAAGGAGCCCTCCTCGACGAGGTCGAGCCGGTTCTCCATCTCCGCGGTGAACTCGACGTTCAGGATGTCGGGGAAGTTCTGCACGAGCAGGTCGGTGACGACCTCGCCCAGCTCCGTCGGCTTGAAGCGGCCGCTCTTCTCCTTCTCGGTGTACTCCTTGTCGAGGATCACCTGGATGATGCTGGCGTAGGTCGACGGGCGCCCGATGCCCTTCTCTTCCAGCTCCTTCACCAACGTCGCGTCGGTGAAGCGCGGCGGCGGCTTGGTGAACTTCTGCTCGGTGTTGAGCTTGTGCAGCTTCAACGCGTCGCCGACCTGCATCGCGGGGAGGCGCGCGTCGTCGCCCTCGACCTCCTCCACGGGCTCCTTCTCGTCGGACTGGGGGTCGTCCTTGAGCTCACGGTAGACCGCCTCGAAGCCCGCGTACCGCAGCACGCTGCCTGTGGCGCGGAACTCGAACCGCGGGCCCGCGGTGATGTCCACGGCGGTCGCGTCGTAGATGGCCGGGTTCATCTGGCAGGCGACGAATCGGTTCCAGATGAGCGAGTAAAGCTTGAACTGGTCGGCCGTGAGGAAGTTCCGCACGCGGTCCGGCGGGAAGTCCATCGAGGTGGGGCGCACGGCCTCATGGGCGTCCTGCGCGCTCTTCTTCGACTTGTAGACGTTCGGCTTCTCGGGTACCTCGGCCGGGCCGTACTTCTTCTCGATGTACGCCCGCACCATCGCGATCGCGTCGTCGGAGATCCGCGTGGAGTCCGTACGCATGTAGGTGATGAGACCCACGAGACCGTCCGCGTCGAGGTCGATGCCCTCGTACAGCTTCTGCGCGGTCTGCATGGTGCGCTTGGCCGCGAAGCCGAAGTGACGGGACGCCTCCTGCTGGAGCTTCGAGGTGGTGAACGGCGCGGTCGGGTTGCGCTTGCGCTCCTTCTTCTGCACCTCGCGCACCACATACGACGCGCCCTCGAGGCCGTCGCGGACCTCGGTGGCCTCGACGCCCGTGCGCACGTCCGCCTTCTTGGCGTCCACCTTGCTCAAGCGCGCCCGAAACCGAGGCGGCAGGGCCGCGTTCAGCTCGGCCTCGATGTGCCAGTACTCCTCGGGCTTGAACGCCCGGATGGCACGCTCCCGCTCGACGACGAGGCGCACCGCCACGGACTGCACGCGGCCGGCGGACAGCCCGCGCTTCACCTTGTCCCAGAGCAGAGGGCTGATCTGGTAGCCCACGATCCGGTCGAGAATCCGGCGCGCCTGCTGGGCTTCGTAGAGCTTCTCGTTGAGGGCCTGGGGATGAGCGATGGCGTGGGTCACGCCCCGTTGCGTGATCTCGTTGAAGAGCACGCGGAAGACCGGCTTCTTCGACTTCTTGATCTCGTCGTAGATGTGCCAGGCGATGGCCTCACCCTCGCGGTCGGGGTCGGGCGCCAGGTAGATGACGTCGACCTCCTTGGAGGCCTTACGCAGGTCCGTGACGACCTTGCCCTTGCCGTCGATGACCTCGTAGTGGGGCTCGAAGTTGTTCTCGAGGTCGACCCCCATCTGGGACTTCGGCAGGTCCTTGATGTGGCCGACGCTGGCCTTCACGTCGAAGTCCTTGCCCAGGTACTTCGCAATGGTCTTGGCCTTGGCCGGAGACTCGACGATGACGAGGGCTTTGGGCATGGCGTGGCGCTTCCTGCAGAACCGTTCGGGTCATTCGATCGGGCGAGACCGCGCGTAGCGGCCCCCCGGCGAGGCAACGAAGAACCCTTCGAGTTCGAGCATCAGCGCGACCGAGGCGGCTTCGGCGATGTCGAGACCGGCCTCCGCGGCGAGGACCGCGAGCAGCTCCGGCTCGGCACCGGCGGCGCGCCACAGCCCGAGCCCGATGAGAGGTTCGTGGTGGGGACCCGACGGGGACGAACGCGGAATGCTGCGCGCGCCGGACGATTTGTCAACCCCGCGTTCCGGGAATGCCGGGGCCTCGAGCCACGCATCGGGGGATGGCAGTAGGCGCGCACCGTCGCCGATCAATCGGTGACACCCGACGTGGAGAGGGCTGTCGATGGGCCCCGGGACCGCCCAGACGTCGCGTCCGAGCGCCCGCGCCGCCGTGGCGGTGTGCAGGGCGCCCGAGTCGGCCCCAGCCTGCACGACGACGGTCGAGGCCGAGAGGGCGGCGATCCACGCGTTTCGAGCCGGGAACGTCCACGGCGCGGGCGGCACCGCGCAGGGGTACGCGCTCACCACGGCGCCCAGGGTCGCGACCCGGTCGAAGAGGGGCACGTGGCTCGGCGGCGCGGGGTGCGCGTGACCGGAGCCGAGTACGACGACGGTGCTGAGACCCCGCTCCAGCGCGGCTTGATGCGCGACCGCATCGACGCCCAACGCACCGCCGGAGACCACGGGCACTCCGGCGCGGGCCGCCGTCTCGACGATGCGCTTGGTCACGTCGCGCCCGTACCGGTCGGGCTTGCGTGTACCGACCACGGCCACGCGGGGTCCAGCGGGCAAACGCCCCCGCACGCGGAGGACGCCATTCGGCGGGACCGCTTCGGGCCAGTCGGGGTCGAGCGGCGTGAGCACGTAGGCGGACAGTGCGTCGAGCGCCGCGCGCTCGGCGTCCAGCGCCTCGATCCAGGTCGTGCCACTGACGAAGTCGAAGAGCGCCGCCGCGGCCCGCCGCGGCAGGCCCGGCGGCGAGGTCCACACGGCGGGATCGGCGTCGGCGGGCAGGGCCGCCAGCGCCGCCACGACCGGGCCAGAGCCCACCCCGGGGCAAAGGCTCGCCACAAGGACGCGCTCGCTCGGCGTCAACGACAGAAAGCGCGTCACCGGCTCAGCGAGACCCTCAGTAGTTGCGCTGCATCTCGACGACGTCGCCGACGTGCAGCTCGCTGAGCGAGCGGGTGATGATGACGGTGCTGTTGCGCTCCTGCGTCTCCATCACCATGACCTCGCCCACCTGCTCCCACGGGAGCTTCTCCACGGCTTCCTCCTCGACCTCGAGGCGACCATCTCCGCGTCGGAGCACAAAGAGCCGATTGCCGGCCTGAACGCCGTCCTTCGAGCCCTTGTCGATGAACGCGATGTGGAACTGACCGAGCTCCGCGACCTCGCGGAAGGAGTCCACGATGACGCCGCGCATGTCGATGAGGTTCTGACGCGGCGAGACGACCTGGTAGTGGTTGAGCAGCGGCGTGAGCTTGTCACCCCGCTCGATCTCGCTGAACGATCGGAGCACCCGGCCCGTCGCCGTGTGCTCGTCCACGCGCTCGACCTCGGCGATGCCGAGCACCTGCACCTTCTGCCCCACCAGCTCGCCGGAGCGCGGATGCTCCACGTCTTTGAGCACCCGGTAGATGCTGTACTGCTGCCCGATGCGGACCTCTTCGAGCTTGGGGAAGGTCATGTAGATCGGGTCGCCGGACGCGAGGTAGCGCTTCTCTTCCGTGCTGTAGTCGACCGTGCCCACCTTCGGCAGGTCCCGCTCGACGATGAAACCCTCGTTCAGGCTCACCTGCGCCGCGTTCGCGCTCCCGACCGTGTAGCTCACGAACTTCAACGGCTCACCCGGCCGGAGTTCCTCGCCCGCCGCGGCGCGGAGGCGGAGAATGTCGCCCGGGTAGATCCAGTGGGGGTTCGTCACATGGGGGTTCAACGCCCACACGTTGGCCCACCGCCAAGGCTCCGCGAAGAACTCCTCGCACAGGTCCCAGAGGGTGTCGCCCTCTTCGACCACGTACTCCTCGGGCACGACACGCTGCCCGCCCACGTCGACGGACTGGGCCGAAGCGGCTCCGCCGAAGACGAGTCCAGCGACCGAAACGGCCTCGACCAATGTGCGCAGCGTACGGTTCGTCATGCCGACCTCACAGGGCTCGGCCGCGCAGAGCCTCTCGGGCTCGTCGCGCGGCGTCGGTCTCGGGGTACATCGAAACGAGGCGCGAGAGGGTCTCGCGGCTCTCGGCGGCTCGCCCCATGCGGTCGAGCGTGACACCAATCATGTACAGGGCGTCGGGCACCTTATTGCCACCCGGGTGCTCGTCGACGACCCGGCGGAACGCCTGCAGCGCGCCCGCGGCCTCGGCGCGACCGAGCCGCGCCTCACCGACCAGGTAGAGCGCGTTGTCGGTATAGCTGTGACTGGGCCACTTCTCGGCGAATCGGGAGAAGCCCGCGATCGCGGCCGGCACGTCCCCGGCCTTGAGCTGGTTCCAGGCGGCGCGATAGGCTGCGATGGGCTCCGGGTCCGGTGCGCGATCGGCGGCCTGGGCCGTGGCCGCGGGCGTGGGCACCTGGCTCACGCCGATGTTCCCCGCGGCTGCGGCGTTCTCCGGGGGCTCGACCGGGAGCCGCCGGTCGCCGCCGGTCCCCAGGGCCTCGACGTCGGCCTGCGTGATCACCGTGCCTCCCTCGCCCCCGCCCTCGTCCCGGGCCTCGCCCGCCTCTTCATCGGCAGGCGCTCCCTCGGGCTTCAATCGCACCACGGGCAAGGGACGCGGAGTCGCCGCCAACCGCGCGGTCTCCAACTCGTCCTCGAGGAGCTCGACCCGCTCTCGAAGGGCCTCGACGCGCTTGTTCTGCGCCTCGTAGGCTTCGGTCAGAGTCTGAAGGCGGCCGCGCTGGTCGACGAGTTGCTGCTCCAAACGCTGCTGTGCGCCGCACCCCACGGTGAGGAGCAAGAACAGCAGCACCGGCAGCCTTCGGAAAAGCAAGCGCATCCGGGCCGGATTCTGTGGTTCGGCGAGCGCCCCGTCAATTTCGTGATAAAGGCACCCCATGAACCCCTCGCAGCCCCTCAGCGACCTCTTCATCGGCATCGCGGGCATGATCGGCGCGGGCAAGAGCACCCTCGCGCGCGCGCTCGGCGAGCACCTCGGCCTCCCGGTCTACTACGAACCCGTGGCGGACAACGAGTACCTCGCCGACTTCTACCGCGATACGAAGCGCTACAGCTTCGCGACGCAGATCTATCTGCTCAATCGCCGGTTCCAGCAACACCAGGAGATCATCTGGCGTGGCGGCGGCGGCGTTCAGGACCGCACGATCTACGAGGACG
Organism: Bradymonadia bacterium; assembly: GCA_049318805.1. Taxonomy (GTDB): domain Bacteria; phylum Myxococcota_A; class Bradymonadia; order UBA7976; family UBA1532; genus CANLBD01. The sequence continues at coordinate 8,865 of JBMOFP010000164.1, forward strand.
CGGTCTTCGCGAAGACCCTCGTGAACCTCGACCTCATGGAGGCGCGCGACTACCAGACCTACGTCGCGCTCTTCCGGCACATGAGCAACTTCATGTGCCGTCCGAGCCTGGTCATCTACCTGGACGTCTCCCCGGAGCGCAGCCTCGAGCGGGTCCGCCTGCGCACGCGCGACGTGGAGAGCGGCGTGACGCTCGAGTACCTCACGGCGCTGCACGCCGAGTACGAGCGCTTCATCGAGGAGATCGCGCGCACCGTGCCGGTCATCCGGGTCGACTGGGACCGCTTCCGCGACGTGGAGGAGATGGCCACGGTGGTCGAGCGCGAGTACTTGAACTCGAGCTTCCTGCGCAACGCGCAGTGGGAGCCGACCCGAGGCTGAGCCGAGGCTCAGGGCGCCGCGGGGATCTCACACTCGGTGAGCTCTTCCTGGCACTCGACGTCGATGACCTCACGGCAGCCCTTGAAGCAGCCGCGGAACGGGATGCGCGCGTTGTCCGTGAACGCGATCGTGCCGGTCCACACGCCGTTGTCCAGCAGGTCGATGTTGAGGTCGCCGTCCGTGTCCTTCGGATCGCACGTGCCCTGCAGCGTGAACTGATTCACGTTCACGTCGAGCCGCGAGATCTGGTCGGTGATGAGGTCGCTGAGCGCCGCCACGAGCACGCTCTCGCAGAACATCGTGCCGCCGCCGATGGACTCGTTGATGACGTCGCAGGGCAGCAGTCGCCCGAGCACTTCCTCGAGGTCGACGGGGCCCGGCTCGCCGAGGATCGCGGGGATGATCCAATCCTGAGTGACCGCGAGCAGGATCGTGCCGTACTCGACGGTGAAGCTGTGCTCCGGAATCTGGAGCTGCACGCCGACGAGCTTCGCCGTGAACTGCCCGTTGATCGGCCGCGAGTTCGCCTCGGGCCCGATGGCGAAGGAGCGCACGCAGTCGGCCGGATCGGGCTCGGGGCAGCCGGACCGCCAGTTGAACTGGAACCGGTTCCAGCGATTGTCGGTGACCGGCAGGTCGCCATTCATGTCGGGTGTGCCGGCGGTGAACTCGATCTGCCCGACGACGGTGAGCTCCGAGACGATGTTGTAGATGTCACCCACGATGTTCAGGATGTTCAGCACCTCGGCCGGCACGAACTCCTCGATGAGCCCGTCGATGACGCGCCCACCGACGGTCTGCACGATCGTGCAGATGCCCTCGTCGAGGTTCGCGACGTCGCAGAACAGGTCGATGATCGCGTTGCCGCGGTCGCCGTCGGCGTTGCCGATGATGCCGATGATCTCGAGCACCTGGTCGACGGTCTCGAGCTCCGAGACGCCGGAGTTCGAGAGCATGTCCGTCAGGTCGAACTTGTTCACGACGTCGAAGCGGCCCTTGTACTGCAGGGGCAGGTCGGTGACCGGAACGTCGACCGTCGTCGGGGCGCCGCCGGTGATGGTGACGCCGCTCGCGCAGCCGAAGGCGAGCACGTTGTCCTCACGATTGAGCGCCTGTACCGCCACGCTGAAGGTCGCGCCGGCGTCGAGCTCGTTGGCCCGCGACTCGTTCGAGAAGCTGTCGAAGGGCATGATGTCGGGGAGCTGCAGATAGGCGCCCCGAAGGTCCGCGGCCATGCCCCGGAGCATGTCGCAGTTGTCGGTGTTGAAGATCGCGACGCGGGCCTTGCCGATGTCGCGGAAGCTGTACCGACCCCCCATCGGCTGACCCGACGGGATGTAGATCGCCTTCACCACGAGGTCGCCCGAGGAGGCCGCGCTGACGGTGATGTCCACCGAGGGGCGCGCCGCATCTTCGATGCCCGGCGCCTTGAAGTAGATCCGGAAGTGCGTGTCCGCATTGCCCGCGGCGATCTGGAAGACCGCGGTGCCGTCGGCGGCGGAACGGGCGCTGGAAGCGACGAGTGCGGTGCCGACGAGGCCCCCCGCGGTCACGTCGTTGCCCGAGTCGTCGTACATCTTCGCGCTGACCGTGTCGTTCGCGCGGGGCGCGCCCTCCTCGAGGTAGCGCACGCTGATCTCGGTCCGGGTGTTGTAGCCGACGAGCCGCTCCCGCGGACCGACGAGCTCCAGCGTCGTGGAGCCGACCGGCGGCGGCGGGGTGTCGGTGCCCATGTCAGGGGCCTGAGTCCCCGGCGTGATGGGTCCGGGGCCCATGTCGGCGACGACCGTGGCCTTCGACTTGGGCGCATCGTCGGAGCAGGCCCCGACGACAAAGAGAGCGGCAACGGCGGCGAGGCCGCGGAGAGAGAACCCGTACATGAACAGCCCCCGGGAAAGTAAACGGCCCGCCATTGTCGGCAAGGCGGCGACTAGACTTCAAGCACTCGGTCGATTCGATCGAGCAGATCGCGTGTCTGCTCGACCGTACCCAACGAGAATCTCACCCATCCCGCAAGCTGGTTCATGCCCGAACGGTCACGGACGTAGACGCCCTCTTCCTGGAGGCGCTTCACCACCCAGGGCGCCTGGTCGAACTGAACGAGGAAGTAGTTCGCGGGCGTCGGCCGGAAAGGCAGGCCGCGGGCCGCGAAAAAGGGCGGCAGCAGCCGTTTGCTGGCCTCGACCTCGCCCAGGTACCAGCGCAGATAGGCCTGGTCCTCGAGCGCCGCCATCGCCCCGATCTGCGCGAGCACGTTGACGCTCTTGGGGTTGAAGACCCGCCGGAGGTCGAGGATCACCCCCGGCGCGGCCATGGCGTAGCCGATCCGGAGACCGGCGATCCCGTAGGCCTTCGAGAAGGTCCGGGTGATCACCAGGTTGGGGTACGTATGCAGCAGATCGATGCACGAGGACCCGGCGAATTCGGAGTAGGCTTCATCCACGATGACCAGCGTGCCTGGGCATGCGGCCAAGAGGGTGGCCACCTCGTCGCGGGTGTAGAGCACCCCGGTCGGGTTGTTCGGGTTCACGAGGTACAGGAGTCGCGGCCGGGTTCGATGAGCGGCCTCGACGAGCTGCTCGATGCACGACTCGAACGCGTCCGGCCCGTAGTGAGGCTGAATCACGGCCCCACGCGTCTGAGCGAACACCAGAAAGTGCGTATACGTCGGTGAGGGCACCAGAACCGTGTCACCCGGGTCCAGATACGTCGTGCAGATCGTGTCGAGGGCGTCGTCGCTCCCGTTGGTGATCAGGAGTTGGTCCCCCGACAGCCCGAGGTGCTTCTCCAGACGCTCGATCAGGTTGGTACTGTTGAGAACCGGGTACCAGTTGAGGTGGTGGGCGTTCCCCAAAAACGCCTGAATCGCCTCGAGCACCTTCGGCGACGGCGGCACCGTGGACTCGTTCCAGTCGAGCTTCAGCGGGACCTGGTCCGGCCGGCTGTCGATGGCTTCGAGGGACGAGACCGCCTGATACGGCTTGACGTCTCGGACCGTACGCGCCGGCGCGATGGCGGGCTCGGGCCGCAGCGCGCGAGAGACCGTCAGCTTCGTGCCCGCGGGGTGTGTGTGTGACGACTGGGCCATGGCCTCGACTCCGGGACCGAGCGCAGCCGGGGTACCCCTACGAAGGAGCGGCCTTTCCATGGCCGACCTTCGGGGGTATCTTTCCGCTGCCTCGGTGTCGGCGATGCGCTACGCAAAGAGCGTGCCACTCTTCGACCCACTGCAGCCCGCGAGTCTACGAAGCCCTTGGCCAACTTCAGACGATCTCAGCGATTCGTGTTCCGCCTGGACGTCCTGCTCAAGGGCGCTTGGAAGGGCACACCGACAACGACCGAAGACGTGAGCTTCCACGGTGTCTTCGTGCGCACCGATGAAGAGCGCGCGACGAACCAGCTCCTGAAGTTCACCGTGACGGATCCGAGGAACGGCGAGGCGGTCGAGCTGATGGGCATCGTGGCCCGCTGCGTGCCGCCCCAAGCGGCGACGGCCCAACGGCCGCCCGGCATCGGCGTGTCGCTCTTCGGCAACGACCGCGCGACCGAGGCGCGGTGGGTATCGATCATCCGACACGTGAAGGGGTGGTCGGAACAGGGCCTCAAGGCGCCGCCCCGTGGGCCGCTGGGCGGGTCGCCGCTGCCGCCGTCGCTGGAGCAGCAACGGACCCTCGTCGGTGTGCCGCGGCCAGCGGCCGCCACGCCGACCCCTCTGCCCGCGTCTACGCGGAGCTCGCAGGTCGGGGCGACCCCGACGCTGCCGCGGCCCGCCACCGCCATCGCGCTTCCGCCCCCGCCTCCGCCCCCGCCCCCGCCCTCGCCCCCGCCCCCGCCACGCATCGCGCCTTCCACGACCGGCGTGCGCCCCGTGCCGCCGGCGCTTGCCGCGGACTCTACGCCGCCCCCAGTCGGCGCCGGCTATGACGCCACGAAGCGGGCGCACGTGCGTCGGCCCGCGAAGTTCAACGTCACCCTGCGGCCGGAGGGGGTCGAGGCGCTTCAGGACTTCGAGCTGCGGGACATCAGCGAAGGGGGCACGTTCGTGCTGAGCCCGACGCTCATCCCCGTGGGCAGTCGGGTGAATCTACGGTTGGTTCACCCTCAGAGCGGCGAGACCTTCGCCATCGAAGGGCATGTCGCCCGCGCCGTCGACAGCCTGGACGAACGCGAGAAGGGCATCGGCATCCGTTTCGAGATGAGCGCCGAGGACCGCGCGGCTTGGCGCGTCTTCGTGCTGCGATTCGCGCCGCAGCCGCCCCAGCCGCAGGTCTTTCTGCCGTCGCCCGAGTCGCTCGGCGGGGTGCAGGTGAGCCGTACGCCCCGCCTTGATCCGCCCATCTTCCTGGGTGTGGACGAGGGACAGGTCGAGGGCGCCGACGACCTCGTGGCGCCTCCTGTGCTGCTCGGTCAAGGCGAACGCCAGGTCCCCGTTCTGCTCGGGCCCGGCCTCCGCCCACCCATGCCGCCGGCGCCCCCCGCGCCTCCCGCCGCGCCGGCCCCGCCCC